>JAZSCO010000203.1:0-26994 GCA_045602965.1 Acutalibacteraceae bacterium | reverse complement strand
CATCTTCTATCTTTGAAAAGAACTCTGTTCGGATTTTTTCTTCAATAGCGATATGGTCTGAATATGTACCGAGAAGCATTATGTATTCTTTTGCTGAGAATGTGCGTGTACGGTAAAACAGCTTGTATTGAATATCTGTAAAGCCATATTTCTCGGCAATCAATGCTCTGTTCTGAGCTTGAGCTTCCGAATATTCAACAAGTGGTTCTTGTTTCTTGTTGTGGTATTTGTAATAGTATTCCGCATAGATTCGATCCATTTCTTCCGACAAAGCAGGTTTACTTTTGTCACGGTACGGATGATTTGAAAATCGGGCAAAAACACCGCCGTTTTTCAGCATATCAAAGACCTTTTTGTATCCGATTTCTTCGGGTATCCAATGAAAAGCAGAAGCGGAATAAATCAAATCGTACTCGCTGTTCAACTCAACATCTTCAAACTTTCCCGAAACCGCTGAAAAGTTTGAATAACTTTTAAATTTCTCACGGCAGATTTCGCAGAAGTTTTCACCGTAATCAACTGCGGTAAGATTACAACCCGTTTCCAGAAAAGGCAATGTTGCCTGACCGCCGCCAATGCCGATTTCAACAACACGGCTTGTATTACTTATTGGTGCGTAATCAAAGATAGTTTGATACAACTCATCCACATATCCGGGTCGCAGTTTTTCGTAGGTATCTGCAACTGTATCAAAAGTCCAAACTAAACCGTTCATAGGCATAAAACTATCTCCTCATCATTTCTTGTGCAGAATATGCCACACATCACTACCAACAAATCCACATTTTCTATATAACGCTTCGGGGTTTGTCGCATTATCAACCTTGCCCGAAACGGTTGCAAAATCTGCAACACCTTTCATTCTGAAAAGCAGTTCTGTTACTATTAACTGACCGATTTTCTTACCACGGTATTCAGGTAACAATTGTATCCATTCAAGCACAAGCTCTTTTGCTTCTGCATCATAATCCGCCAAACCGCAACCGACATATTTGTCCGTTGCTTTTTCTTTAACTATTATCCATAAGTTTTCGTTGTAAACAGGTGTTTGGGTATAACTCTTGATAAGTTCCAGGTTTACTGAAATGTCCGTATATGAATCGTTGATTATCTGCACGATTGTCTTTATATCTTTTCGTGTTGCGGTTGTGATTTCAAAATCATTCGTTGCGATTTTGGGTATATCTTTAAGGGTATGATATAAACGAAAATACTTTTCATCAGTGTATTCAGATAATATGTCAGATGAAAAATCTCTGTTGTGCAGAATTCGCATATCGGGCGGGATGGTTATGTTTTTAGCTTTCCAGTACGGAACAGACAATGTTCCGCTAGGCTTGTTAAGATATTCCGTTACTGTATTCATTTTAAACTCCAAAATAATAAAAGGCACCTCCGAAACGGAGATGCCTGCAATTCACAGAAAGATATAAATTACATCAATCGCAAACGGACAAAACGGCTCTCCGATTCATTGTGCAAATCATCATTGTCATCTTGTCCACCTGCCTTTCAGTAATTTTTATTTATTGTAACAATATAAGAATAATTTGTCAACAGTTTTCAACTGCGTTGCAAAAGTGTCGGTTTTAAATTCATAAGTGTTTGGCATTTGTCTTAGCGAGCAATGGATTTGTGTGTACAAATCCGAAATTCAGGGGTTTTTACCCCTAACACCCCACAGAAACAGTTTATATAAAAAACAAAAATCAGGTGCAGTAGGAATAAATATCCCGTTGCGCCTGATCTTGTTTTTAAAAATGATTATGCTGTAAAAATCAACTCGTGATTAACAAATTCTCTTGCCCGTGCTTCAATGTTATTTATACGAGCAACCCATTCCATTTGGTTGTCTTCTTTGAGCTGTTCTGTTATGCCCTCATTTACTTTCATCTGTTCTACCAGCCGAGAGAACATATCTGATGCTTGTTCATCAATCTCCGCAAGATGAGTCCACAATGTGCCACTCATAAGCATAATGTTGAACTGAACTCGTTTATGTTTCATAAGATGATCTTTGCGTTTTAGTCCCCATACGCCGATGGCTTTTTTGCTTCGGCAGGTAATGTGATGTTTGGTATCCTGTAATCTTCGACTGTTCTGTATGTGCCGCCGTTCTGTTCAAATGATGTTTTCTGCATAAATTTAGCCTCCTTGTAATTTGGTAATTCCATTTTACAAGAAGGCTTTACTTATGTCGAATGTGCGAATTAATATTTATAATCAATGCGAAAAACAAGCGTTTTTGTCGAAAAATAGAACATTTTTGTAAAGCAACTTGAAATCAGATATATATTTAAATAGTGTATATTTGTATAAGTATAACTGTTTATAACATCAACTTTATCTAATAGTTAACACAAATAATGTAATTTAAATATTTCAAAATGGTAAACACAAATTTTAAAATCGATTTATATTTTTAGTTTAGTTATATCAAAAAATATTATAAATGGGGATGTTGGCAATGAAAAGTAAAAAATATTTATTAGATCTTGTTTTGAGAAAAGGAAATTGTTTGTTTAACCTTGCTCAGTTCTTAAAAACTGATAATGGTGAAAATTTTATGAAAGTATCAAATCTCATTCCCCAAAATGCTAATTTAAAAATCGCAATAGAGAAAAACTATTTTCCTTTAAATTTTAGTTCAATATCTTTTCCTGGATATTTAAGTAATTTAAATTTGTCTAAAATACTTTTGTGGTATTGTTCACAAATAAAGACATATGGTGATCGCATTGAAGAATATATTAAACACAAGGAATCTTTCGAACGTTTCGTATTAACAAAACAGTATGATAAAGCGATTGATGTTTTAGCAAAGGTAGAAAAAACATGTGGGATGTCTCTTTGGCTAATTGAAAGTTATTGTTTATTAGAGGAGTTTGGTGAAAGAAAAAACTCTTTTATAGAACGATTAGATGATATAGCATCAAATTATTATTATCTTTTTAGGGGTAAATGTAACACAAAAGAACCTTCTTTTTCCTATAGAAAAAGGATTAAAGAAAGTTTAGATGAGTCCAAAATCATCAAAGAATCACAAACACACTATAGTTATAGGTTGTTTTTAAATCAACCGAACACTGACACTGAGTGGAAATGGGTTTTAATTGCAGAGGGAATGTATTCTTTAATTGATATCTACAATACAACGGTAAGCTGTTTGCAACACTATTTCTCAATAAATTTAAATAACAAAAAGACTATTTTTAAATCGTGTTACAAAATTTTAAGAGATTTACCTTGCCCAGAATGTCAGATAATGCACAACATTTTATTCGAATCAAACGAAAACATTCCAAACGAAGAAGACTATTCTGAATTTATAGATGCATTTGATAAGAACGACCACGAAAAGGTTGTTGAAATGTTTTTTAGCAACGATTCGAAACTGTACAATTCATTTTCTGCGTATAGATTTGTTGCAACATCAATGTTGATTTTAAATCAAGAACCCGAAAAAACTGATGGATTGATAAGCAATGAAATAATACAATTGATTTTTAATATATTAAGGAAGAGAGAAATTGAGGAGATAAAATATAGTATAGAAAGATTATCTGTTTTAGCTAGATCTTTACATTCGTTTTCAATTCATAAAGGAATTTGTATTTTTTTGAATGTTGTTTCAAATAGCAATGGTTACTATTCGATTTATCAACAGTACAATTCCTTTGGAGATGTAAATTTGATCAGTTACGAATTGAGTAGCAACAACAAAACATTGATACCTTATAAATGTATATACTGCAAACAATCTGAAGATTATATAAGTATTGTCGAAGAAGTTCTATCGGAACAATCACAAGAAAACTATACATATAACTATTATAAAGAAGCATACTATAGAATGAAAATTATAGATAACATTAAAAAACATAACTTTTCAACAGCTTCTATGTTTTTGGTTGAGTCATATATTGATAATATGTTTTTGCTATATACAATGAACACCGATAAAGTTTGCGAAAATATACACAATAAAATTTCGAATTCAACACCTCTTACCATTGAAGAGCTGTGTTATGTTTTTATTGATAACGATTTCAGCGAATATAAACGCGATTGCTTCCTGAATTTTTTGGATGATAATAATTATAACGATCCGTTGCAAATAACTCAAAGTACGTTTAACAACAAATTTATTTTGTATTATTTACAATCAATTTGTAGCAAAAATATGCTTTCGAAGATATATTGGTTATTTGATTCTGCAGAAGGTGTCAATGAATATAGAATTAAAATATGCAATTATTTGTTGGATCTAGACACATATAGAAATAATAGGGAGTTAAAATCTGAAGTTGAAGATTTAACTAAAAATTTAGAGTTAAAAAAACGTTTGCGAGATGTTGAAAAAAGTAGTGTTTCTGTTGATATTAGAGATATTTATAAAAACACTTATGATGATATAGATAGTCAAGTGAAAATTTTTAACAGTATATCACCATTTTCTTATTTAAAAATGGACGAAAAAGAAAACATTTTTTATATTAGTAATCCTAGACAATATCTTTTAGAGGAAATGTATTTGATATATGCAAAAGCATTTTGCTTTAGTAGCTCTGGTATTGACACATCACTAAGCACTCGTGTAAGACATGGTTCTTTATCAAATCAAGTTTTACGTACACTAACAGACAATAACCTGTCATATGATGTTTGTGAATGTAATTCATTTTTTTCTAGCTTAATAAAAAGCAACGATGTTTCCGAGGATATAAACACTCATCTCCATAATTTTAATATCAGTTTTAACGATAAATTAGAATATATCCGGCAGCATACATTAAAAGTTTTTATTGATAAGCCTATTGAGGATGCTGTTTTTAATTATAGTTTATCACAAACTGATATAAGTTATTTGTTAGGTTTGTTTGGTAATGCAGAAGAAATTAATACCGAAGAAATGATCTCTGCATTAAATAAAATCTTACTCACAAAAACAAACAGTTTTCTTGCAATAATTAAAAAAGATGTTTTACCCAATTTGCTAAACCTATTAACAGAGGAATGTGATAAATTCTACGAAGCCATAGACGCTTGCATAAAAAAAGCATCCGCAAGACGAAGTATAAACAAGAAAATAACAGACTGTAAAGTAGCGTTAAACTCTGAAATCAATACCATTTCAGAATGGTTTTCATTAAATGATTCGGATAATTGGGAAAATTTTAGCTTTGATGATTTAATTGATATGTGTTCAGAAATAGAGAAAAAATTATTCTCTGGATTTGAGGCAATTTCAATTACTAAATCAAAAGATGATGATTTTATATTTAATGGAAAAGCTTTCAGACAATGTATAGATATTATACTTATGCTTTTTAACAATGCAATTCAACATTCAGGTTTTATTGGGCAACTTAACAAATTAAAAATAAACTTTTCAGTAAAAAGTGATAATCACTCAGTTTATTTAATTGTAGAAAACAATTTGTCTGATGTAATTGACAAAAAGTCTTTAAATTCAACAATAGACGAGATTAATAACAATTATAGTAAAGGAAAATATTTAATAATAAACACAAGACAAGAAGGTGGAATGGGTCTTTTAAAAGTTATGCTAATATTATTCTCTGCAACAAGATTACGTGATCAATTTTATGTTTCGCTTCAAGAAAATAAATTTAGAGTCGAAATAAAAATTAAAAAGGAGATAGTGTTATATGATAAAAATTCTGATAGTTGACGATGATGACTTAAAAATAAGTAATATTAATGATGTATTAAAAGATATAAAAGCCGATGTTAAAACAGTCGTCGAAAAATCGTTAAACTACGGACTTCGTCGTATACGCAGTGAATTTTTTAATATTATACTGCTTGATATGAGCATGCCTACTTTCAGTATAATTGACTCTCAAAACTTCGATTCTTATGGTGGAAAAACCTTCTTAAGAGAAATGAAACGAAAAAAAATTGATATTCCAGTAATTGTTGTAACTCAATATGATATTTTCGGAGAAGGCATTTCTCAAAAAACTGCCGAAAAGCTAGATGAGGAATTTAAAACAATGTTTTCAAATTATGAAGGTATGGTAAGATACTCTTCAATACAAAATGAATGGAAAACAGAGATGCTGAAACTTCTAAACAACTTTCAAATTATTTAGAATAACAAAGTCAAAGAAAAGGATAAAAAATATGGTTAAAATTTTGTTGGTCGATGATAATGAATTTAGAGTTAGAACTTTATATTCTTGTATAGAGTCGTTGGGAGTAGAAATTGATACGGTATCTACAAAAAAAGATGCATTGATATCAATGGAAAGAAAAATATACGATTTGGTAATGATTGATATTATGTTGCCGGAAAACATGTCAACAATTAATCCTTCAAAAAATGCTGGAGTTGAATTGTTGAATGATATTGAAGGTTTAAAAAGGATAAGAAAACCTTATAATGTTATAGGGGTAACATCCGATCAAGAAGTTTATGAGAGCGTAAAAAGTGTTTTTCATTCAAAACTCATTCCTATATTTGTATGGAACTCTTCGAATGAAAAATGGAAAGAGCAACTCACAAATAAAATATTATATCTAAAGAGAATTAATGACCAGATCCCTATAAATGAAAGTGTGGATATCGCTATAATAACAGCGGTAGAAGAAGAATTTAATTCTGTTAAATCTTTATTGGCTGACTGGAAAAATATAAGTTTAGATGATGACCCAACACTTTACTTGTCCAACGATTTTATTATTGGAGATGTTTCCAAGAAAATTTTATTGACAAAACTCCCTGAGATGGGAATGACGGCTGCTTCTTGTGTAACCACAAAAATTATAAAGTCATTTTCGCCCGAAAAAATTTATATGGTTGGAATTTGTGGTGGTGTTCGAGGCAAAGTGGAGTTAGGTGATATTATAATAGCTTCTCATACATGGGATTATGGAAATGGGAAAATTAAGCCTCAAAAAAAAGAAGCCGAAAGTAGTTATTATGAATTTGAGGCATCACCCAATCAAATCAGTTCTTCAATTGCCAATATTGATAGCCTCAAAGTTTTAACAGAAGATATATTATCAGATGTAGTCAATGAGTGGAACACGGTGCATAAAAGCAATATGATAAACCCTAATATACATATTGCTCCCATGCCTTCAGGAGCTTCTGTTATTTGTGATGAATCCCTGTTCAACGAAATAATAAGACCTCAACACAGAAAATGTGTAGCCATTGATATGGAAACATACGGTGTATATTTCGCCGCAACTAAATCCAAAGCAAGCAACATCAAATTCTTATCGATAAAATGTGTTTCAGATTATGCAGACATAGAAAAGAACGATGATTTACACGAATCTTGCTGTTTTACAAGTGCAAACTTTTTGTTAAAATGCATAAGTAAAGAGATTCTTTAATTTGCATTTTGCAAATACCAAAATCAATTATTAAATACAGTATAATATCAAAAACAGTTTTTGGCAGGTATTGTTGTATAAATCCTATTAATACAATTTTCATTCATAGTTAATGCTAATAATATTATAAAGCTCTAAAGCCATTAATATTTATTGAAATATGTATGTTACTGCCGATAAACATTTATTTTATTGAATCCGTTATCCACATTCATACCAAATTAAGGTTTATACCGTCAGGTATGAACCTTAATTTTTTATTTGGTGGATTCGATGCTTTCGCGGTTAATTTTTGCAAAAAAGAAACACCCACCGAAGTGAGTGTTTCGTAAAAATCTGGATTGAGAAAACCTCAGTTTTCGTTCGGATTGTTCCAGTTGAGTTTTGCGTTCAGGCAGGAAACTGCAGCGCCGAAAACACCGCCAAGCATTGTTGCAGCACCGGAAATGGCATATCCGAAATTTCCATACGAAATATTCGAAATAAATCCTATAATAACGATAAGTCCGTAGACGGCAATAGGTGCATACCAGAACTTTCTGATTTCGTTTTTGCCTATAAACAGCGCAGCCATCATAAGGGTCTGAATGATTGATAATATTAAAACAAATGTAATGTCATTTTCATAAACAATCAATGAAACTATGCTTGACAGTACGGATAAAATGTATCCGATGCCGGGCAGCTTGTTGCATTTGCCTTTAATGAAGCCGACAAGAACAAAAACTGAACCTGCAATAGAAATAAGCGACGGAACAGGATTGTACCATGAATAAGAAAAACTTGAAATAGTAGAGATTGTAACGGAAAGCACGCCGATTGCACAAAGAACAATTGAAAGTATTGAAATAACCTTAGCAAGATCAACGTTGGTTTTAGCCTTTGTAGTTGCTTTGGAATTTGAAGATGTCAGAGTCTGACCGCATTTGACGCAGATAACAGCGTTTTTGTTGCAGGAATTTCCGCAGTTTGTGCAGAATATTGTGTCTGATGATGCGGGGGCTGAAGCCGTCAAGCTCTGACCGCATTTAACGCAGATAACAGCGTTTTTGTTGCAAGGATTTCCGCAGTTTGTGCAGATTTTTGCGTCTGTGGGAATAACGGGAGTTTCGAATGTTTCCGCAACGGGAGTTTCGAATGTTTCCGCAACGGGAGCTTCAAGCGTTTCTGCAACAGGAGCTTCGAGTGATTCCGCAACGGGAGCTTCAAGCGTTTCTGTAACAGGAGCTTCAAGTGTTTCTGTAACAGGAGCTTCGATGGGAACTTTAACCTGTGCTAAAGCCGCACCGCAGTTTGAACAGAAAGCAGCCTGATCATTGACTTCTGTACCGCATGAAGAACATAATCTCATTTTCGGTCACCCCTTAAATCCACTTTTCTGAGTCAACAACATATGAGCCGATGAGCATTTTGATGAAATCAATAATAGCAAGAATGCCGCCGATACCGATCCAGCAAGTAAGGAGCTTGAGAATACCTTTCTTTGTTTCGCCGAGATAGAAGTTGTGAATGCCCAGACCGCCAAGGAAGAAAGCAAGAAGAATTGCAAGAATTTTTTCTTTGTCTGCAGGGCACCAGCTGCTGTTGTCAAGACCGGGAATGCCTGTGTTGCCTTTTTTATTTGCTGAACCGTAATCAGCTGAAACGCCGCAAGTCATGCAAGCAACAGCGTTGGGAGAGAGCTGTCCGCCGCAGTTTGCGCAGTATGCTGTGCCTGTACCTGTTGAGCAACCGCAGTTGAGACAGATAACCTGATTTTCGTTCATTTCTTTGCCGCAAGTTTTACAATACATAAAAAACACCTCTGTAAATATTTTTGTTTACTTCATACTATCATAATTAATTTTGTTTTTCAACAGTTTTCGCATTATTTGATTAAAGTTATATGCAGGTTTTCGGGTGAAGAGCGGATTAATCCGTTGCGCCGTCCTGCGGATAGACGATTCCTGTCATTTTTCTTATTCCGTCCATCTGACGGGTGATATAAAGCGTCTGCTCGGGAGTAACAACGGGGCTTTGCTTCAGACCCTCGGAAACGCACTGAGAGAAATGTGCGATTTGCTCTTCGAAACCGTTTCCTGCATAGGGTACGGAGATTTTCTGCGTTTCGCCGTTATTGAGATAAATATCGATTTCCTGCGGAGCATAGAATCTGCGCAGATGAGCATAGCCCTTGCTTCCGTAAACATAGCCTTCGTTGGGTTTGCGAAGAAGAATTGCGCTGGAAATATCGGCGATTGCACCGCTTTTATATTTGATTAATGCGCAGGTGTGACTGTCAACTCCGTTATAAACCGATGACTGAGCGTTGATTTCTTCAACGTCTTTTCCGAGATACCAGCTTGCAAAATTCAGACCGTAAACTCCGACGTCAAGCAGTGAACCGCCGCCGTGTTCGGGAGCAAAAACATGGTGGTCCATTTCGTCCTCATCCATGGTGTAGCAGAATTTGCCTTCAACTCCGAGAATATCACCGAGAACGCCTTCTTCAATAATTTTAAGCATTCTGAGCGTTCCCGGAACAAGTCTTGCCCACATCGCTTCCATAAGAAGAACGTCGTTTTCCTTTGCGCAGCGGAACATTTCTTCTGCTTCTGCCGTGTTGACCGCCATGGGATTTTCGCAGATGACGTGTTTTCCGTTATTCATCATAAGGCATGAACAGCCGATATGACCCGAATGGGGAACGGCGATATAAGCGGCATCAATCACATCGGATTGCGCCATTTTTTCATAGCTGTCAAAACGCACGGGAATATCGAATTCATCCCCGAATTTTTCTGCGTTTTCTTTTGTTCTTGATGCAACGGCAACAAGCTCTGCGTTCTCAACGTTCTTGATAGCCCGGGCAAATCGGTGAGCGATTGTGCCTGTGCCGACTATTCCGAATCTTATTTTCTTTTCAGACATAATAAACTCCTTTATCAAAGGAAAATTCTGTTGTATCGGGGTTTAAGTTCAATTGTACCGTCGGCATGGAGAGTTGTGATTGTTACGCCTTCAACCCATTCGCTTTCGGGTTTACCTGTTTTGTCGCCCAGATTGTAAACGGCATAGCCTCCGGGAAGACTGTAAACAAGGTGAACGCCCTTATAAATCGCCGCCCAGTCATTGACGTGGTCGTGACCTGCGAAAACCGCCTGGGTGCAGCCCGTTTCAAGGATTGCGTCAAACATTCCGCTGTTGTAGCTTGATGAGCCGACGTTTTCATACTGCTCGCCGTAGAGGATTTCGCACTCGCCTGAAGGAACATATCTGCCGTTACCGTCGTCTTTGAATGCGTGTTCGTATTCGCAAAGGGGTATGTGCATATACATGAACGAATCTGCTGAGCCGTATTCTTTTTTGAGTCTTGCGGTTTCGTTTTTGTAGAAATCAATCTGCTCTTTTTTCAGGAAATCGTAGCCGTTGAAGTCTGCGGGAAGTCCGTATTTCTCTTTGTCTCTGTCGAGAATATCTCTGCCCGAGTCAAAGAGAAAAAGAGTTTTGAGATGCTTTCCGCCTTCTCCGAGAATATTTACTGTATAGTTTCCGTATCCGAACATCTCATCGGGACCGAATTTGCAAAGGCAATGGTCATAATCGCAGAAGCTCTTGAAAAGAAGCCATTTGTAGAAGCCTCTGTCTTCTCTTGTTTCGTGGTTTCCGAAAATCGCAGTCCAGTAAATGCCGATTTCTTCCATCATCTGTGCAAACTGAATGGCATCAATCTGCTGATATTTTGAGAGAATATTGTCGCCCGTGAGCACAACAAGGTCGGGTTTTATATCCTTGATATGCTGAACGAAATTCTTAACCGCCTTTGTGTTGATGTCGTGGTCAACGTCGAAATGGAAGTCGGTTGTTGAAACGATAACAAAGTCGTCGCTTTTGATATTTCCGTTTTTGTCAACCTTTGCAATGGTGGTTGAATAATCGTTTTCGGAAATGATTTTAACGTCGGTTTCAATCTTTTCGGGATTTGCTCTTTTGCAATAGAGCGATTCAGGATACTTGCCGCCGCTGATTTTATAGACGGTTTTTGCCGCCGCAAGATAGATTCTGACTGCACTTTGTCTGACAAAGCCCCAGATATTGTAAAGCATAATAATACTCCTCCGCGTATTTTATAAAACAATTATAATTGCAAAGGCGATGTTTGTCAATTTAAAGCATTGAAATTATCGGGGAATTATTTTATAATTAAAACATACTTCCGAAAAGGAGTTTTTGTTATGAAAAAAACAGCAAAAAATGCAGGTGCGGATAATTTTACTCCGTCGATACCGCAATATTTTTCGTGGATAAACAACACAAACGAGGGCGCAACAGAAAAGCAGACTCTCATAAACCTTGAATTTTTCAGATATCTTAAGGAAACTTACGGCATGAATCTGCGCATTTACGCATGGGATGCGGGGAATTATGACGGTGCAAGCGAAGGCTACGGCAACGTAAAGAGCGAAAAATTCCTCTCGCAGTATCCCGAAGGATATAAAAATGTTGTTGAAAAGGCGAAGGAAATCGGAATCCGTTTCGGTCTGTGGGGAAGTCCCGACGGATTCGGAGATGCGCCCGAGGAAGAAAAAGACCGTTTTGATTTCTTCGTTCATCTTTGCCGTGACTATGATTTTGCGCTTTTCAAGCTTGACGGTGTCTGCGGTCATCTGCGCCCCGAAAAAGCCGGGGTTTTTGCGGATATGCTCCGAGAATGCAGAAAATATTCGCCCGACCTTGTTGTTCTCAATCACCGCCTTGAATTTTATGAGGCTGAAAAATATATAACAACCTATCTCTGGAACGGCGACGAAACCTATGTCGATATCCTTTCGTGCAACAAGCAGACTGCCATGCACCACAGAGGTTTTATGTTCACGAGAGGTCACACAGACAATCTCGAACGTCTTGCGGAGGACCACGGAGTTTGCATTTCGTCGAATATTGACTATTTTGAGGACGAGCTTATCTATCAGGCGTTCAACCGTTCACTCATTCTTGCGCCCGAAATCTACGGCAATCCGTGGTTCATGCGTGACGATGAGCTGCCGAAGCTTGCGAGAATTTACAATCTCCATGCGAGAAATGCGGGAATTCTTGTTAACGGAAAGCTTTTGCCCGAGGGATACGGTGATAATGCGTGCTCAAGAGGTACGCAGACAAAGAGATTCATTGCGTCGGGGAACAACTCATGGGAAACAAAAACGGTTAAAATAAATATCGGTGAAGAGATAGGAATTTCAACGGATTTGCCGGTTGCCGTCAACATTCACCATCCGTATGAAAAACATCTCGGATTCTTCAGAGTCGGTGATACCGTTGAGGTTGAACTGATGCCTTTCCGTGCGTCGCTTATCGAAGTTGCGGTTGAAAACGAAGCCGAACCGATGCTTACGGGTTGCGAATATGAAATAATCAAAGAAGAAAAAGACGGTACTCCCGTCGATGTAAAAATTCTTAAGGATGAAAAAACCGATATAAAAGAAAAAGCGCCGATATATCTCGGTGCTCTTGAAAATGCTCAAAAAGATCCCGAAAACGGCGAATTCCTTTATGAATCGGCGATGTATGCAATTACCAACGATTCTCTCGAAAGCAGAACAGTCCGCCGTTCGGGCGAAACGGAAATTCCCGAAGTCAAAGCGGCGAGGGATGCTTTTTTTGAGCAGGAAACATATAAACTCAGAGGCTGTGAAGCGAAAAATATGTTTGACTCAGATCCCGATACTTTCTTCGATGCGCAGAGCAAGACGTACTGTGACATGAATTTGCGAATAAACGGCGGCTGTCTGAGAGTTGATTTCGGTGAAGAAACCGAATGCGACAGAGTTGAGATTGAATTCTTCTCTGCGGATTATCAGACGAGAGAGGTTGAAATTCAGAAGCTTCCGCTTCATGCCGAATATTCGTCTGACCTTAAAATCTGGAACACTTCGGAGCTTGTTGAAACAAGCGTTGCCGACGGTGATTTCACCGCAAAAATCGTTAAATTTACAGTTCATACAACCTATGATCTTCACGGCAAAAAGATGGTTGCGAGCTACGGAATAAACGGCAAGATACGTTATCTGCGTATTGATAATCCCGTTGACAGAATTTATGCCGTAAGGCTGATAAAAGACGGCAAAACCCTTGATATCAAAGAGCCTTTCGCCAACAATATGCAGGCTCATTACCGCCACAAAAAGATACAGCTTGCAAAAAGCGGCGAGGTTATTCTGCCCGATTACAGAAAAGGCTCGAAGCTTGCTGTTGCCGTTGAGGGCGAGCACGGAGAGGAGTGCGTTTACTGCGTTGCCGAAATCGGCGGAAAATTCTGCGGATTCCCCGAAAGAGCGCCCGATTACAAGGCAAATCAATGGGAGCACTGTGTTTGCGGTACGGATAAAAACAATACGTTTTTCTTTGAACTTCCCGATGGTCTTGAGGGCGAAACAGTAAAAATTCACGCCGTTTTTTCAAACCGCAGGAAGGGCGAAAAAACGACGTGCAATGTTTATTTGTGCGATAAGCATTAAAGCATTTGCGCAATTGCGTCAACGCATTCTTCGGGTGTGCTGAATGAGCAGTCAACCGTTATGTCGGCATAATTTTCGTAAAGAGGTGCACGCTCGGTGTAAAGCTCTGCGATTGTTGTGCCCTCTTTCATGGCGATGCCTCTTGTGTGGATATTGCAGATGCGTTTTTCAAGCTCATCCGCACTGACCTTAAGATAAACGGTAACGCTGTTTTCCTTAAGATTCTTCATGGCGTTTTCGCCGTAAACGGCACTGCCGCCCGTTGCAACAACACAGTTTTCAAATTTCTGCGCACTGATGATTTCATCTTCAATTCTGATGAATTCGTCAGTGCCTTTTTCTTTTATGATTTCGCAGAGAGCCGAGTTTTCTCTTTTTTGAATAATCAAATCCGTGTCACAGAAATCCATGAGCATTGTTTTGGCAAGAAGAACGCCGATTGTGCTTTTGCCTGCACCCGGCATACCGATTAAAACGATGTTTTTCATTTTTAACTTCCTTTTGTTGTTTCTTCCTTTGTTGTTTCAATCACAACCGCGCTCTGAGGCGCAGCGGTTGTTGCGGGAGGCTCATTTACGGGAAAAACAAAGCCTTTGATAAAGCCTCCGAGCTCAAGCGAGCATATGTCACCGCCGATAACTCTGCCGTCAAAAACAAGCAGATTTGCCTGAACGGATTTTGTGTTTTCAAGTCCCGGATAATTCAGAACGGTATATGTCCAGCGTTTTGCGCGGATACCCCTGAACGGTTCAAGGTCAAGACCCTGCTCCTTGTTCATTGCAGCGTATTCGGTGTAGCCGTCGTCAAAATTTTCGGGGATAATAACTTCGCTGACCTCAACGGGGTCTTCGGAAATTTTCCATCCGAATTGCGAAAGAAAAGCTCTTCTCTCCGCCGCAGTTTCCGCCTTATAATTTATAACGGAATCGTTTGCGGCAGGCTGTTTCCCTTTGCCGATAATCATGAAAAGCGCTGCGGCAAGCGCAACTATCGCAATAATAAGAGCCGCAATTTTTGTTTTTGATGTTTTAACAGAAAATACAAACATTTTATCTCACCGCCTGAAAAATATATATGAGGCGGCGCAGAATAATATTCATATTTTCATCGGAAGAAGCATTATTCCCTGCGGAGTAATGTCGATTGCACCGTATTCACCCTTTGCGATGCTTCCCGGATTCATGATGTGAAGTCCGTCGTCGTAGGCGGTAACACTTTCGTGTGTGTGACCGTATAATGCAATAGCCGCACCTGTTGATTTCGCTTTTTCAACGAAGTGGGTTATGCCGTGTTTGACATATTCGTTGTGTCCGTGAGAACAGAAAATCTTAATGCCTGCAACGGAAACGAGCTCATTGTAAGGCAGAAAAGAACAGAAGTCGCAGTTTCCGCAGACCTGAACAATCTTTCTCCTGCCGATTTCTTCTTTAAGAAGAGCGATATCCCTTTCGCCGTCGCCGAGATGAATAATCATATCCGCTTCGCTGTGCATGGATATTGCCTCACGCATACGCCATGTTGAGCCGTGCGAATCCGAAAAAACAAGGATTCTCAATTTATCATCTCCGTTCTACGCATTGATTTCATAACATAATAATTATATTGGATAAAGGCGGTGATTGCAACGGGTAACAAAAATTTTTCTCCCGAGGAGCTTCTGAAACTTGCAAAATCGGCAAAGAGCAACAGTCCCGAAGATATGCTTTCTGCAATGCAGAGCAAGCTCCCCGAAAACGGCGTTAACGAAATAAAGCGCATTCTCGGCGATAAAAAGGCTCTCGAGGAGCTTCTCAGAAGTGAGCAGGCGCAGAAAATAATGAAACAGTTCGGTAAAAAATAATATGGATATAAACATGGATAACATAAACGAAATCCTTTCTTCACTTTCGGAAGAGGATATGGAGAATCTGCGTGCGGCGGCTGAAAATCTTTTTTCGTCGGATGAAAAAACGGAGAAAAAAGAGAGCTTCGGCTTTGGCGGTATGCCCGATTTGTCAAACATACTCGGCAACGCACGTCTTATGTCGGGCATTTCTTCGATAATGGGAGCGATGAATAAATCCGACAGCCGAACAAGACTTATCGAAGCTCTCAAACCTCTTTTGTCCGAAAACAGACGCCGAAAAGCCGACGAGGCGATGCAGATGATGAAGCTTTTTGAGCTTTTGCCGATGCTCACAAATCTTATGGGCGGTGATAATCATTAACCTTGATTCCGACAGCAATCTCATTCTGCCCATTACGGTATTGCTCCTTGCGGAGAGGGCGGATTTTTCGCTGATATTCGCAATGATTTACATTCTGATTTGAAAAACTGTTGAAAATATTTCGGTTCTGTTGTAGAATGTGTGAAAAGGAGTGATAAACAATGGTTTATAAATATAAAACAAGAGGCACTTGTGCAAGAATGATTGAATTTGAGCTTGACGGCGAAACCGTTAAAAACGTGCGTTTTGAGGGTGGATGCAACGGAAATCTCAAGGGCATAGGCTCAATCGTTGAGGGCATGAATGCAAAGGATGTTATTGCAAAGCTTGAGGGAATTCGTTGCGGATTCAAAACAACATCTTGCCCCGACCAGCTTGCAAAGGCTCTCAGAGAGGCTGTTGAAAACGAATAAAACCGATTCCGATGACTATAAGGACTGCATTTGATGTGCAGTCTTTTATTTTTTATAAAAATAATAAAAGTATTGATATTTTTTATAAAAGTGTTAAAATGTTTTTATAATGGCAGAATATCGTTCTGAATCGGAGGCACAGTATGAGTCAGTTAATAATGTTTAAAAAAGTAGTTTCCGCCGAATATCCTGAGCCGCACGCAGACTTCAGCTTTCGCCGTTTCAACGGAAGCGATGAAGATAAGCAGGCATGGGTTGACATCTGTAAAGGTTCACTTATCGGCGAGCATAACGATATAACAGCTTATGACAGGTGCATGACCAACGAAGTCGGTTATGACGGAAATTATGTTTTCTTTGTTGAAAGAGACGGCAAACCCGTTGCAACAACCTCAATTCTTCTTTGGGAAAACAAGGTTGCAAGAGTGCATATGGTTGCTGCAAAGCCCGAATGCAGAGGCAGAGGTGTAGGAAAATATCTTGCCGATATTGCAAATGCGGCGGCTTTTGAAAGCGGCTGCGAAACCTCAACTCTTTCAACCGATATTTTCAGAATTCCTGCGGTAAAAAGCTATCTCAGAGGCGGATTCAGACCCGTTCTTCTTGATGACGAATCCGAAGCACGCTGGGTAAAATGGCTTACAGAAAACAACTATGCGGATATTTCTGCAGTGGACAAGGAGTATAATTTTGCAAAAGTTCTTTGCGAAAATGCCCAAGTCAGGAAAGTCAACATTTAAGGAGGGTTCACAGTGAAAAGAATAACAAAAATATTATCTGTTGTGCTTGCGGTGCTTATGGTCGCATCCGTTATCCCCGTAATCAATGCGGCAGGCGGATCGAAAGTGCTTTGGACAAGCTCGTTTGAAGACGGCGCTGACGGCTGGGTATCTTTTGATATCGACGGCGACGGTCATGGCTGGGAGCATAGGACATCTGCAGACGGAGAATCATTCTCAGGCAAGGACAGCGAAGGATGCATGGCGTCCGAATCTTACTATATCGCAGGCAGAACTGCTCTCACTCCCGAAAACTGTTTTGTAAGTCCCGAAATTGAAATTAAGGGCAAGTATTATCAGCCTGCCGTTATCTGGAATGCAGGTGCATCCGATGAAAGATATTTTTCGGAGCATTATTCGTTATATGTTTATGCAGGTGAAGATGACCTTACCGCCGAAAATATAAAGGCAAAGCTTGAAGATGAATCCGTTTCGTCACTTGTTCACAGTGAAACTCTTCAAAGTAATGAGTACCGTTATCACAGCGCAGGCATTGACAGCTCATATATCGGCAAGAGCGTAAGACTGGTTTTTGTTCACCATGACTGCAGCGATATGGGCAGCCTTAAAATCGATGAAGTTTCGGTTGCAGCTGTTGAAAAGATTTACGGTGTTGAAGTCAGCGGTATTGCTGAACCCGAAGTCGGAGAAATCCCTTCGGATACAGCCGAAATTGTTCTTACTGCCGACGGCAAGAATGTTGAATGCACCTCATACGATGTTTATTGGGAGCAGAAAGCTGACGGAGAAGAATGGAGTGCGATGACTTCGTCTTCATTCAGAACCGACCTCAGATACAGAGTTTGCTGTGAAATCACCGTTGACGGCGAATATATTTTTTCCGATATTCTCGAAAATGCAACAATCAACGGCGGAGAAGCGAAAAAAATCAGCGAAGACGCCGTTCTTGAAACAGTAACTCTCGCTTATGAATGGGCACCCATGTATAAGCTTTCATGGGACTGGGGCAATGATATACTGACCGAGGATTGCTATACCGAAGGCGAAGTGCCTTCCGTTCCCCGTGTAAACACAAGAAAAGGTAAGGTTTTCAAGGGCTGGGATAAAGAAATCCCCGAAACCGTTACCGAAAACATAGTTTTCACCGCAATCTGGGAAGATGAAGTTTATACCGTAATCTGGGATGTTGACGGCGAAAAAACTTATGAAGAATATAAATACGGTGAAACAGTCAATGTTCCTGCCGACCCCGAAAAAGAGCATCATGATTTTATCGGCTGGACTCCCGAAGTCCCCGAAGTTATGGATGATATCGGTGCAAGCGGCGATGAAATCACATATTCCGCAGCCTGGGCGATTCATCAGTTCACCGTAACGTGGAAGGTTGAGGGCGCAGAGGATAACGTTGTTACGTATGACTACGGCGAAGCAATCGAAAACTATGTTCCCGAGCGTGCAGGCTATGTTTTTGCAGGCTGGGACGGTGAAATTCCCGAAGCAATGCCTGATGAAAACCTTGTTTTCACAAGCTCATGGACTCCTGCAACCGACACGGGATATACCGTAAATATTCACAAAATGAATACCGACGGCGAATATGAAACCGAAAGCGAAATCCGCGAAGGCACAACAGAAGAAACCGTGACCGCAGAATATGTTGCCGAAGACGGCTTTGTGCTCAATGAGGAAAAAAGCGTAACCGAAGGCGTTGTTGCCGCAGACGGCTCACTTGTTCTTGATATTTATATTGACAGAAAAACCGTAACCCTCACCTTTGATGCAGACGGCGGTTCAGATGTTGATGACGTAACTCAGATTTTCGGCTCTGACGTTACCGCACCCGAAGCTCCTGAAAAAGAGGGTCATGATTTTGCAGGCTGGGAGCCCGAATTCCCCTCAACAATGCCTGCTGAAGATACAGGCTACAAAGCTCTGTGGACCGCTAAGCAGTATGAAGTAACATTCAACGCAAACGGCGGCAGATTCGCAGACGGCTCAACAGAAACCGTTATCAAAGTAACGTTCGGCGAAAGCTTTACGGCACCAGAAATTCCCGAAAAATTCAGCTATGATTTCGCAGGCTGGGACACCGAAATTCCTGCAACAATGCCTGCTGAGTCACTCGTGTTCAACGCAATATGGACCGATACGGACAGAAACGTTGAATTCTATTCGGCAAATAATCTTTATGATTTCCGCAATCTGGACGCAGGAGAAGTTTTTACAGCTCCGGAAAATCCTGAAATGTACGGACATTCCTTCAGCCATTGGTCGCTGACGGAAGATGGCGAAGAGGCTGTTCTTCCCGAAACAATGCCCGAACTTGAAGAAGGTGAAGTTCTCAGATATTATGCGGTATTCACAAGCAACGAATATAAGCTGATAACCGATGTTGACGGCGTTCTGACCGAAATTCCCTATAAATACGGTGATGAGGTTCAGACTCCCTCTGCTCCCGAAAAAGAAGGCTATACCTTTGTTGGCTGGGACGGTGAAATTCCCGTAACAATGCCTGCAGGGGATGTAACAGTCACCGCAGTATGGGTTATCAATGAATACAATGCTGTTTTCAGCGCAGGTGAAGGCGTGTTTGCAGACGGCTCGGCGGAAAAGACCGTTGTAACGAAATTCGGCGAAATTCCCGTTGCACCCGAAGCTCCTTCAAAGGAAGGCTATATTTTCAAGGAATGGACTCCCGAAATTGAAGCTATGGGCATCAGCGGTGCAACCTATACTGCCGTTTACACAGCAGACACAGTAAATTATACCGTTAATGTTTATACGATGAATACCGACGGCGAATACGGTGACCCCGTTTCCGAAGTGAAGAGCGCAACCGCAGATACAAGTGCAACTGTTGCTCCCGAAGACAAGGAAGGCTTTGCCGTTGATACGGAAAAGAGCGTTCTTGAAGGAAATGTTTGTGCAGATGGCTCGCTTGTTCTTTCCGTATATTACTCCAGAAATCAGTATGATTTCACCGTGAATATCGACGGCGAAGAAACTACCGAAAAGTATTATTTCGACGCAATCGTTTCATATCCTGCCGACCCCGAAAAGGAAGGCCATATTTTCAGAGCATGGGCAGATTCTGTTGAAAAGATGCCTGCTGAAAATCATACCGTTACCGCAGAATGGATAACCGAAAGCTATACTCTTAAGTTTGACACCGACGGCGGAAACGAAATCGGCGATATCACCGCAGAATTCGGTCAGGCAATCGAAATTCCCGTTGATCCCGTAAAGAAGGGTCATAAATTTGCAGGCTGGAACAAGGAAATTTATTCCGTCATGCCTGACCTTGGTGAAAACGGCGCTTGCGAAACCTTCACCGCATCATGGGATATCAACGAATACACAGTAACATGGATTGTTGACGGCGAAGAAACCGTTGACACATATGAATTCGGTGAACAAATAGTTGTTCCCTCACCTGAAAAAGAAGGCTATATATTTGAAAAATGGGACGGCGAAATTCCCGAAGCAATGCCCGATGAAAATCTCACCTTCACAGCTTTGTGGATTAACGCTACCGATACAAAATACACCGTTAATATTTACATAATGAATACCGACGGCGAATACGATGCTGTTTCTTCATCTGAAAAGACAGGCGAAACAGGGGCAGTCGTAAACGCTGAATATACAGTAGACGAAGGCTTTGAATTAAACAGCGAAAAGAGCGTCACAAGCGGAGCAATCAAGGCTGACGGCTCGCTTGTTCTCAACGTTTATATCGACAGAAAGACCGTTACGGTCAGCTTCGATACCGACGGTGCAGACGAAATTCCTCCCGTAACGGGACTTTACGGCGCTGACATCGTTATTCCCAATGAGCCTGTAAAAGAAGGTCATACTTTTGAGGGCTGGGAGGGTTCCGACGGCAAGATTCCTGCCGAAAACGTAACCCTCAAGGCTGTCTGGACTCTTAATAAATATACCGTAACATTCAAGAATATCGGTCTTGAAGGCAACGCGCCTCTTGTTGTCAGCTATTTCTACGGCGAAGAGATTGAAGTCCCCGAAGTCAAAGTGAATACAGGATTCACATTCCTCGGCTGGAACATGGAAATTCCCGCAACAATGCCTGCCGAAGACCTCGAATTCAGCGCAAGACTGGTTCTCAACAAATATAACGCAACATTCGATGCAAACGGCGGTCAGATTGCTCTTGATGACGGAACAATGTCCGACAAGAGAGTTAACTCCGTAACCTATAATTCAACAATCAGACTTCCCGATGAGCCCGTCAGAGCAGGCTATGAATTTGCAGGCTGGGAAGGCTATAAGAAGAATATGAAGATGCCTGCAAACGATGTTGGATTCATCGCAAAATGGAATCCCAAGGGTGACACAAAATATACCGTTAACGTTCATACAATGGGCACCGACGGCGAATATGTTACCGAATGCACCGAATTCACTTCGGTCACCGACTCAACCGTTCTTGCACAGTATACGATTGAAGAAGGCTTTGTGCTCAATTCAAAGAGCGTAACGGAAGGCGTTGTTGTCGGAGACGGTTCACTTGTTCTTGATATTTATCTTGACAGAAAGACCGTAACAGTCACCTTCAATTCCATGGGCGGCACAGATGTTCCTGTCATCACTCAGCTTTACGGAACGGATATCGAAGCTGTTGCAGATCCCGAAAGAACAGGCTATACTTTCGCAGGCTGGAGCATTGATATCCCTGCAACAATGCCTGCCGAAGATGTTGTGATTTATGCATCATGGACTTTGAATACTTATACCGTAACCTTCAATGCGAACGGCGGTAATTACGAGGACGGCGCTGAAGAAAAGCTTGTTACCGTTGATTTTGAAGGAGAAGTCAATGTACCCGAAACTCCCGAAAAAGAAGGTTACACCTTTGCCGGCTGGGACACCGAAATTCCTGAAAAAATGCCTGCCGAAGATATCGTTATCACTGCAATCTGGAGTGCAAACACCTATGATGCGGTCTTCAATGCGAACGGCGGCAAATTTGCAGACGGCTCGGAAGAAGTAACGGTTGCCGCTCTGTTCAATGAGCAGATTGCCGCTCCCTCAGACCCCGTCAGAGCAGGCTATGAATTCATCGGCTGGAATCCTGCAGTCGGAACAATGAACACAGTCGGCGGATGCACCTTTGAGGCTCAGTGGAAGTCGCTTACCGCAAGATACGCCGTAAATATTCACACAATGGGTGCAGACGGAATTTATGTCAAGCAGACATCGGCGCTCAAGGGTGCTGTTGATACGGTTGTTAATGCAGATTACAGTATTCCCGAAGGTTTCGTATTCAACAGCGAAAAGAGTGTCACAAGCGGAAAAGTTGCGGCAGACGGCTCTCTTGAACTTAACGTATATATCGACAGAAAGCTTGTTACCATCACTTTCGATACGAAGGGCGGTTCATATGTTGCTCCCGTAACTCAGATTTACGGCTCGCGCGTCAATGCTCCCTCATCACCCGTAAAGAACGGCTATAAATTTGACGGCTGGGCAAATCTTCCCGAAACAATGCCCCTTTACGATACAACGGTTTATGCAACTTATATTTGCACCGCAACCGTATCAATCAAGAATAATACAGGATCGAAAACAATCAATTACGGTGATACTCTTATGCTCACCGCTTCTGCAACAAATCTTCCCGATAACACGGCGATTTATTGGTATGTTGACGGCGTGAAGAGCGGCGAGGGCGAAACATTTGAAATTGCTTTCGAAAGCGGCACAAAGAGCGTTGCCGTCAAGCTTGTTGACGAAACAACGAACGAGGTTCTTAAAAACCAGTACGGTACCGAAATCGGAGACCGCGAAAATGTTACCGTTAACTCGGGCTTCTTCCAGAAGATTATTTCATTCTTCAAGGATCTTTTCGGAATGAACAGAACGGTTGCACAGGCATTCAGAATTTTCTGATAATAACCGAACAAGGCTGTTCCGCTTCGGCGGAGCAGCCTTGTTGAAATAATTTACAATTCTTTAATTTTCAATCAAAAAAATCGTAAAATAGGTCTTTTATTTTATAATAGATAGTGATATAATATAATCTATTATGGTATGTCCAAAATTCTTTTGCGGCATATCCATCCTGAAATCAAAAATTACGGGAGGAAAAAAGATGTCCGAAATTATTACAGTAAATAATCTCAGCAAGTCTTACGGCAGTCATCAGGTGCTTAAGAACATTTCGTTCAGCTTTGAAGGCGGTCAGATTATCGGCTTGCTCGGTCCTAACGGCAGCGGCAAAACCTCACTGCTCAAAATTCTTACAGGTCTTATTCATGACTATACAGGCGAAGTGCTTATCGAAGGCGATGCACCCGGTGTTGTGACAAAGGCGAAGGTTGCATATCTTCCCGAAAAGACCTATCTTGCAGACTGGATGCGTTGCAAGGATGCAATTGAATTCATGGCTGATTTCTATAAGGATTTCAACAAGGAAAAAGCATATCAGATGCTCGATATTTTCCAGCTTCCTCCGAAACAGAAAATCAAAACCATGTCAAAGGGTATGCAGGAAAAGCTTCAGCTTCTTCTTGTTATGTGCAGAAACGCAAAGCTTTATGTTCTTGACGAACCTCTCGGCGGTGTTGACCCTGCGGCAAGAGCATTTATTCTTGATACTATCATGAAAAACCATCCGGAAGGTTCAACAATTCTTATTTCCACCCATCTCATCTACGACGTTGAAAAGATTTTCAACTCCGTTCTTATGATTGGCAGAGGACAGGTTCTTGTTAAGGATAAGGTTGACAATATAACTGCTTCGGGCAAAACAATTGAAGATTTATTCAAGGAGGTGTTCGCTAATGCTTGGCAAGTTGATTAAGAATGAATTCAAGGCGAATATCCACACAATCGGTATGATTTATGTTGTTGCGGCTGCAACAATTCTTGTTATGATGGCGGCTTTTATCGTTAAAATAACATGGCTGAGCGCACTTTCAACAGTTGTTCTTATTGCAACAGGTCTTATTGCGATTATTCTGACTTTCATAAGTGTTGTTCAGAATTTCAGAAAAACTCTCTTCGGCGGTCAGGGTTATTTAAGCTTCACCCTTCCCGTAACAAGCGGACAGCTTCTTGCCGCTAAAACAATCACTTCATTCTGCTGGATGCTCTTGAGCTATGCGGTTGCAATCGGAATCTTCATCGGCGTTTATCTCTATTCAACCGCGATGATAGGCGAAGATGTTAAATTCGCAATTCAGATGATGCTTTCCATGTTTGACGGTTTCCCTTCGGGTGACACAATCAAGCTTGCGCTTGCTTTCGTTGCTCTTATTATCTTCATCAGAATCGTTGTTCTTATTGCGCAGCTTTATTTCTCAATCACGCTCGCAAACACAAGAGTCATGCAGAAACTCGGCGGATTTGCAGCGGTTGCTGTTTTCTTCGTTGTGTTCATCGTAATGCAGATTATCGGCGTACTTCTTGCGCATTATGTTCCTCTTTCGGTTGTTCTCACAAGCGAAGGAATTTTCTACAGCACTCAGTCTACAATGGCAGACCCTCTGGGCTTGAGCTTCGGTATTGCAGGAACAATTTTCAATGTTGTTTGTGCAGCTGGACTTTTCTTTGCAACCGCAAAGCTTATGAACTCAAAGGTTAATATCAAATAATGAACGGTAAAAAAACAAAAATCGGTATTTTCGGAGGAACGTTCAATCCTCCGCATCTCGGTCATTTTCACCTTGCAAACGAGGCTGCCGAAAAGATTGGTGCGGATAAAATATTGATAATTCCCTCCTGCATACCTCCCCATAAAATGCCCGGCAAGCTCGCAAGCGGAGATGAACGCATGGAAATGTGCCGTCTTGCATTTGAGGGCGAACTCTTTGAAGTTTCCTCAATCGAGCTTGACAGAGGCGATAAAAGCTACACGGTTGAAACTCTCCGTGAGCTTAAGAAAATCTATCCCGATGCGGAGCTTTATTTCATCATAGGTTCGGATATGCTTGCAAGCTTCACCCGGTGGTATTGCTGGGAAGAAATACTTACTCTGGCAACAATCTGTGCGGCTTCAAGAGAAAAAGGTTTCAGGGCGGATTTATCCGTTTTCACTCCCGGTCAGAGAGAAAGAATAATCTTTTTCGAAACCGACCCTGTTGAAATCAGTTCGACGCAGATAAGGGTTGAAATTGCAAAAAACAGCACTCCCGAATTCATGAATCCGAAGGTGCTTGAGTTTATCGAAAAAAACGGACTTTATGACGACGGACTTTCGGAATACCGGAAAATCCTTGCCGAAAAACTTGATGATTACAGAATTCATCACAGTGAGTGCGTGAGCGAATGCGCCGCTGTGCTTGCGGAAAAATACGGCGCTGACCCCGAAAAGGCACGCCTTGCAGGTCTTATGCACGATGTGATGAAGAATGCCGATGCCGACGGTCATTTCGCATATATCGAAAAAAGCGGAGAAAAACTGACTCCCGTTGATATTTCAAATCCGAAGGTGTGGCATCAGATTTCGGGCGCGGCTTATCTTAAGGAAAACGGCATAATCACCGACGAAGAGATTCTCCGTGCGGTAAGATGGCATACAACGGGCAAGGCAGGCATGACACTTCTTGAAAAAATAGTCTATGTTGCGGATTTCATTTCTGCGGACAGGGATTATCCTGATGTCGGCGTTGTCAGAAAGCTTGCGGATGAAAGTCTTGAAAAGGCGATTCTTTATACATCGCGCTATACGGTGAATAAATTGGCAACGAACAATATGCCCATTCATCCCGCAACCGTGGAATGCTATAATGATATGATTATCAAATCCCAAACCCTTTCGAAAGGATAAAATATATGGAATCAAATGTACTTGTAAAAGAAATAGCAAAGGTGCTTGACGAAAAAAAGGCGATTGACATAACCGCTATCAAGACCGAAGAGGTGACAATAGTTTCCGACTATTTTGTTATCGCTTCGGGTACTTCAAACACCCATGCAAAATCCCTTGCCGATGATGTTGAGTATGAAATCAAGCAGCGCTGCGGTATCGACCCCGAGCATATCGAGGGCAGAGCAACAGGCTGGATTCTTCTTGACTACGGCACTGTTATTCTCCATGTTTTCACTCAGGAAAACAGAGATTATTATAATCTTGAACGCCTCTGGGCGGATGCAAGCGTTGTTGATTTAAGTGACGTTTTAACTGAAGATTAATTTATATAAAAGAGGTTGAATTAGAAAATGGCACAGTACGATTTTAAAAACGTAGAAAAAAAGTGGCAGGATATATGGGATAAGAACAAGACCTTTGAATGCACAGAGGATTATTCAAAACCCAAGTTTTATGCTCTTGTAGAATTCCCTTATCCTTCAGGTGCGGGTATGCACGTCGGTCACATCAAGGCTTATTCGGGGCTTGAAGTTGTTTCGAGAAAAAGAAGACTTGAAGGCTACAACGTTCTTTTCCCCATCGGTTTTGATGCTTACGGTCTTCCCACCGAAAACTACGCTATCAAAACAAATACACATCCCAGAATAGTTACCGATAACAATATTGAGAAATTCACAAGTCAGCTGCGCAGAGTAGGTTTCTCCTTTGATTGGTCAAAGGTTATTGACACAACTCAGAAGGATTATTATAAGTGGACACAGTGGATTTTCCTCAAGATGTTTGAGCATAATCTTGTTTTCAGAGATAAAACTCTTGTTAACTACTGCCCCCACTGCAAGGTTGTTCTTTCAAACGAAGACTCACAGGGCGGCAAGTGCGATATCTGCCACAGCGATATCGTTCAGAAGTCAAAGGACGTTTGGTATCTGCGCATAA
>JAZSCO010000202.1:0-2700 GCA_045602965.1 Acutalibacteraceae bacterium | reverse complement strand
TCAATGAATTCTTTCGAAGAATTTTTAACGGAGCGCAGAAGAATGCAGAAATCTTTATACTTCGCCTTTCTTTGTTTATCGCCTTCGGTGAAGGTTGTGCCGTCGGACATGGCTTTTTCGATGTAGTCGGCAACATATTTTGCCTGTGCCGAGCGGAAATTTTCTTTTTCGGTTTCAATAAGGCAGATTTCCGTGTCTGCACCGTCGCTTTCGGGATAAGAGGCGGCAGCTTCGAGATGTTCTTTTTCGTCATAGTCAAGACCGCCTGCGTCTTTGCTCATGAGAGAGCTGAAAATGAAGTTGACTATTTCGGTAACACCCTTGCGGCTTCGGAAGTTTTTGCCGAGGGTTACTCTTGCGGGATAGTTGCCGTCTTCATATTCGGAAAGACCGTCACGGCGAGCAAGGAAAATTTCGGGCATTGCCTGTCTGAAGCGGTAGATGCTCTGCTTGACGTCGCCGACCATGAAAAGATTGTTTTCGTCTTTTGAGAGTGCCGAGAAAATCATATCCTGAGCTTCGTTGACGTCCTGATATTCGTCAACGAGAATTTCGGCATAGTTTTCTGCGAGCGAAAGAGCGAGGGGAGTTTTGATGTAACCGCCGTCGGAGGGCTCAACGAGTAATTTCAACGCAAGGTGGAGTGTGTCGGAGAAATCTGCGCCGTTTTCGAGTCTTTTGAGCCTTGTGAATTCTTCGCTGAATTTAATGACAGCCGAAATAAGTTCGTTTATAACGGGTGCAAGATATTCGATATCTTTTTTATGTTCTTTTTCGGAAATAAAATACCTCGATGCAAATTCAAGCACCTGTTTGCGATAGGCGTTTCTTGTGTTTTTGCAGATCTCTTTTGCGGTGCTTTCATACCCTCTGGGCGCACTTGCAATTTTGCAAAACTCGGTTTCCGAAAAAGCCTCAATGATTCCGTCCCATTTTTCGGAAGAAATCTTATCGAGGAGTTTGCCGAGAATAACAAGGTCGTCTTCGAATGCGGGTCTGTATTTTGCTTCGAGTTCAGGTTCTTCTGCAAGCAGAGATATGCAGTGTTCCGCATCGGCAATGCATGAGCAGATGAACTGAATGGCGTAATTTATAATTGTTCTTCCCCACGGACTTTCGTCGATTTCAGACGGACTGTTGAATTCGTCGGCAAGAGATTTCAGCCATAATTCGGGGAACGGATAAGCCTGAGAAAGAGAATAGAGCTTCAAAATTGCGCTGATGAGTTTGTTGTCATCACGGGTGTCGCTGATTAATTCCGTCAGCTTTATGAAGCTTTCGCTTTGTTCTTTGTAAAGAGAGTCCGCAACGGCTGAAACCGCTTGAGAACGCAGAACAGCAAGCTTTCCTTCGTCGAGAAGACTGAAGTCGGGTGCAATTCCGAGAGTGTGGAAATTCTCTCTGACAAGACCGATACAAAAGGAGTCGATTGTGCAGATGCTCGCGCACGGAAGCATGAGCTGCTGACGGCGCAGACGTTTATCCGAAGGGTTGAGAGCAATCTGCTTTCCGATAGCGGCATGAATTTTTTCTTTCATCTGTGCTGCAGCCGCTTTTGTGAAAGTAACAATCAGCAGATTTTCAACGCCGCAGGGATTTTCGCTGTCGCATATGCGACGGATAACCCTTTCAACGAGCACTGCGGTTTTACCCGAGCCTGCCGCTGCACTGACGAGCAGAGTGCCTTTTCTCGCATCAATTGCTTTCTGCTGGTCCGTTGTCCACTTCATCTGTCTCATCTCCCTTCTCCAGATTTTCGAGAACCGTTTTTAAATCATCGTCAAATAGAATTCTTTGAGGTATATTTTCTTCATAGGAACAAACCGATTTATAGTCGCAGTAATCGCAGACGTGTTTATAACTGTCACCGTAAGCAGGTACGGCTTCGATATTTCCTGCATGGAGGGAATCTGCCATTTCGGCAAGAATTCCGTCGGCTTTTTCTTTGAGTTTTTCGAGCTGTGAAAGTCCGATGAGCGAGCCGACAAACTCACCTTTTTTATATTTAACGGGGATATAGGTTCCGTTTTCGGTGGAATCCATAGCCTTTATGACCTCGGAATTGTCAAGAACAATTCCCGTCATGGTGCATTTTTTCTGTCTTTCGGCTTCAATTTCTTCGTCGGTTGCATCTCTGGAAACTGAAACGAGCGGTGATTTCGCAGGATAATAAAGCACTCCCGCAGGTGTGAATTCGCCGTATTTATTTCCGCCGTTTTCCCAGAGCGTAAACAGATAAATGAGCATCTGCATATTAAGACCCTGAACAACGTCGCTGAGTCGGAAATCCTTGCCTGAAGATTTGTAGTCAACGATTCTTACATACTTTTTACCGTCAATAACCGCTTCGTCAACTCTGTCAATTGCGCCCGAAATAATAACTTTTCCGTTCTGCGTTTTCACTTCATAGGCGGGAATTTCTCCTTCGTTTCCGATTTTTAATTCAAAATCGGTGGGAGTGAAGCTGCTCTGCGAAAGCTCTTTTATGAGTCTTTCCGCAACATCGCATACGGAATAAATCAGTTTGCCGAAAAGATAGATAAATCTTTCGCTTCTGTTTTCGCCGTCAAGCTTTGTGTTGAGATACTCGGTGAGCAGGGGTTTGATAAAGCCGTAAATATCTTCGGAGGTCATTTTTGTGAGAGTGTCACGGTCGAAATCCGTGAGGAGTTTTTCGAGGGCATAATGAATAATATTGCC
>JAZSCO010000201.1:0-3588 GCA_045602965.1 Acutalibacteraceae bacterium | reverse complement strand
GGGAAGAACTTCATAACCTTTTTTGCGCCGAATACCTTGATAAGAGCTGCAAGAACCAGATAAAGAAGTCCCGCACAGGCAACACCGAAGCACGCATAAGGAAGAAGACTGTAATCATTGGATGCATTTCCTGCTTCGTCAGTAATTGCCGTTATAGCTGCATAGCCACCGATAAATGCAAATGATGAACCGAGAAATGCGGGAACTTTACCTTTGGCAAGAAAATGGAAAAGAAGTGTACCGAGACCTGCAAAAAGAAGAGTTGCCGAAACGCTCAGACCTGTGAGTGCGGGAACAAGCACCGTTGCACCAAACATCGCAAACATATGCTGAACTCCGAGAAGTCCCATTTTAGCATAGCCAAGCTGTTTCGCATCATAGATACCTTCGCCGACATCAAATTTTTTCTTTGACATTTTTTTGACCTCCGTTTTTATTTTCGATAAAATTTTATCATACTGTAAGCTGTTTGTAAAGCATTTTACAAATCATTCAGAACAAAAATCATCCCTCTGCCTTATAGAGAATAAGCTCGGATGAAAGCGACGACGGAATATATACATCAATTCCTTTTGAAATAATTTCATAACCGCTCAAAACAAATGTTGCGCCGCTGTTATCAAGAGTTATTTTATATTTCCGTTCCGCATTTACACCTTTAGGTACAACGTTGATTTTATCCGTCTTTAAGCTTGCCGTTGAAAGAACGGTAATTGCGCCTTTGCTTCCGTCAGCCGAAGAAATTTCAAGCACGGAATAACCGTCTTCAAGAGTTTTCGCGGTTTCAGGGGTATGGTGATATATCTTCGATTCAGGAAGGAATTTTCTGATAAAACTCTTATATATTTCAATACTGTGACGGATGAATTTCATCTGAACGGGATTTATTTCAGCCGTTGCGGGTGAAACAACATTGAGTGACACATGACCGAGCATACAGTTCCTCATATGGAAATCCAGCGAACCGGATTCGTGACATCCCATGCCCGCAAAAAGACGGTCCACTCTTTCGGGAGGAAGAGCCATTGTCATTCCGTTGGTAACCACTGCCGAGCGGGGTGCTTTCTGCCAATCAGACACCCACGTATGGTTGAAATTTTTCATCATGCCGAGATCTGTACGTGCTCCGCCGCCTGCACAGTTTTCGAAAATCACTTCAGGGAAGCGGCGTTTGAGGTTACGATACATATCATATACAGCCTGAATATGACGGATTAATGTGCATTCTCCGTTTCTCACAGTGAAATAATCTCTGAAAGATACATTATGGTCCACACGTAGCAAATCCGGTTTGTATTCGGTAATAATTCTTGTAAGTTCGGATTCTGCCCATTCCGCAACCTCAGGAATACTCATGTCAATAAGATTTCTGCTCTTGTTACCGATTACGGTTTCACCACGCCATTCGGGATGCTTTTCAAACAGCTCTGTTTTGTTTCCGAGGGTTTCGATGTCAACCCACAGACCGAATTTCATGCCTTTGGAATGGCAATAATTTCTGATTTCACCGATGCCGTTCGGATATCTTTCGGCATTGGGTACATTAATACCGTTATAATCTCCCCACTTGTTTTCTTCATTCGGGGGACATTCCCAGCCTGCGTCAACAATGAAAATCTCCGCACCCATTTCAGCAAGCTGATTGATAAAAGCTTTCGAAGTTTCAACAGACATATCATGCTCTGCGCCCATTCCTGCTCCGACATAGCAAGCTGACGGATCTGCAACAGGTGAATTGAGAACAGATTTTCTGACGTGCGAATGCATTTCGTTAACCGCTTCGTCAAGCCCGCCCGAAATAATTCCCGTATGCACTTCGGGAGTAACAAAAGTTTCATGAGGTTTTATGACAATCATCGGACTGTGCGAAGTGATTTCTGCTTTGAAAGCAAGTGTACTGAAATTCCTTTCAGTTGCAGCATTGAGGTCTGCGGTAAATCTGCATCCTCCGCTCCAACCGATCTGATAAAAATACATCTTCCCCGTTATGTTGTTACGAAGAAAATAAAGCGGATGACCGAACCTGTCCCGTCCGAAACGATAATTTACGGAATGGACTCCGGGAGTCAGAACGTGCCATGCGAATTCGCCTTCCCTGCCCCAGTTATCGTTATCAAAATAACCGACGGAATAAAGCTTTGTTACATCATTCATCGCTGTAAGCTGAGCTCTTTCCATCGTTTCAAGTCCGCCTGAAATGAGCGAAAGACGGTTGAGATTCATCGGTTTATCCGAAAGATTTTCAATTTCAATAAAACGGGTAAACATCTGAGTACCGTCAAGGTTCGTGTGAATATTTATTCTGACAGGTTTTATTCCGCTTTCAAGGGTCAGGATAGCCTGAAGAGAATTCTCCGTTTGAAGACTCTGAAAATCAACAAACCTTAAACCGTAGTCAATACATTGACCGTCAATTTCAATATTGAATGCAGACGGTTCATGGAAATGCATAGGATTAAGTCTTGACGGATAATTTGAAAGCACGTTAAGCGGATATCCCGCCGCATTGCTTCCCGATGCAAGAAGGACTCCGTTATCAAAAGTTTCTTCATAAACGGCAAGACCGCTTCTGTAACTGAATACCGGTTTATCACCCTGCTGATAATAAACATTAAAAAACTCGTTCATTTTTTCAATGCCTTTCATATTTATTGATTCAATATTAAAATCATTTGCCGGTTTTGTCAATAAAAAAAGGACCGTTTCCGAAGAAACAGTCCTGTAAAAATTACCAGTTATACATCTGCTCGGGATTCTTGAAGATATCTTCGAGTCTGTTAATAAAGGGAACGAGATCACCGAAGTCGCAAGCTCTGTGGTCAAAAACAAGGTCGATGGGCATTTCATTGCCTACAACGATGATGTCATTGCCTTTTTCGTCCTGCTTTACAACGGGTTTCTTATTAACCGCACCAATGCATGCAACGAAAACCTGAGGAGGAATAATCGAAAGAAGAGCAACTCTTCCCGGAATTCCTCTTGTAACCGAGCCGATATTGGAAACGGTAACGGTACCCTGCTCGATATCATATTTGGTAAGTCTGTCACTTTCGGGGATTGCTTTATATGCTTTCTTTGCTTTGCCCGAAAGAGTCTTAACTCTGTGTTTACCTGTTTTCGAACCGATAAGACGCTGAAGAACATTTATAATCTTGCCCTTCTTGAGCTTCTTGATTGTATCGTGCATTGAAACGGAGAACATAACTTCGTTGAGGTCGGTATTTCCGATTCTTCTGCCGACATCAGCAATATATTCCGTAAGTTCAACAAGATTTTTGTTGCCGATATCATGAAGATTGATTGTCATCATTTCGCCGTTGGGAAGAATCCATGTCATTGAAACATGAATTTCATCAAATTCGGTAATTTTACCTCTTACAAGTTTACGGTTGAAATCGATATGTGCGTTAAGGCAGGGTGCAGCTTTGAATGCCTCGGAAAGCGCCTTGAGCATAATTGTATTTACAGTGATTTTTACGGGGAATTTACCCGATTCATTGAGTTCTTTTACAACTTCCAGAAATCTCGTAACCTCAGGCTCATAGATATAAGAAATATGAGGAATGGTTTCCCAACTTTCAGAGGTCA
>JAZSCO010000200.1:0-6553 GCA_045602965.1 Acutalibacteraceae bacterium | reverse complement strand
TATAATTTGAAAGAAGGCATCTTCCCGAAAAAGAAACACACATTGCACCGTGCACAAAGCATTCGATTTCAAGGTCAGAGGGCGTATTTTCTCTAATTGTAATTATTTCATCAAGAGAAAGTTCTCTTGCGGTTACAATTCTCTTGGCGCCCATTTCATAAAATGCATTTGCAGCGGCGTAATTGGTTATACCTGCCTGAGTTGAAATATGAATTTCTACATCCGGAGCATATTTTTTAGCGATTCCCATTACTCCGATATCTGTAATAATAAAAGCATCTACACCGCTGTCTGCTGCATATTTAAGAAAACCAGGCAACAACGCAAGTTCGTTGTTTCTGGGGACTGTATTACAGGTAAGATAGACCTTAACACCTTTTGAATGAGCATATTCGCAAGCCTTTTTAAGATTATCTCCACCGAAACTTGCTGCTGCTGTTCTCATTCCGAAACAATCAGAACCGAGATAAACGGCATCGGCACCGTATTCAACGGCAGCCTCAAGTCGTTCAAAATCTCCGGCAGGAGCAAGTAATTCGGGTTTTGAAATTCCAATCATAAATATCTCCTAACGGCTGTTAACTCTTAAAACTTCAATACCGTTTCTGTCGTGTTCAGCCTGAGTTCTTGCATAATAAATTTCACCGTATTTATCATGACGGAAATAATAATAATTTGTATCCTCGGGGAATAATGCAGCTTTTATTGCGTCGTCACCGGGATTACATATCGGTCCGGGAGGAAGTCCCTGACTGATATAAGAGTCATAGTAATTTTCGTAAATTGCCGCTTTATCAGGAGTGATATTGGGCTTTACATAATTCTTAATATAATTTTTAGTTGAGTCACAGCCGAGAAGGGGCCATGAAACGGAATTATTAAGTCTGTTATGAAGAACAGAAGAAATCTTGCCCATCTGAGAAGCATTTGCAGCTTCACGTTGAATTATTGAAGCTATAATCATTACTTCATCTCGGGAAATACCAAGCTTTTCACGCTGAAGTTCATATTCATCTGTCCATTTTGCTTTTGAAGTATCGAGGAATTTTCTGATAACACTGTTAGCGTTGCTCTTTTCATAGAATTCATAGGTATCGGGATAAAGATATCCTTCAAGAACGAAAGTTCTGTTGGGTACATCACCGATCTCTTTAACAAAGTCATAATCAAAATCAACGCCATTAACAGATGCAAGCAATTCACTCTTACTGCATACACCGAACTCGTCGATTTTATCAAAAATCTGATAAATTGACCAACCTTCAGGGAATACAAGTGTTACTGTATCTGCAGTCTGAGCAATCTGTTTGAATTCTGTTAAATAACCTTCAAGTCCGAGATTCTTCTGAACATAGTAAACATCACCGAAGTATACAGGAGGCTTTGGTTGACTTTTTTTATTAATATTCTTGACATAATCAAACGCCTTATAAAAAAGCTTACAGAAAGTTTTTTGTTTAATCAAATCGTTATCGCTGAGAATGTCAATGATTTCATCGGTTGTTGCATCATTGGGAATATTAACCTGAACCTTTTCGTTACTTCTTCCAAAGGCAAGAATATCATTGATACAAGAAATTGCAAGTGCAGAAAAAGCGGTTGAAAAGATCAAAACAACAGCGCAGAAAATTGCGGTAACTGCACTGGCTGTACGGCGACGTTTACTTTTCTTTTTTCCTGCAGAGTTTCTCTGAACCGGTGTTGACTGAGGTTGCGGTTTTGCAGGTTTTCTGTTTGAAAAATAAATCTCCCCGTTATATTTCGGCTGCTGATAATCAGGTTCAAATGACAAATCATTATCCTCTATATGAACCTCAAATTTCTTTTTCGGAGGTTCAACGGGAGTAGGCATAAGATTATCAAGATCTTCCGGATTCAGAAATCCGTCATCCTCAATATTCACTTCAAACTTCTTTTTATTTTCATTATCCATTATGTAGAACCTCCTTGTTCTTACGGCTCTTAAAACCGTTTTCGGTTAAAACATAATCCATTTTTATATCAAATATTTCACAGGGAATATTATCAGAAATGCATACTTCATAGCAAACTCCCAACGTCACTACATTATAGACTGATAAAAATCTGTCATAATATCCCCCGCCGTAACCGAGTCTGCTACAGTTATTATCGAATGAAACACCCGGAACTATGCATAAAGTATCTTCAAAATCGCTGATTTGTTCCGAAGAAGATACATCAACGCTTGGAATTCCGAATTTGCCTTCAATCAAGTTATCAAGAGATTCGATTAAATAAAATTTCATTTGATGACTGTTGCAAAAAGGTACGGCAATTTTTTTCTTATTATCAAGAAGAAACTGAATAATTCTGTAAGTGTCAGGCTCATTTCTGACAGAGATATAAATCAAAAATTTATTAAATCTGTTAATAAAATCAGATTTAATGAATATATCGTAAATTTTATCATCATATTCAGATTTATCATTTTGAGAAATACATTCTCTAACTGAAAGAAAGTGTTTCCTTAGTTCGCGTTTATTCATCATGAACATTGAAGCGTTGCTCTCAATTTATCAGAAGTATCTTTATCTGTTAATTCAGCAACAATTTCAAGTCCGAAATTAACAGCACTTCCCATACCTTTGGCAGTTATAAAATTATCAGACTTACAAACAAAATCAGATGAAATGCGAGCGCCCTTTAATTCTTCTTCAAAACCGGGAAAACAAACTGCATCATGATTATTTAAAAGTCCTTTTCTGCCCAGAATCATTGGAGCTGCACAAATAGCACATACAAGTTTTTTATCATTATTACATAAATCAATGAAGCGGTCTACAACATTGTTATTCATGAGGTTTGTAGTTCCGGGCATACCGCCGGGAAGTATTATTCCTGTAACTGAAGAATTATATTCGATTAAATCTGTCGTAGTATCACAAACAATCGGAATCATATGAGAGCCGGTTATAACTTCAGAGCCGACACCGACACTTTTTATTTCTATTCCGGCTCTTCTGATTACATCAAGAGTTGCAATTGCTTCAACCTCTTCGAATCCTTCGGCAAAAAACATATAAAGCATTTAAATTCCTCCATTTTAATCAAGGGTTAGAGAAAGATAATAATTTTCAGAGTTTTCAATCATAAGATCTGCATAATCACAAAGCGGCAATAACATTCCTGACTTAATAATACAAGATTTCTCGGATTCTGAAATATATTTGAACGGTAATTGAGCAACCACTTTTGAAATATTATATTCTTTTGCACAATATTTCAAAAAAACAGCAAAATCACAATCAGACAAGGTATTCTCCTTTACAGATAATACGCCGTTGTTGATGCTGTAAAGTACAAAACCATTACAGGTCTCATAAAAAATTCCGCCATAGTGTTTATGATGCTCGATTGCAAATTCAATTGATTTCTTATCCCATTTGAAATAATTATAGTCATCATGAATACTATTATCGGTTAATTCTTTGATTAATTCATTATCTGACAGAATATCTATCTCAGTTATTTTCTTTGAAAAAACAGCTTTATAACCAAATGAAGAATAATAATTATATAAAGAATCGCTTGCAGGCTTCAATGCAATAAATAACTTTTCACGGGAAGATGCAGTTTCTTTTGCAAACTCAAGCAAATCTGCCATCATTCCCCTGCCTCTGAATTCTTTCAAAGTACAAGCGGCATAAAGATAAAAGGAAGGATAATCCATTCCGTTAATGTGCATATCGCCATCAAGCAGAAACAAGACAGATGTTATTACGTCTTCATGTTCGTATAAAAGCGTATTATCAGGAACATAATGAGCATTCAGAAAGAATCTGATGTCATCTTCGGAATCACCGAAAGCCTCTTTCCAAACGGCAATGATTCCGTCAATATCGTTTGAATTGGATAATCTGACCATATTAGATACCTATCGCCTTGGAAACCGCTTCAAAAACTGCTTCTGAAATAACTTCGATAGGCAGAGGGTTGCCGTCTTTACTGCAATTGATTCTCATCCATCCGAGCTTATTGCAAGCATAATCCGCGGCCACACGGCAATTATTAAGATATTCAACATCTTTTTCGTGAATATCTTTTTTTGATTCATCACCGTTATATCTTCCTGTCATTAGTTTTTGAGAAACTTCAATAGGCATATCAAGATAAATAACAGCATCAGGTTTGGGTATGCCCATTTTGTTATATTCAAAATCTTCAAGCCATTCAAGATAAGAATCCCAATCTGCTCTGTCTGTTTTTGTTAATTGATGATATGCATTTGAAGTTGTATATCTGTCTGCAAGAAAAATCTCATCTTCAAGATATTTTTCTTTCCAATAACAATTATAGCTTACATATCTGTCAACCGCAAAAAAAGCCGATGCGGCATATGCGTTAACATCGCCGGGTTTCTTTCCGAATCTGCCTGCAAGATACATTTTTACAAGCTCACACGCAGGGTCATCATAATTCGGAAGCTTGATAAAATTAATTTTAAGTCCGATATCAGCAAGCCTTTTCTTAAGCAATTCCTCTTGAGTAGACTTACCGCTGCCGTCAAGACCCTCAATAACAATAAGTTTTCCAGCCATACTTCCTCCATTATAAGCTATAATTATTAATATTATATCAATAGTTTGTGTATTTTTCAAGTATAAAATAAAAAGACTCCCGAATATAAATTCAGGAGTCAAAGTATTAAATATCAGAAAAGATTAACAGCATATGTTCCGCTGAACAAGTTAACCCAGAATTCCTCGATACGATAAATCAGAGAAATATATTTTGAATGAATATACCTCATATCACCAGTTCGCATTTCATCTGAGAACGTATACATTTTACCGATGATACTGTCAGAAATTTCATATGAGGGATGGCAGAAACCGACAATCTGAGCTCTCGAACCGTCAATAGGTCTGAACTTCTCCATTACATACTGACTGCCATGGAAACTGAGATTGGAAGTATTACCGCCTATAGATTTGACACCAACAGTATCATTCACAAGTTGATATCCGTCTTCAGTAATTATTTCTACATGATGAATGTTATCGGTGTTATCTACTTCTGTATTGTAAAAAACGATATCACCTTTAACCGGAACATAACCGTCGTAAATAGAATAATAACGGTTGCGAAGCTTGAACCAATTTCTCATAGAGTCGCATGAAGATCTTTGAGGAACAGCAGAATCAAGAGCGCCTGCCTGAGCTGCACACCATGAAACAAAAATGCAACACCATGAAGATTCGGTTGTTCTTCCGTAATACCAATCAGTATATTTGTTTATACCGCTTTCATAAAAACCTATTTGTGATTTAGCTATTTCAACAATTCGTTCTGATGCAGATAATTCTTCTTCGACAAATTCCTCTTCGGCTATTTCTTTCTCAACAATGGTTGAAGCCTCTGTCTGCTCTTGAGTTAAAGCAAAAGAAACTAACGGAATCTGAAAAACTAAAGAAAAAACAACGAGTAAGGAAATAATTCTTTTAAAAACATAATGTTTCATTCGAACATACCATTCCTTTAATAAATATATATAAATTATAAAATATTTATCAAAAAATGTCAATCCGATTTACATTGAACAAATAAAATCTTAACATCTTTTTTCTTTAAATGTTAAACTGTCAAGAAGAGTAAATCCCAAAATCATAATTCCGCCGATAATTTGCATCAATGTCATTGATTCGCCAAGAACGGTAACTGAAATTAAAACAGCAACCAACGGATCAATATAACTTAAAATCGCTGTTTTTTGTCCCGGCAATTCTTTAAGTGAAGAAAAATACATGCAGTAAGTAACACCGGTATGAAAGAAACCGACAACAAGAAGATTAATCCAACCTACATAATTTAAATTTTCCAATGTTATTCCGCTTGTCATAATCACATAAGGAAATAAAACAACAATTGCAGAAATAAATTGCAAAAAGGTTCTGTGAATACCGTCAACGTTTTTTATGAATTTATTCAGAAGAACTGCTGTGGCATAAAATAATGCTGCACCCAAACCGAATAATATACCGATAATTCCGTTATTCTCCCCTGCCTCTCCAAGTCCTGTTATAAAAACAAGACCCAGCGTAGACATGGCAAAACAAATAATTTGTTTCATTGTTAACTTTTCCCTAAAAAATATAGGACAAACTATTGTTACAATTACGGGTGCAAAATAATAACTTAATGTCGCAACGGAAACTGTAGTATGCTTATAAGCTTCAAATAATAATATCCAGTTAATTCCGATTGCAATACCGGATACAATAAGCAGCGGCACCTCTTTTTTTATTTCAGAAAACCGTATTTTTTGTTTTGTAACAAAAATATAAACACCGATCAATAATGTAGCAAGTACGGCACGGTACAACGCCAATTCGCCGGATGAAACAGAAATGTTTCTGACAAAAAGACTGATTGTTCCGAATATTGTCATTGAGAGTATCAGTTTATTCTGTGCATTCATTATCTTTTTCATAAAAACCCACTATAAATTAGTATTTTATAAATTATAACATACTTCCGCTATTAATTCCAGTAAATTACATATGATAATAAAAAAATCCTCATGACAATTTAC
>JAZSCO010000199.1:0-1531 GCA_045602965.1 Acutalibacteraceae bacterium | reverse complement strand
TATCGGGCAGACCCTTTGCGGTTTCCCACTTTGACACAGCCTTATCGCTGACACCTATCTGCTCGGCAAGCTGAGTCTGCGTGATTCCCTTTGCTTCACGCAAGCGTTTGATGGTTGCACCAGTAATATAATTATCCATATTCGTTTCTCCTTTACGGTTACAGTATAATTCATTTATTGTAAATTCTCAACCTACGCTTCGTGGAACTGCTCGTCCGACTACACATAATTCAAGAGTCTGCTCACAAAATAAGACCTTATCAAATTCGAGCTTGCGTGTTATAATCACAACAGAAGCTTCGAGAAAAAATTGAAAAAGGTGAAAATGATGAACAATATATTCAGCGACAATCTCAAAAAATTCCGTCTTGCAAAAGGCTTGACTCAAGAGCAGGTTGCAGAAAAACTGAATATAAATTCTCAGACTGTTTCTCGTTGGGAGTGTTCAGCAACTCTGCCCGACGTTCTGACTTTGCCCGAACTCGCAAGGCTCTATGAAGTGACGGTTGATGATTTCTATAAAAAGAGCACTGTTGCTTACGATAACTACGCACAGCGTCTTGCTTCTGTTTATGAGAAATCCCGTGACCCCGAAGATTTTATGCGTTGCCGTATCGAATACGAAAAGCTTATGAAAAGCGGTGAGCTTTCCACAGAGGATAAGTGGCTCTATGCATGGATTCATATGTATATGATGAATTATTGCAGGGATATTGCGGTTGAGTGGTATGATAAAGCAGTCAGCGATGACCCGAATGATGACCCTGAAAATTATCAGCTTGCCTGCATGCAGAGAATATGGATGTTTTTCCTTCTACATAAAGAGGATGAAATTATTTCCGAACTCAGAGAAAAAGTAAAATCAAATCCCGATAATCCGAGAGAAACAGACAACCTATTGATTGCTCTTATCTGGGCTGAAAAATTTGATGAAGCTTACAGCATTTTTAAAGAGACCATCAAAAAATTCCCCGATGATTGGCGGATGTATATTCACGGCGGTGACATCGCAAAGGAACTCAAAAAATATGATGAGGCGCTGGAATACTACAACAAAGCAGGCGAAATCGGAACATATTTCTGCGATGAAATGGATTGCAAAGTCGGTCTGTATGAAGAAATGGGAGAATATGAAAAGGCTTATAATGAATGCATGAAAATGGCAGATATCTACCGCAACAGAGGTTACGATGTTGAGGCTGATATAGCAGAGAAAAGAGCCAAAGAGGTTAAAAACAAAATCAAAGAATAAACATCAAGCCGCCCGATTGCTCGGACGGCTCTTTTTATTCGGTCAGATTAAAATAGTTGTGAAGGGAGTTTCAGCTTTTCTTTCGGCGGGAACTGTTTGTCGAATTCTTCGGCTTGAGCCTCATCAACAAAATATCCTTTCGGCGGAGTATATTCACCGCTGATGCCGTCAAGATAACCTTTTTTCAGCTCCTTGCACAGAAAGAACGATGCGTCCGCACCTTCGGGCAAACCGTGGTAACGTATACCAAACTCGCTCGCATAAGTGAATCCGCTTTTA
>JAZSCO010000198.1:0-13451 GCA_045602965.1 Acutalibacteraceae bacterium | reverse complement strand
GGAAAGTTTATCTACAATCTGCTGCTGAATAGCTCTGCGAAGGGGCCTTGCGCCGTAAACGGGGTCAAATCCCGCTTTGCCGATTTCTTCAACCGATTCTTCGGAAAATTCGAGCTCTAAATCAAGCTCTCTGACTCGTTTTGAAAGACCGGAAAGCATTCTCTTGGCAATTTCGTTTATATCTTTCTGACCGAGCTGGCGGAAAACAATAATATCGTCAACTCTGTTGAGAAATTCGGGTCTGAAAACATTCTTGAGTTCGCTCATAACTGCCTCACGTATTTTCGTTTCATCGGCGGTTTCCGATTTGTCGGGAGCAAAACCGAGTGTGCCGTGACCGCTCTGTGAAATCTTCTTTGCACCGACGTTGGAGGTCATGATGATAATGCAGTTTTTGAAGTCAACTCTTCTGCCCTGAGAATCGGTAAGAATACCGTCTTCAAGAATTTGCAGAAGCATATTGAAAACATCGGGATGAGCCTTTTCAATTTCATCGAAAAGAACAACCGAGTACGGTCTGCGACGGACCTTTTCAGTAAGCTGTCCGCCTTCTTCGTAGCCGACATATCCGGGAGGTGAGCCGACAAGTCTTGAAACCGTATGCTTTTCCATATATTCGGACATATCGAGTCTTATCATAGCGTTTTCATCGCCGAACATCGATGCGGCAAGAGTTTTGCAAAGTTCTGTTTTGCCAACACCTGTCGGACCGAGGAAAATAAATGAACCTGTCGGTCTTTTGGGGTCTTTAAGACCCGCTCTGCCTCTGCGGATTGCTCTTGCAACCGCACTTACAGCTTCATCTTGACCGACTATTCTCTTATGAAGTTCATCCTCCATATTGAGAAGTCGCTGACTTTCTTCCTGTGTGAGTTGAACTACGGGGATTCCCGTCCACTGTGAAACAATTGCGGCAATCTCCTGTTCTCCGACTTCGCCCGTTGAATGGCTGCTTTTTTCTTTCCATATGCGGCGTTCATTTTCAAGCTCTTTTGCGGCCTTGTTTTTTTCATCTCTCAATGCAGCGGCGTGTTCGAAATCCTGAGAATTGATTGCCGACTGCATTTCTTCACCGAGAGATTTTACTTTATCTTCAAGCTCCTTCAAATCGGGAGGAGCGGTAAATGCTTTAAGACGTACTCTTGATGCCGCTTCATCAACAAGGTCAATTGCTTTATCTGGCAGATATCTGTCGCCGATATATCGTGACGACATTTTTACCGCCGCAAGAATTGATTCGTCGGATATTCTGACTTTGTGGTGCGCTTCATATTTGTCACGCAGACCTTTGAGAATTTCGATTGCCTCTTCCTCCGAGGGTTCACCGACGGTAACAGGCTGAAATCTTCTTTCGAGTGCGGAATCCTTTTCGATGTGTTTTCTGTATTCTTCAAGAGTGGTTGCACCGATTACCTGAAGTTCGCCTCTTGCAAGGGAAGGTTTGAGAATGTTGGCGGCATCAACAGCTCCCTCTGCCGAGCCTGCACCGATAAGAGTGTGTACCTCATCAATGAAAAGAATGATATCGCCGGCTTTTTTGACTTCTTCAATGGCGTTTCTTATTCTCTCCTCAAAGTCGCCTCTGTATTTTGTGCCTGCAACCATGCCGGTGAGGTCAAGAGTAATGATTCGTTTGTTTCTCAAAAGTTCCGGAACTTCACCTGTTGCGATTTTAAGTGCAAGGCCTTCCGCAATTGCCGTTTTTCCGACACCGGGTTCGCCTATAAGACAAGGGTTGTTTTTGGTGCGGCGGCTTAAAATCTGGATAACTCTTTCAATTTCTTTCTGTCTGCCGATAACAGGGTCGATTCTTCCCTGAGTTGCAAGCACTGTCAGATCTCTGCCGAATTGGCTGAGTGTCGGTGTATCGGATTTTTCCTTTGATTCATTTTTGCTGTGACCGGATGAAGACGGATTGCTGCCGAGTGCGTTAGTAAGGTCGCGCAGAAGTTCCTGCGACTGAACTCCCATGCTGGCAAGGATTTCAGTTGCGGCACCTGTTCCCTCGCGGATAATTCCCATAAGAAGATGCTCGGTGCCGATATATGAGTGTCCCATTCCCTTGCCCTGAATAATGGCTGTATCAATGATGTTTTTTGCTCTCGGTGTAAAATCATTCGGTGAAAGCACTGTTGGTGAGCCTATACCCATGCTGTTTCTGATTATTGCTTCAACTTCGCCGTAGCTTACCTTTTTTGCGGAAAGTGCGGTATAAGCCATGCCTCCGCTTTCTCTGAGAAGACCGAGCAGAATGTGCTCACTTCCTACATATGTGTGACCGAGATTTTCAGCCGATGTGATAGCATTGTTTAATGCGTCATTGGCTTTCTGAGTAAAGCCTGTAAACCTATACATATTTTCATCCCCCTATAAGTTCACTTCGTGAACGGTTATGCCAGAGCTTCTCGCACAACTTTCGCTCTGTATGCATCCCTCAATGCAGGCGTTGCCGCCTCGGGATTTGATGCGCTTATTGTTGCAGGCTGCATGCTGACTGTAAGCTCGTTGATTTTTTCAATGGGAATATCAATGAGATTCTTGGTTGCCCCGAGTCTGACAACGGAAATAAGCTCCATGAATTCATTTGTGCTGAGAAGTCTTGCGTTTTTAAGAATGCCGAATGCGCGGAAAATTTTATCCTCTTCGGCAGGTTTCTTAACGAGTTCGGCAGCTGCTGCTCTTTCCTGAGAAACAAGCTGGAGAACGATGGATTTGAGATTTGCTATTGCTGTTTCTTCGGTAATTCCGAGTGTAATCTGGTTGCTTATCTGATACATATCTCCGACAGGCTGTGAACCTTCACCGTTTGCACCTCTTATCGTAAGACCGAGCTTTGAAACAGTATTTGCAAGCTTTGTCATCTGACCGCAACGGGTAAGAGCAGGCAGATGAAGCATAACAGAGGCTCTCATAGCTGTGCCGAGATTAGTGGGACACTGTGTGAGATAACCGATTCTTTCGTCGAAAGCATACTTAACCTTGCCGTCAATCATGCGGTCAAGTTTATCCGCAATATCATATGCTTCCTCAAGAGCGAGGCCCGATTTCATAACCTGCAAACGGATATGGTCCTCTTCGCAGAGCATGATACTTACACTTTCATCAGAAGAAAGTACCAGTGCGCTTCCGTCTTTTTTTGATGCAAATTCGGGACTGATAAGATGACTTTCCGCAAGCGACACAGCCTGAATTCTTGACAAATCTTTCATTTCAATATAGCTGAAATCTTTTCTGTCATTCTCAAAAAGTATGCCCTTAATCAGCTCGTTTACTTTGTTTTTACCGTTAATATCGAGCTTTGCAGGGAATGGGAAATCATAAAGATTTCTGGCAAGACGTATTCGTGTGCTGATAACGATATCGCCCTGGTCGCCTTTTTCAAGATACCATTTATTCATTATGCTTCGCCTCCTTCAAGAGCCTTGATTTCATCTCTGATTTTTGCAGCTTCCTCAAACTCCTGCTTTACAACGGCTTCGTTCATAGCCGCCTTGAGTTTTTCGATTTTTTCTTCTGTTGTTTCAATTTTCGGAGTTTCGACAGAAGCGGCGCTGACTTTACCGCTATGCTTTATTTTACCGTGAATTCTCTGAATTGAGGGGAGAAGACGGTCGTAGAAAGTAGTGTAACAGTCTGCACAGCCTACTCTGCCGTCATGCACAATTTCTTCAAACGAAGTTCCGCATTTTGTGCATCTCTGAGTTTTGCCTGAGGATAACGACGGCATCATGTCGCCGAGAAATCCGCCGAAAAGCTCGGAAAGATTCAGACCGAAGCCTGAAAACATATCCGTGTAACCGAGGTGTGAAGCACAGTCTGAGCAAAGATGGCTCTCTGCCATATCGCCGTTTATAATCTGTTTGATGTGTGTTGTTGCTTCATTCTTTCCGCAATTCTGACATATCATAAATCAATCATCCTTTCTGCTTTTTCTGTTCAGCTATAGTAATTAACATTTGTTTGAATATTGATGCTCTGATTCTTTCTTTAACAGGTGAGGGTAGTGTACGAAGCGAACTTTCTCCCGTTGCTGCAAGAAGAAGACGTGCGCTGTAGGTGTCGATTGAGCCGCTGTGAAGAAGATTCATAATGTTAGCGTGGCAGGTTGCATAGTCAACCGAATCGCCGATGCAGTTTACCGTGTGCATAATCAGTGAAGGCTTATCGAGATTTACTCTGGTAATTTTGATGTATCCGCCGCCGCCTCTTCTGCTTTCAACGATATAGCCCTGCTCAGGCGTGAATCTTGAAGATATAACATAATTTATCTGGCTCGGTACGCAACCTATTGACTGCGCAAATTCATTTCGCTGAATTTCTGCCATACCGTCATCTTCAAGCATCTCCAGGAGCATTCTTGCTATCTGATTACTTAAACTCATATAATCACCTCTTTCGTCTGTACTGATTTCAACTTTGACTTTCACTGACTTTAATCTCATTATAGTCAGGAAAGGTCAAAAGGTCAAAGGTCAAAAAAGGTCAAAAAAGTTTATTACGCTGCGATTTTTAAGATTATCTTTAATTTTCTTTGATTTTCTTCTGTTTTCCGGTTTTTTGAAATAGTCATATAAAACTCAAAGGTCAAAAATATTATTGATTTTCTGACTTTGAATTATGCCGCTTAATATTGATTTTACTTAATAATTATGTTATTATTCCATAGATTCAGAGGTGTTTATTATGAATAACAAGTCGAAAACCGCAACGGGGATAATTCTCTCGCTTCTTGGAGGAATTTTTTGGGGATTTTCAGGTTCGTGCGGACAATATCTTTTTACTTATCACAGTGTTGACTCAAAATGGATAGTAACAATAAGAATGATTTCAACGGGCATAATTCTTCTTATTATCAGCTTTGCAAAGCATAAGTCAAAAATACTCGGCGTGTGGAAAGGCAGAAAAAATGCCTCATGCATGGTTGCATTTACTCTTTTTGGTCTTATCTTGTGTCAGTATTCGTATTTTACGGCGATTGCTCATTCAAACGCGGGCACTGCAACCGTATTGCAGTATTTGTCGCCTGTGATGATTCTTGTGTTTGTTTGTCTTAAAAACAAGAAACTGCCGGCTTTGGCAGAGTTGATCGCAATCATTCTTGCAGTCGGCGGAACATTTGTTATCGCAACGGGCGGAGATATCGGTTCGTTTGTTGTTTCTACACCTGCGCTTTTATGGGGAATATCTTCGGCAGTTTTTCTTGCGTGTTATTCTCTTATCCCTGTGTCACTTCTCAAGATTTATGATACTCCAACCGTTCTCGGCTGGGGAATGTTTGCAGGCGGAATTGCGCTTCTCCCTGTTTTCAGACCGTGGGAAATAATGCCTGAAATCAGTGTTTCACTTATCAGTGCACTTTTGGGAATTATAATTTTCGGAACTGTAATTGCTTATTCGTTTTATCTTGAAGGTATCCACCTCATCGGAGCAACGAAAGCAAGTATTATATCCAGCATTGAACCTGTTGCTGCAACGGTTATTTCGGCGTTATGGCTCGGAACGGAATTTTCGGGTGCAGATATAATCGGTTTTATAATGATTATTTCCACAATATTTATTATATCGTTTTATTCAAAGAAAAAGGGCGGATAATACCGCTCTTTACTTTTTTATATATTAATGATATAATAAAATGATAAAAATTTTCGGAGAAATGTCATGAACGAATTCAGAAAGGAATATATCGGCTCGGGTGTTACGGTCTTTGTTTCGGATGCACATTCATTCGGGACTGATGCCGTATTGCTTGCGGATTTTGCAAACCCGTCAAAAAGAGCAATGTGTTGTGACCTCGGTTCGGGTTGCGGAATAATACCGCTTCTCTGGTGCAAAAAGGAAACGGGGAAGATAACTGCCGTTGAAATTCAGCCACTTGGTGCAGAGCAGATAAAAGCCGCGATTGAATTCAATAATCTTTTCGAAAGACTGACAGCGGTCAATGCAGACCTGAAAGAACTTAAAGGAATTGTTCCTTTCGGCTGCTTTGATGTTGTAACGATGAATCCGCCTTATAAAGCAAGCGGTGCCGGTATAGAAAGCAGTAGCGGTGCAGATAAAATTGCAAGACACGAAACGATGTGTCTTTTAAGCGACATTTGTCAGACTGCAAAAAAGCTTCTGAATTTCGGCGGTAGACTTTGCATGTGCATCCGTCCCGAAAGAACAGCGGAATTAATCTGCGAGATGCATTCGGCAGGGATTGAGCCGAAAAGGATGAAATTTGTTTCGAAATGTCCAGGAAAAGCTCCGTGGCTTGTGCTGATTGAGGGCAGAAGAGGCGGAAAAACAGGAATAACCGTTGAGCCTGAACTTTTTGTTCATTCGGCAGACGGAGGATATTCCGATGATATGAAAAAAATTTACGGCGACTATCTTTTGGAAAACAGAGGTGAATAGCTTGAGCGGAACTTTATATGTTGTGGGTACACCGATAGGAAACCTCGGTGATATTTCTCCCAGAGCGCTTGAAACGCTTGAAAACTGCGACTTTATTGCCGCAGAGGATACAAGGGTAACTCTCAAACTTCTCAACCGTTTTGAAATAAAAAAACCGATGGTCAGCTATTTTGAACATAACCGTTTCGAAAGAGGACCGGTCATTGCGGAAAGAATCTTATCGGGCGAAAACTGTGCGCTTGTTACCGATGCGGGGATGCCTGCAATCTCCGACCCGGGTGAAGATTTGGTGAAGCTCTGCATGGAAAAGGGTGTTAAAATCGAATCTGTACCCGGTCCGTGTGCATTCGCAACAGCTCTTGCGGTTTCAGGTATGCCGTCAAAAAGATTTACCTTTGAAGGCTTTCTTCCCGTTGAAAAATCGGAAAGAAAAGAGCATATCTCATGGCTTATCGCTGAAAGCCGTACCATGATTTTTTATGAAGCGCCTCACAAGCTTGCTCAGACTCTCAGCGACCTTTATAATGCACTCGGTGACAGAGAAATCGCAATTGTCAGGGAGCTTACAAAAATCCATGAGCAAGTTATAAAATCAACCCTTTCCGAAGCTTCGGAAAAGTATTCCAAAGAGCCTATAAAGGGTGAGATAGTTTTAATTATAAAAGGCGCAGAGCCTGAAGAAAAGGAAAATATGACTCTTGAGCAGGCGGCGGAATATGCCATGAAGCTTGTTGAAAAGGGAGAGAGCAAAACTCAGGCGGCAAAGCTTGCTGCAAAGGAAAGCGGTTTCAAAAAAGGGGATATATATAAAATTCTTATTGAGGAGTAAAATATGATACAGTATTTTATTGAAAGACCTTATCTTATTGCAATTATGGCGGCTGTTATTTTGCTTACGGTTTTTGTTTGCATAAAAGCAGGTCAGGCAAGCGCAAAAAGGTCAAAGGCAAATGAAGCGATTATCAAAAAACTAAAGGAAGAAAACGAGCTTCGAAATGAATTTGCGGTGCTTACGGAAAAACTTGTTGCTGATGCAGATGCAGTCCGTCTTTTTAAGGGTGTCGCACTCAATCTTCAGAAAAAAATATCCGATGCAAAAGATATGGAGTCCGAATTCGGAATGCTCAATGAGGCACAGAGGGATATCTATTCTCTTTCGTTTGTTGTTGAAGACGGTGAAAACGCACTCAGCAGTTTCTTCAGAGCAAACGGTCAGCCTCTTACAGGCGCATCACTCAATGCTGTCAAGAAGCTTTTCAGTGAAAATGTTATCGCTGTTTTTGAAAAAGAATATAACGCATTCGATTCCGATAACGAAGAAGTATCAATGATTCCCGATGAAATATCTGCACTTGACAAGGAATTTTTGCAACTTATTTCATCTGAAGAAATTTGCCGTGTTGCAGGCGCATATATCAAAGAAAACATTAATTATTTTATATAATAACATTACCTCATATTGGCATTTTGTTGCTGATATGAGGTTTGTTTTTATGCAATTCAACGAAATATAAAAAAATTATAAAATAGTGTTGACTTATGATTTTTTTGGTCATAGAATGAAGTCGAAATTCCTTATAAATAATAGTGTATTTTAAAGGAGTGAATAAAAATGATACCAAAGGATTTGTTAATCAACAAACCTGCAAGTGACAGAATTGTCTCAATTGCCGAAAGAGAATTCAGGGGAGAGGAAAAACCTCTTTTTGCTGTTGTGGGCGACCTCGCCGTTGACAGCCGATACGGTGAGGGTGCGGTCTATGTTACCGAAAAACGTATTGTTGCGGTCGGTGACGGATTTGATGAAGGTTTTATCAGTCTTGATTTTACCAACATTGCTGAAATTGCTGTCAAGAGAATGTACGGTAATGCGGTTCTGAAGGCAAAAACAACCGGCGGCTCAACGGTTGACCTTATGAGATTCACCTTTGCAATTGCAGATATGTGCGATGCTGTTGCGGATTTTATTTCCAAGGTCAATGAGGGCGAAACGGTTGAAAACAGATTTGCCGCCGTTGAATCCACATTCAGAAATCTTCGTTCATTCTGTCCGAAATGCGGCAGAAAACTTGCATCTCCGAATGCAGAGTGCCTCAACTGTCAGGGCAAGAAGAAAATGATTTCAACTTTATACCGCTACATAAAGCCGTATATGGGCAAGCTCATTTTCTGCATTGTTCTTTCGGTTATTACAACGGGCGCTGCACTTGTACCTCCTTATGTAACGAGCATGATGGTTGATAACATCATTCCCGGTAAGGATAAGAGGATGCTTGTTATTATTATTGCTTTTCTTCTCGGAGTTTATTTCGCACAGTATGCAATCGGTGCGCTTCGTTCATATATTCTCCGTGTTGCAGGTGACGGGATTATCGCCGATCTCAAGAAGGAGATTTATGCAAAAGCTCAGTATCTTCCCATGAAGTTTTATGACAAAACCTCAACAGGTTCGGTTATCAACAGAGTCAATTCCGACACAACAGTCCTTCAGCAGTTTATGCTGAGAATAACTCAGGAAGCGGTTGTTCAGCTTTTTATGATGATTGGTATTATTATCATAATGCTCAGCATGAACTGGCGTCTGACTCTTCTTTCGCTTATTCCCGTTCCCGTGGTTGTTATCTGCAGCCGATTCTTCGGCAAAAAAATCGGTCCTCTGTACCGCAGAATATGGCGCAGAGGCGTTTCAATTTCTAATATCCTTGCCGACACAATTCCCGGTATCAGAATAGTTAAATCTTTCTCGAAAGAAGAAAAAACGATAGATAAATTTTCATATCATGTAAACGACTGGCTTGCGGAAGACAAAAAGGTTGCCAAGGTTGCGGCGATTTTCCCCGCTGCGATAACTTTCCTCATCACCTGCGGCTCTGTTATCATCTGGTTTGTCGGCGGTAACATGGTTATCGATACTCCCGATAAGCTTTCACTCGGTGTTTTGGTTTCGTTTATTTCTTACACGAGTATGTTCTATGCTCCCGTAAATTTTTTTGCAAATCTCAGCGACTCATATCAGAACGCTCTTGCGTCAACCGAAAAGGTTATGGATATCATCAATGCTGAACCCGAACACGATTTCGGAAAAGGTTCGGATCTTGGTGTTATGCAAGGCAGAATCGAATTCAGAAACGTTAATTTCTCATTTGACCGTTCGAAGAAGGTTCTCAATGATATTAACTTTGTTATCGAGCCCGGAGATGTAGTCGGTATTGTCGGCACAACAGGTTCGGGTAAATCAACGCTCATAAATCTTCTTATGCGTTTCTATGATGATTATGAGGGTGAAATTCTTGTTGACGGTGTCAATATCCGTGATATAGATATGTCTTATTACCGGTCACAGATAGGCTATGTTCAGCAGGAGCCCATGATGTTCCGTGACACAATATTCAATAACATTGCTTATTCCGTTCCCGGTGCTCATCCCGAACAGGTGATCAACGCTGCCGATATTGCAAATGCTCACGGTTTTATTTCCCGACTTCCCGATGCGTATGATACCATGCTCGGCGAAAGAGGTGTAGGTCTTTCGGGCGGTGAAAAGCAGCGTCTTTCCATTGCAAGAGCGGTTCTCAAGAATCCCGGTGTTCTTATTTTCGACGAAGCAACGTCTGCCGTTGACTCCGAAACCGAAAAACTCATTCAGGATGCAATCAACCGTCTTATCCGCGGCAGAACAACTCTTATGATTGCTCACCGTCTTTCAACTCTCCGCAAGGCAAACAAGATTATTGTTGTTGATAAGGGCAACATCATCGAATTCGGCTCACCCGAAGAGCTTATGGCACTCAAGGGTAAATATTATAAACTCATTCAGATTCAGTCGATGAGTGAACAGGTTGCGGCTGAAAAAGCTGCTGAAAATTTTGAATAAGGAGGGCTTCATATGGCAAGAAATTTTATAGACGGAAACGAAATCCGTATAACCGTAAAAGACAAAATTTTCTGCGATGTGGAGTTCTTTACGGGCGAAAAATTAGAAAACCTCGAGCCACGCCGATTGTTTCCTGTCAGCGGTCTTTCGGAATATATAACTTTTCTTGATGAAAACGGCGACGAACAGTTTATAATCCGTAAACTCGATAACATGGAGCCTTCGCAGAAAGAATTGCTTCTCGGCTGCCTTGAGGAATATTACAGAATCCCGAAGATAACAAGGCTCATCAGCAGAAGCGAAAAACACAAAATCTGGCTCTGGAATGTTGAAACCGACAGAGGTGAATATACTTTTGAAATCATCAATCATATCCAGTCCATGAAAATGTTTTACGACAAGAGAATTCTCATCAAAGACGGTAATGATAACCGTTACGAGATTCCCAATATTTATGAGCTCGATAAACGCAGCCAAAAACTTATTTTACCCGATATGTAATGAAAGGAAGAAGACAAATGAAACTTATACTTGCAATTGTAAATAACGATGACAGTGCGGTCGTATCTGCAACCCTTACAAAAGAAAACTACAGCGTGACAAAGCTCTCAACAACAGGCGGTTTTCTCATGATAGGCAACACAACTTTGCTCATTGGTGCAGAGGATGACAAGGTTGCCAGAGCAAAGGAAATTATCCGCGAATATTCGATGACAAGAAATAAAGTTGCCATGACTACGGGTTCACTTGGCAGAGGACTTCAGAATAACAGCCTTGAAGAAGAAGTAACAGTTGGCGGCGCAACTGTATTTGTTCTTGATGTGGAAAGCATGGATAAATATTAAACTGTAAAAAAGGAGTAAATAATGAAAAGAATAATCAGTGTTTTACTTGCTGTTTCGCTTCTGCTTTCATTTTGCATATTCGCAAATGCAGAAGACAAAGAACTCAGAATCGGTGCTGACGGCAAATTTACCGTTCTTCAGATAAGCGACCCTCAGGATGACCATTATCCCGCTTATGATTTAGTAAATTTTATAAAATTAACTATTGATGAAACAAATCCCGACCTCATAATTTTCACGGGCGATATCGTTGAGGACAGCCGCGCAGGCGATATCGGTACGGATGGCGAGCCTTTCAGAGAGGGCGTTGAGGTTGACGGTGATTATTATCAGACCGTTATGAATGTTGAAAAAACCTGCAAGGCTGTTTTTGGCTACGCAGAGGAAAAGGGTGTTCCGTTTGCTGTTTGTCAGGGCAACAACGATTATCAGAGCGGTGTGACAAATGAGGATTGGCTGAAAATATACAGCAGCTATAAGAACAGCCTTACCGTTGACGAAAGCAACGACGAAACCGGCAGAATTGATTTTAACCTTGAAATAAAGTCAAGCGACGGAGAAAAAACCGTTTTTAATATCTGGATGTCAGATAATGGCGGCGGAACAGTTAACGAAGAACAGCTTGCGTGGTATAAATCCGAAAGCTTGGCTCTGAAAGAGGCTAACGGCGGTAAACCCGTGCCTTCAATTCTTTTCCAGCATGTTCCCGTTTCGGATATGGGTAATCTTTTTGAAGAATGTAATTTCTGGGATGAGGGCGCAAGCATAGGCGATGACGGCAAATATTACCGCCTTAATCAGGAAATCGCAAACGGATATCACGCCGGTGCAATGATTCCCGGCTCAACAAGTGAACAGTTCAAGGCATGGAAAGAGTGCGGAGATATTCTCGGAGCATATTTCGGACATTGGCATACTGAAGGCTATACAGGAATATGGGACGGTATTGAGCTTGGCTTTACTTACGGATGCGAATTTGCAAAACCCGGTCCTTACGGAGTCAGAGTTATTACAATTCACGAAGATGATATAAATAATTTTGACAATTTGCTTTATACTTATGAAGGAAGCGTAAAAACAAATAACGCACATCTTGAACTACAGGTTGATAAGCCCTATACCGAATATAATAATATCGTTGAAGAAATATTCGGTGCAATAAAGAATGTGTTTATTCTTATCAAAACAGAAATAATCAGTTCATTTGCTTAATTTTATTGACATTCAATGATTTTTTGATATAATATATAAGGTTATTTTAAATATTTTTCAGGAGTGATAAAAATGGCATTAGTAACAACCAAGAAAATGTTCGAGGATGCATACAAGGGCGGTTACGCTGTTGGTGCATTCAACGTAAACAACATGGAAATCATTCAGGGTATTGTTGAAGCAGGTAAAGCTCTCAATGCTCCCCTTATTCTTCAGGTTTCCAAGGGCGCAAGAGCTTATGCAAACCACACTTATCTTGTAAAGCTCGTTGAGGCTGCTGTTGAAACAACAGGTCTCCCCATCGCTCTTCACCTTGACCACGGCCCCGATTTTGAAACATGCCAGGCTTGCATCGACGGCGGCCTCACATCAGTTATGATTGACGGTTCACACCTTCCTTATGAAGAGAACGTTGCTCTCACAAAGAAGGTTGTTGATTACGCACACGCTCACGGCGTTGTTGTTGAAGGCGAACTCGGTCAGCTTGCAGGCATTGAAGACGATGTTAATGTTTCTGCTGAAGACGCTTCCTACACAAACCCCGCTGAAGTTATTGATTTCGTAACAAGAACAGGTGTTGACTCACTTGCAATCGCTATCGGCACAAGCCACGGCGCATTCAAGTTCAAGCCCGGTCAGGACCCCAAAATCCGCATTGACATTCTTGAAGAAATCGAAAAGAAGCTTCCCGGTTTCCCCATCGTTCTTCACGGCGCATCATCAGTTATCCCTGAATTTGTTGATCAGATTAACGAATTCGGCGGCAAGATGGAAAATGCTATCGGTATTCCCGAAAGCGAACTCCGCAAGGCTGCTGAACACGCAGTTTGCAAGATTAACATCGACTCCGACCTTCGTCTTGCAATGACAGCTGCTATCAGAAAGTATATGGCAGAGAATCCCGGTCACTTTGACCTCAGACAGTATCTTGCTCCCGCTCGTACCGCTATCCAGGGCATGGTTGAGCACAAGACCAAGAACGTTCTCGGCTGCGACAACAAAGCATAATTTGTTTGTTAACCGCCTCATTTTTGGGGCGGTTTTTTTCGGGATAACCCCTATATAATATTGACTTGATATATATAAATATGTTATATTAATATGAAGAGAATCTTCGGGCATTT
>JAZSCO010000197.1:0-3117 GCA_045602965.1 Acutalibacteraceae bacterium | reverse complement strand
GAGAAAAATATGACGTGACTATTGTTATAACGATAATTGAAACACCGTTTATGACTCCGAGCGGAATCACTTCTGCAACGGCTGTTTTTGCAAGAGCGTTTGTGAGCATATCGGCAAAATTCTGTGAAGCCGATGCCGAGGTAAGGAATCCGGCAAGGGTTACGCCAATCTGAATCGTTGATAAAAATCTGCTTGAATTTTCTGTAAGTTTAACTATCTGCTTTGCTTTTTTGTTGCCCTCTTCCGCAAGACGCTGCATCTTTGTGTCGTTGAGAGAAATAATGGCAATTTCACTCATTGCAAAAAACGCATTCACGATAATAAGAACGAATAAAAGCAGCACTTTAAGTACTATAGAGAGAGGGTCTGTTGAAACTTCAGCTGCGGCTGCCGCTAACTGAATCGCAGGGCCGGGGTCATCCATTTTGGATTTACTCCTTTCAGAAATAAAAATAGTGTTTTAATAATAACATATAAAAAAAACAATGTCAACAATCCAAAAACTTCGGCAAACCTCATCTCGTTTCATACGAAATAAAAAAGTGCCTTCAGACCCTCAAAAAAGGTTATTTCAAGCGAAAATCGCCCCGAATCCCCCGAAAACGGCTCATTTTATTTTTAAAAGTACTGACAAAAGGACAGTGATATGATATAATTAATACATTAGAGTGAAAAAGAGGTATCTTTATGCTTTATCTGATATTATCGGCAACGGGCGGCGGCAAAACCACCCATATCATGAATTTAATAAATCAGTTTTCCGCAGGAGGACACAAAAAGATAACCCTTATTGTGCCCGAGCAGTTTTCTTTCGTGACGGAAAAAATCATGCTGGAGAAAATCGGCGCAAAAGCAATGGCGGATATAGATGTTATGAGCTTCACAAGCCTTGGAGAAAAACTTGTGGGCAGACCTGCCTTGCACGAGCGCAGAAGACTTGACGACCCTTCAAGAGCGGTACTTATGTCAATGGCGCTTGAAAGCGTAAAGGATAAGCTCACGCTCTACGGAAAACATACCGCATCAAAGTCGGTCATATCCGAATTCGTCACTCTTTCCGCCGAGTTCAAGCAAAGTGCCGTTTCATCTGATGCGGTGCGTCTTGCACTTGCAGCCTCCGAAGACGGATTGCTCAAAATGAAGCTTCATGATATCACAACCGTACTCGATGCCTACGACGCCATGACTGCAGGCAGCTATTTCAATCCCGACGACCTTCTCACAGAGCTTTATGACGTCCTCCCCGACTGCGATTATTTCAAAAACAGACTCGTTTTCATCGATGCATTCCGCGGCTTTACAGTACAGGAATACAAAGTCATCGAGCGTATGCTTTTGCAGTCACAGGCTGTTTACGTTACACTCTGCACCGATAACCTTGAAAACATGGGCGACGAAACCGATTTATTTGCCCATACGAAAAGGACTGCTCACAGACTCATTGATATTGCAAAGAAAAACAACGTTGCGGTTGCAAAGCCGCAGTATCTCTCCATGAGAAATAAATTCAATAATTTTCCTCCCGATTTCAAGCGCTTTTCATCACCCGAGCTTGCCGCACTTGAAAAAGAGCTTTTCTCGCTCACACCGAATGTCTATGAAGAAGAATGCGGCAATATTACACTCTGTAAAGCGTCGGATATTTATTCCGAATGCGAATATATTGCCTGCACCGCAAAGAAGCTTATCCGCGAAAACGGATACAGATGCAGAGATATCGCCGTTATTGCCCGTGAAAGCTCTGCATATGAATCTCCTCTGCGCAGTGCACTAAAAAAATGCGGTCTTCCCGTTTTTGAGGACAGCCGACAACCCGTTGATGTTTCGCCCGTTGTGGCACTCATTGAAAGCGCAATCGATATTGCATCAAACGGTTTTGCTACGGAATCCGTCATGCGCTATCTCAAAACGGGTCTTTCGGGCTTCACAACCGAAGAAATCTCGACTGTCGAAAACTACTGCTATCTCTGGAGCATAAACGGCTCTCAATGGATTCGCGAATGGACGCAGAATCCCAACGGCTTCGGCGAAGAATCGGGAGAAGACGAAAAAGACGAGCTTGAAGCACTTAACTCAATAAGAAAAAGAATCGTTTCCCCTCTTTACGATTTAAAAGAAAAGCTTTCCGACTCTAAAGGCGAAGAAGCAGCAGAATCGGTTTTCTGTTTCCTTGAAAAAATAAACGCTTCAGAAAACATCCGTATCCTTGCAAAAAATCTTGCTCTTAAGGGTGAAACAGGTCTTGCTCTTGAGCTTGAAAGACTCTGGAATGTTGTTATCGATATGCTTGAAGGCATCGAAACGCTGACAAGAGGCAGACAAGTTACCGCAAAGGAATTTTCCGATATGTTTGAGCTCATGCTCAGTGCGCAAACAATAGGCTCGCTTCCTCAGGGACTTGACGAAATCACAATAGGCTCAGCCGACAGAATCCGCACCGTTGCTCCGAAAATTGTTTTCATTGCAGGTGCAAACAGCGGTGTTTTCCCCGCAACGCCTTCTTCGGGCAACGCTCTTACGGATAAAGACCGTCGCAAGATGAGCGAGCTCGGAATTGAACTTGCCGATTTCGGAGAATATAAGCTCGCCGAAGAAAAACTTATCGCATACTCTGCCTTCTGCTGTGCATCGGACAAACTTTTTGTCTGCTGTCCCGAAAGAAACATAAAGGGCGAGTCGCTCAATCCTTCCGAGCTTTATACCAAAATCAAAACACTTTTTCCCGAATGCAAAGAAGTAGTTGCCGAAGAAGAAAACGGAATGTATTTCATCGAAGGCAAAGAGCTTGCATTCGAACAGCTCGCAAAAAACAAGCGTGAAAACAATCCTCTCTATGCTTCGCTCTGCGAATACTTCAGCAAGGACTCCGAATATTCGGGAAGAATTTCCGCACTCGACAGAGCATCGGGAAACAGAAATTTTAAAATTGAGAATCCCGAAAACGCTGAAGCTCTTTTCGGCAAAAATATGTATATGTCGGCATCGAGAGTTGAGAGCTTTTATAAATGCCCGTTCTCATATTTCTGCCGCTACGGCATAAAAGCCATGCCCCGTAAAATTGCGGAGCTTGACCCCATGCAGAGGGGTAATATCATTCACTATGCTCTTGAAAAGCTT
>JAZSCO010000196.1:0-9452 GCA_045602965.1 Acutalibacteraceae bacterium | reverse complement strand
AAATCTTCAAAAACTGCCTTGCAAAGCGCTCTTGAAACAGCCTTGAATATGCCTTCAATGATGTGATGACTGTTTTTGCCTTCAAGCTGTTTGATGTGAAGAGTAATATCACTGTTTCTGACGAATGAAATAAAGAATTCTTCGATAAGCTCAGTGTCCATACCGCCGACTGCAGGAGTAGGAATGTTAACATCGTAGTTAAGATAAGCTCTGCCGCTTATGTCGACGCTTGCAAGAATGAGTGTTTCGTCCATGGGAAGAAGAATGCTGCCGTAGCGTGAAATTCCTCTTTTTTCGCCAACTGCTTTTGCGAAAGCCTGACCGAGAACAATTCCCACGTCTTCTACTGTGTGATGATAGTCAACATGAGTATCGCCTGTGCATTTGACTTTTAAATCCATTCTGCCGTGGCGTGCGAAAAGTTCAAGCATATGGTCAAGGAAACCGCAGCCTGTATCGATTTCGTTATTGCCTTTGCCGTCAAGATTCAGCCAAAGATCTATATCCGTTTCGTTGGTTTTTCTTTTGATTTGGGCTTCTCTCATGTTACGCCTCCGTAATTTCTTTAATCGCAGCAATAAGGGTCTGCATTTCTTCAATGCTTCCGATTGTTATGCGAAGATAGTTATCAATTCTGGCTTTATTGAAATATCTTATGAGAATACCTTTTTTGCGAAGCTCAGCCGCAAGAGCGGCTGCAGGAATTTTGTTGTGTGAAACAAAAACAAAGTTTGCTTTTGAATCAGTGCAGGTGAATCCGAGCTTTTTGAGTTCTGATATGGTGTATTCTCTATTTTTGACTATTTGTGCTATTTTATCATCGTAATATTCATTGTCTGCAATTGCCGCAGCTGCAGCCTTGATTGAAAGAGTGTTAAGATTATAGGGATTGAATGAATATTTGAGCTTGTTCAGGTCGTCGATAATTTCTTTTGATGCGATGCCGAAACCAACTCTCAGACCTGCAAGCGAATGGCTTTTTGAGAAAGTGCGTGTAACGAGCAGATTGTTATATTTATTAACAAGTTCCATACAGCTTTCGCCGCAGAAAGCCATATACGCTTCGTCCATGATAACAATGTTATCGGGATTGGAAGCGATGATTTTTTCAACATCTTCGAACGAAAGAGCAAGACCTGTCGGTGCATTGGGGTTTGCGATAACGATATTTTTACCCTTGCCGATATAATCATTTACATCGATTGAAAAATCGTTCTTTAGAGGGATTTGTTCAAGCTCGACACCGAAGATGTCCGCATAAACGGGATAGAATCCGTAGGAGATTTCGGGGCAGCAGAGTTTACCGCCGTTTCCGCAAAATCCCATAATCGCAAAGGCAAGCACGTCATCCGAGCCGTTACCGCAGAATACCATATCGGGAGTAACGCCGAATTGTTCTGCGATGGCGTTGCGAAGCTCTTTGAGCTCGGGATCGGAATAAAGATTGAGCTTGTCTATAACGGATTCGCTCAGAACCTCTTTAACCTTCGGTGAAGGAGGAAAGGGTGATTCGTTTGTGTTGAGCTTTATAACTTTTTCGTTAACCTGTTCGCCGGGTGTATAGGGAACAAGTTTTTCATAATTTTTTGAAAGGAATCTGCTCATGGGTTCACCTTATTTCTCAAATCTGATCGCAGCACTTTTTCCGTGAGCATGCAGACCTTCACGATTTGCAAAAAGAACGATGTTGTCCTTAACTTTGCCGAGTGCTTCTTCAGTATAATAAATGTACTGTGATTTCTTTACATAGTCATCAACCGAAAGGGGAGAACTGAATCTTGCTGTGCCGGATGTGGGGAGGGTATGGTTTGTGCCTGCAAGATAGTCGCCCAATGCTTCGGGGGTGTTTTTGCCAAGGAAAATAGAACCTGCATTTTTGATTTTGTCAAGAAGTGCAAACGGATCATCAACGCATACTTCGAGATGTTCGGGTGCGATTTCGTTTGCGATTTCAACGCCCTGTTCAAGATTGTTTGCAATGATGATTTTACCGTTTGTTTCGATTGATGTTCTTGCGATTTCTTCTCTGGGAAGAAGCGGAATTTGTTTTTCAAGCTCTGCCTGAACTGCATATGCAAGCTCTTCGCTGTCTGTAACAAGAACAGCGCTTGCGAGCTTGTCATGCTCTGCCTGAGAAAGAAGATCAGCTGCAACAAAAGCAGGATTACAAGTACCGTCTGCAAGAACAAGAATTTCACTCGGACCTGCAATCATATCGATGTCAACAAGACCGTAGAGCATTCTTTTTGCCGTTGCAACAAAAACATTGCCGGGACCGACAATTTTATCTGCTTTGGGTACGCTTTCGGTTCCGTATGCAAGAGCGGCAACAGCCTGAGCACCGCCTGCTTTGATTATTGTATCAACTCCGGCAATTTTTGCGGCGCAAAGAATTGCTGAAGGAATATTTCCGTTTTTATCCGGTGGAGTAACCATTATGATTTCGCTGACGCCTGCGATTTTGGCAGGAATAGCATTCATAAGCACTGTTGAAGGATAGCTTGCCGTGCCGCCGGGCACATAAATTCCGACTTTTTCAATCGGTGTTATTTTCTGACCTGAAATCGTACCGTCGCCGTTGTTGATTTCAAAACCCTTGCGAAGCTGCTTTTCATGGAAGTTACGGATATTGGTCTTCGCCATTTCAAGCGTTTCAATGAGTGCCTTGTCTTCATTTTCGTATGCTGCATCGATTTCTTCCTGAGTAACACGAAGATTTTCAATGTTCGCACCGTCAAACTTAAGGCTGTATTCCTTAAGAGCCTTGTCGCCGTTTTCTCTTACGTTCTTTATTATATCGGCAACAATGGATTCAACGCCGCTTTCAAGCTTTATATCACGGGTGAGAATTTCGCTTTTTTCGGCATTGTCTATGTTAATAATCTTAATCATTTTGCCAACTCCTTTTTGAGCTTTTCCATAAGAGTGTCGATGTCATCACCCTTGAATTTATAGGAGGATTTGTTTGCAATGAGTCTTGCACTGATGGGCATAATCTGCTCATAAACGCGAAGGTTATTTTCCTTGAGGGTTTTGCCCGATTCAACAATATCAACGATAACATCGGAAAGACCGAGTATGGGAGCGATTTCAATTGAGCCGTTGAGTTTGATAATTTCAATTTCACGGTTAAGTGAAATGTAATAATTTTTTGCAATATTAACAAATTTTGTTGCAACCCTTAAAGGACGGTCAAAATCTTCAACGTAGTCATTCGGAGCAGCAACGCACATATTGCATTTTCCGAGATTGAGATCGAGGAGTTCATAAATATCGAAGTTACCTTCTTCAAGGATATCCTTGCCTACAACGCCGATATCTGCAGCACCGTGGGCAATATAAATTGCTACATCTGAGGGTTTTACAAGAAGATAACGCACGCCGTTTGCTTTGTTTTCAAAAACAAGCTTTCTGTTATCGCTGTAAATTTCGCTGCAGTCATAACCGATTGATGCAAAAAGCTCATAAACTTTATCACCGAGTCTACCCTTGGGCAAGGCTATATTCAGCATGCGGACACCTCCCTTAATGCACCGTTTTCGAATGAATAAACCGTTTTAGCTTTGTATCCGTCAGGGATTGTGTGTTCAACACGAACGGAAAATCCTTTTTCAACAAAGCTTTCAACCAGCGAAAGAAGAGAAATACTCTTGTCGGCAGAATCAAAAAGAATGAGTATGTCGCTGTCGAATTCGCGGACTTTTTTGTAGTAGAAATTGAGATTGTCGAGATAAACAGCAAAACCTATTGCCTGAGTGTTTTCTCTGATTTTGCCTGCAAGCTTATCGTATCTTCCGCCTGTAAGCACAGCCGAAGGTGCTTTTTCAACGTATCCCTGAAAGATTATTCCGTTATAATATTCTGTGTTATTAAGAACGGAAAGATCGATTATGAGGTTGTCCGAAAGATCACTCTTGTTAAGCGAAGAGGCAATGAAATCAAGTTCTTTGCAGGCGTTCTTCATTTCATCATTGCAGGCAAGTTTGAAGAGTTCAGGAAGAACGTCGGCAATTTTTCCGTTAACAGCCGCAAGAGTTGCAAGAAGTTCGGTCTTTTCTTCATCTACGCCGCATTTTTCACAAATTGAACGAAGGTCGTGAATGTTTTTTCCTTTGATGCAGTTAATAATATCTTTCTTTGTGTTTGCACTTATATCAAGCTGAGAAAGTAGTGAAGGGATAAATGCCATATGTGAAACGCAGAGAACGAAATCTTTGTCGATTGTTCGCAGGCTTTTTGCGGCAAGCATCAGAACTTCCGTGACGAGATATTCGTCAATTTTTGAGCCGAGGACTTCAACTCCTGTTTGCTTGATTTCTTTGTAGTCCATTGAGCTGTCGGTCATTCTGAAGACGCTTTCGTTGTAATAAAGCTTTGTGAGAGCACCCGAAAGCTTTGCGTTCTTGACAATTGACAGAGTTATATCGGGCTTGAGCGCCATGAGTCTGCCGTATGAATTGTTGAATGCAAGAATACCTTTGCCTGAGAGAAAATCTCTGTTATCGCTGTAAAAGCTGTATTCCTCAAATTTTGCCATTCGGTATTCTTTGTAGCCCCACTGCTTATAAAGCATTGAAAGCTCATATGTAAGACTGTCCTCCTTGGACAGAGTAGCAAGAAATTCGTCCATAATAATCTCCTATCAGAACGGCGTGATGATTGTTTTCGCCACAATATAATTTGACTGTAACGACAGTATACCACACTTTATTGTATTAGTCAATTAGCGATTTACCACGCTAAATCGAAATCTTTTCTTTTGTATTTATACAGTTTGAACAATAAACAGCATTAAAGGGTCGATGCAGACCGACCCGTTTTGTTCAGTATTCTTCGGTGAATTTTCTGAGACACTCAAAGCTTTCTTCGCTGATGACGTGTTCGATTCTGCAAGCATCAACCGCAGCGCGGTCAGGGCTTACACCGATTTTGATGAGCCAGTTGGTTATTGTTTCATGTCTGCAGAAAACGTGTTTTGCAACTTCGAGGCCGCTTTCGGTGAGAGAGATAAGACCGTCGCTGTCGGTTGTTACATATCCTTTTTCTCTGAGATTTCTCATTGCAACGCAGACACTGGGTTTGGAAAATCCGAGTTCCGTTGCAATATCAACCGAACGCACCGATCCCTTTTTTTCTTTAAGCATGAGTATAGTTTCAAGATAATTTTCAGCTGATTCGCCTATTATCATTGTTTTCACCCCGAAATCATTCATAAGTTTTAATATAATATCATATAATATATTTTTTTTCAAGTATTTATATATATAAAAAATCCCCCGAAAATTCGGGGGATTATGACATTAAAAATGTACAATGTTGTTAATATCGGCGTAGTTGCCTTTTGCTTCATCGGCTGAGTAAGCATTGGTAAGATAAAGTTCGCCGTTTATTTCTCTGGAGAATTTAACGACATTGCCGCCACCGAGATATTCATAATTTGTAATACACACTGTCTCTTCGGATTCCGGATAGTCGGCAGAAGGAACAACGGTCGTTGTTTCTTTGACAAGAATACTGTCTTTGTATTCGTAAACAGTTGTTCTTGTGTCTCTGTAGCCTGAACTTGTTTTCTTGGTGAGCAGACCGTCTGCGTTGTATTCGTAATTGGTTTCGTTTGTTGTTTTGCCGTCTGAAGTTGTGACTTTGGAAACGACAAGACCGTTTTCGTCATAAGTATAAACGGTATCTGTAACCTGGTTTTTTTCGTTGACGGAAGAATCCTTTGTTTTGTTTCCGTTTCCGTCATACTCAAAATTGTTGACAGATAAAGCAATGGAATTTTCAAGCGCAGTAAATTTAACAGGATTTCCGTTTGCGTCGTATTCGAAAACGTAATTGGTGTTGTTTTCGGATATCATTTCGATTTTGCCGTCTTCTTTGTATGTAATTTCAAAAACATCGTGTTTTTCAAGAGGATTGCCTTCGAGGTCGGTTGCGTAGCGTTTGATAATCTGATTGTTTTCATTGTACTCGTAGCATTCATAGTATTCGTAAGTTACTTCGAGATTATTGTAGAACTTTTTTTCTTTTTCAATAAGACCGTTATCGTTAAAGATAAATTCTGCGGTGAAATCATCAACGGCAACTTCAACTGTTTGATTTCTGATATCCATTTCAGTTATGGGTGATTTGTCAGCGCAAGCGCCGAGAAACAGGAGTGAAGCCGCTGAAAAAAGAGCAATGATTTTTTTGAAATTTGATTTCATGTGTTTTGACCCCTTTGTTTTATATTGTATAAATTATAACTGCAAAACGCATAAAAATCAAGAGCGATTTATCTTTCAACCATAACATCCGGTACCGTACCTACTATGACTGTCTGGGCAACGCAGAAGGAAGTTTTGACGGTTTGCGGAATTCTTTTGCCGGACATTGTCAGGATAACCGATGTTTCAATGTTGAGCATAACGCTGTGTTGTGTCTGATTGATGCCCGCACTTGTGAAAATATTTTCAAAATCACTTTGGGTCGAAGAAGAGAATCCTACATCCACATCAATATAGGGACCCCATCCCGAAAAAATGACAATTCCGCTTGCAGTGCCGAGGGAGACTGTAATTTCCGTGTTTTGGCTGTTGTTAAATTCTCGGTCGATTGCGTTTGTTACACGGGATTTAAATAAATTTAGTTTTACAATGTCTGTTGTTATGCCGGTCACATTGTTGTCTTCATTGTAATTTATGCTTACTATTTCCGAATAGGCAGGAGCATTTTCGGAAAGAATTTTTTCAACGGCAGAATTGATTGTTTTGTGTGAAATTGCATATGCTTCAAGTGCCGCAAGGTCATATAAAGCAGGGCGAAGCCTTGCATCGAGAAGTAAGACTGAAATGAGAAAAAGAATAAAAGCGCAAACAGTTTTATAAATCCGTGATTTTTTTCTCGGATAAAACCGTCTGCGCTTCATATAAACCACCTCAATTTATTATATGCGGAGGAGGATAATTGAGAAACATATTTTATTCTGTCCGGTACGCACCTCTTGCAAAGAGAATCCATTTTGAACGGTCAAGAGGATTTACTCCTCTTCTGGGGTTGATATGCTCAAGTCCGTCACGGCACTCTCTGTAACCGTAAAACGATTGTGAAAGAACGGCTTTTCCTGATGAAATAACGGCAAGTTTTGCAGGGAAATCCATTGAAGTTGCAACAGGTACAATTGCTTCAAGCGTTATAATCTGAGAGTGAACAACGGGCGAATCGTATTCGCCGCCCATCTTGATTATTTCCGAAAAAATCTTTCCGGAAAGTTCTTCGGGAGCGGTTATTCTGATTTTCAGAAGCGGTTCGAGAATTGTTGAGCCTATCTGAGAAAGTCCGTTCATGAACGCCATGGGAGTGCAGACAAAAAAGTCAAGCGGATGAGTATGGATAGTGTGATGTTCACCGCCGACGAGGGTGCATTTGAAGTCAGTAACCTCCCAGCCGTAAAGACCCTGTTCAAGGCAGGAGTTGAAGGATGTTCGTATGTGCGACTGATATCTGTAAAAGCACTGGTCAGAGGGGAGTCTGCCGTGATATGAAACACCGTAGCCCCTTGGCATGGATTCAAAGAAAAACTCAACAACCGCCCAGCACGGCTTCGGCATTGTGTAGCTTGCCCGTGCATATCCCGATCCGGAAGGAGTCTCTTTGTAAATAACGGTCGGAGGAGAGAATTCTGCCGAAAGTCCGTAACGCTCTTTCAGAAGATTGTCAAGCACTTCAAGCTGAATTTTACCTGTTGTGCTTATGGTAATTTCTTTCTGACCGTTTTCCCATTTTGCATCTATGTAAGGTTCTTCGTCGGAAAGCTCTCCGAGAGCCTGTGCCAGTGTGGGAATTTTCAGCGGATCGGAATCCGACGGAGTAACTTTTACACGAAGAAAAGGATTGACGAGCTTAGCGGATTCACTCACGGCAAGCGAGCCGATGAAATGACCTGTTTTGGCGCTCGGAAGACCGCAGACTGCTGCAATATCGCCGCTTACGACAATTCCCGAATCGGTATATTTTGCTCCGCGAAATTTCTTGATTTGTGATATTTTTTCTTTTGCAGGCGGTTTCTTTTCTGTCTCTACGGCATCCGAATCGAAGGTAATCCTGCTGTCGGGTGAGAATATTTCAACCTCATCGCGGTTTGATATTTCGCCGCCGAAAAGTCTTATGTGTGAAACTTTTCCCAGAGCTTTATCGTGTTCTATTTTAAAAATAATTCCGCATAATTCATCTGTTTTTCTCCGCTCGGAATCGGGCATTAAATCAGTAAGAATATCGGCAAGCTCTTTGATTCCGATTGAATATTTTGCGCTCCCGAAAACAATTGGCGTAAGGTTGCAATCTGAGATTTCCTTGCGGACAAGCTCTTTTGCACGAATTTCCGAAAGAACGGAGTCATTCAGGAAAACATCTGCCGCTTCGTCACATATTTCAGCAAGAGCTTCCGTTGCGGCAACGGCAAATTTTTCTCCCTCAATTACTTTAACACGGGCATTTGCTTCTCCCTCGTTTTCAGCTTCCGAAAGAATCAGACTTGTCTGAGGGGAAATCTGTCTGAGTTCGTTTATGACCGAACTGACATCTGAGCCCGCTCTGTCGATTTTGTTAATAAAAATCAGTTTGGGAAGTTTTACCGTATCAAGTGATTTGAGTATGTTTTCTGTATGTGCACGAACGCCCTCAACCGCCGAAATTATAACAACCGCATAGTCTAGCGCAGATAAAGCTCTTTCAACTTCGCCTGCAAAATCCATGTGACCCGGCGTATCAATAATATTGATTGCAACGCCGTTCCATTCAGTGGAAGCAGTTGCTGTTCTGACAGAAATACCTCGTTGCTTTTCGACCGAAAGACTGTCTGTTGCTGTTGTTCCGTCATCAACACTTCCCGCATTACGGATTGCTCCGGTAAGATATAAAAGCTGCTCGGTTAGAGTTGTTTTTCCCGAGTCAACATGGGCGAGAATTCCTATGTTATGAAATTTTTCGGGCATTTGCAACCCTCCGTTTGATTAGTTTTCTATATTATATTTTGTTGTAGTTTTATTGTCAATAAATAAGTTGCATCTTGCGGCTTCTTATGTTAAAATATATCCGTATATGTCAGCAAAATAATAATCGGAGGCTGAATGATGAAAAAATATGATGTAATCGTAATCGGTGCAGGTAACGGCGGTCTTGCTGCAGCAGCGAACTGTGCCAAAGCAGGTCTTTCAACTCTTCTTCTTGAAAGACACAATATTCCCGGCGGCTCTGCATCTTCGTTTGTAAGAGGCAGATTCGAATTTGAACCCTCGCTTCATGAACTTGCGGGTATGGGTACACCCGAAGAACCCAGCATGATTGAGCAAATATTCAACAAAATTGATGCAAAGGTTAATTGGTGCAAGCATGACTCAACTTTCCGTCTTATAGTTCCTGCAAAAGAAGGGGACAAAGATACTTTTATCAATGAAAACGGCGTTAAGGTAACC
>JAZSCO010000195.1:0-24904 GCA_045602965.1 Acutalibacteraceae bacterium | reverse complement strand
ATAGAATATTCAAACGATATTCTCCTTGAGTTTTCATCAGTATATTTTTTACTTATTTTTAAAAGTTCATGAAGCGGATATTTTTTATTGACAGGCATTATCCGATTTCTTATTTCATTACTCGGTGCATGCAGCGAAATTGAAAGCGTGAGCTGAAGATGTTTATCAAGAAGATCATTAATTCTCGGAACAATTCCGCATGTTGAAAGTGAAATATTTCTCATTGAAATATTCACTCCGTTTTCATCCGTCACAAGTTCAAGAAATCTCATAACGTTATCGAAATTATCAAGAGGTTCTCCCATGCCCATCAGAACAATATGAGAAATACGCTCTCCGATATCTTTTTGAGCGGCATACAATTGAGAGAGTATTTCACCTGCATTAAGACTTCGCTTGAATCCGCCAAGCGTTGACGCACAAAAAGCACAGCCCATTTTACAGCCTACTTGCGAAGAAACACAAATTGTATAACCGTATTTATATTTCATGACAACGCTCTCAATAAAATCGCCGTCATAAAGTTTAAATAAGTATTTAACAGTATTATCAATTTTAGAAACTTGTTTTCTTTCTATCTTACAATTGATAATCGGAAATTTTTCTTTTAATTGTTCGCGAAGACTTTTCGGAAGATTTGTCATATCATCATATCCGTCAGCAAGATGTTTATGAAGCCATTCATAAACTTGTTTTGCACGGAATTTTGGAAATCCGAGAAGTGAAAACTCATTTGAAAGTTCATCAAATGTCATTGATAAAATATCGTGTATCATTCTCCACCTCCGTCTTTCTCAAAGACAGCAACAAAGAATCCATCCGTAGAATGAATGTGAGGCATTAATGTAAGATATTTTTCCTCATCCGAAAATCTAGGTAACGAAGGAAGAATATTTACCAAAGAAAAACCAGGATGTTCGTTCAAAAATCTGTCGCAAACATCGGAATTTTCTTTCGGATTCAAGGTGCAGGTAGAATAAATCAATCTACCTCCGTCTTTCAGATATCTTGTGGCATTACATAGTATACGATACTGCAAATTGGGTAAATTGTCAATATCTTCAGATTTTTTAAATCTGATCTCAGGCTTTCTTCTGATGATACCAAGACCGGAACACGGAACGTCACAAAGAACTTTATCTGCCAAACCGTAATTTTCATTATATATAGAAGCATCAGAAAGATATGAATAAACATTTGAAAGGCCAAGTCTTTCTGCACCTTTTTTAATAAGTTCAACTCTTGATTGATATATATCAAAGGCTCTGACAACGCCTGTATTTTCCATCATTTCTGCAATGGTAAAAGCTTTTCCACCCGGCGCAGAACAAAGATCGAAAACTGTTTCGCCGGGTTTTGCATCAACAGCCAAACAGCAAATCTGTGATGCCGAATCCTGGACATGAAATAATCCGTCTTTATACGCTTCCAGCTCATCAACAGCAACTGAAGCATTTATAAAAAGAGCGTTCGGTAGCAAATCTGATTTTTCTGCAGTTACATTCTCTTCCGAAAGTTTATTAATTAAATCATCTACAGAAATTCTTGTTGTATTGCAACGGATAACCAGCGGAGGAGCTTCAAGAGCTTTTTCAGCTAATTGAACAGCATTCTCATAGCCATAAGCATTAATCCAAAGAGAAATAAGCCATTCGGGACAAGAATATTTAACAGAAAGATATTCTGATGAATTCTCAGGGAAATCAGGCAGTCTTAATCCGTTATCAGCAACCCGTCGAAGAACAGCATTGACCATTGAAGCTGCAAAATTAGATTTATTAACCTTTGCAAGATTAACGCTCTCGTTAACAGCGGCTCTTGAAGGAACTTTGTCCATAAACAAAAGTTGATATGTACCCATTCTTAAAACAGTGTGAAGCTCCGGCTTGAGCTTTTTAACCGGCTGAGTAAGGTAAAGACCAAGATTATAATCGATCAGAATAAGACGGTCAAGAGTGCCGTAAACAATATTGCAGATAAAAGCTTTATCCCTTTCATCAAGTCCGGGATTTTCTTTTAAAAGACTGTCCACAATAAGATTGGAATATGCACTGTCTTTATAAACTTTTAAAAGTGCATCAAATGCAATTTGTCTTGCACTCTTCATATATTCGCGTCCTTTCAGGATTTAATTTCTTCTTCTGAATCTGAGAATCAATCTGAGCAAATTTGCCAAAGAGACAATAAGCGAAGCAACATATGTCATTGCAGCTGCACTGAGAACTTTTTTAGCTCCGTTAATTTCATCATCATAGAGAAGATTGGTTGCATCAATAACTTTTATTGCTCTTCGGCTTGCATTGAACTCAACGGGAAGAGTTACAAGATGAAACACAGTAATTAACGCATAAAGCATAAGTCCTATTACAATCAAGGGTTCAAAACCAAGAAAATATCCAATGATTGCCAAGGGAAACCCGAGAGTAGAACCAATGTTGCAAACGGGCACAAGTGTGTTCCTGACTTTTACCGGTGTATAACTCTCTGCATGCTGAGCGGCATGACCTGCTTCATGACAGGCAACACCGACAGCGGCAATAGAAGTACCGGAATAAACCTCAGGCGAAAGACGAATAACTTTTGACTTTGGATCGTAATGATCACTCAATTTTCCTGAAACTTGCTCAATTCGTACATCCCTGATACCGTAATGAGTAAGAACTGTCTGAGCGGCATATGCACCAGTTATTCCTCTCGAATTGGAAACTTTGGAAAACTTATTAAAAGTTGATTTTACCTTTGCCTGAGCAATTAGTGCAAGAATAATTGCGGGGATAACAAGTATTATATAATAATAATCATAAAAGAAATAAGGCATTTCCTTTTCTCCTTCCGTTATTATTCAAATTTTTCTCCTATTTCAAGAGGATTACCTCTCATAAAATCAGCAGCTGACATTGCTTTTTTCCCTTCGGCCTGAAGATTTAATATCTCAATACATTTTCCGTCACCGCATGATACAATAAGATGCTTGCCGCTTTCAACAATCTCTCCGGCAGAAGTTCCTTTACAATCAACAAGAATACTCTGATGTATTTTCACTTTCTTACCGTTAATAATTGCGGTTGCCGAAGGCCAGGGACAAAGTCCTCTTATCTTATTATGAACTTCACGAGCAGTAAAATTCCAGTCGATAGGTGACAAATCCTTGGAAAGCATAGGAGCATAAGTAAATTTATCGTGTTCCTGTTTAATGGGATTTAATTTTCCGTCAAGCAAAAGTTCAATTGTTTTTTCAAGAACTTCCGCTCCGAGTACGGAGAGTTTATCATGTAATTCTCCTGCAGTATCATTTTCGCCTATTTCAATTTCACTTTTAATAAGCATATCACCGGTATCAAGACCTTCATCCATCTGCATTGATGTCACACCGGTCTTTTTTAATCCGTTAATAACAGACCACTGAATAGGTGCAGCTCCTCTTAACTCGGGAAGAAGTGAAGCATGAATATTGATACATCCGTATTCAGGTAAATCAAGAATTTCAGATGGAAGAATCTTTCCGTACGCAACAACAATAACAAGTTCGGGATTTGCCTCTTTGAGCATTTCAAGAGCTGTACCGTCTCTCATTTTTGTAGGCTGATAAACAGGAATATTATACTTAAGAGCAAGCTGTTTTACAGGCGGAGGAGTTAATATCATATTTCTTCCCTGAGGTTTATCCGGCTGGGTAAAAATTCCTGTCACTTCATGACCGCAGTCTATCAACTTTTGAAGACAAGGGACTGCAAATTCAGGCGTTCCCATAAAAACAATTCTCATTCTTTAATCTCCTTAATAACACGCTGAGTAAAGACAACGCCGTCAAGATGATCAATCTCATGACAGAAACATCTTGCCTTAAGACCTTCACCTTTATAAATACACCATTTACCGTTTCTGTCCTGAGCCTGCACTTTAACAACAGCAGGTCTGCAAGTAATACCCGATTCACCCGGAAGTGAAAGACAGCCCTCTTCTTCAAACTGCTCGCCTTCCTTACCGATTATTTCGGGATTAATAAGTTCAATATATCCGTCGCCGCAATCAATCACAACGACTCTTCTTAAAATTCCGACCTGAACAGCGGCAAGTCCAACTCCGTTGGCATGATGCATAGTTTCTTTCATATCATCAAGAAGCTGCCAGAGGCGTGAATCAAATTTTTCAACTTTACGGGAGGTTTTTGTTAAAACGGGATCGCCGACTTTAACAATATTTCTGATGGCCATAAATATCAATCCTTTCATGTATTGATAATTATATATAATGTAATAAACTATACGGTACTGTCAGGATTAATGTCTGCATAAACAGTTACTGTGGAAAAACGCGTGTCTGTACCGCAAGTATTAAGTATTTCAGAAACCAACTGACGGAAACGAATTGAATTTCTGCATTTAATAATTATTCTGTATCTGTATTTTTCATTAATCTTCGCAACTCTGGACGGCATAGGGCCAAGAATAATTATCTTCTCACCTTTATACTTTCCTTTAAGATGCTTTTTCAGTTGTTCAAGAACATCGTGTGCTGCATATTTAACAGCAATTTCATTTTCACCGACAAAACCCAAAACACAGATATCGCAATAAGGAGGATAAATAAGCGCTTTGCGAAGCTTAATTTCTGTTGAATAAAATTCATCATAATCCTGTTTTGCTGCAAGTCGGATAATATCATTTTCAGGAGTCAGAGTCTGGATAATTGCAGTGCCTTTGAATTCACCTCTGCCTGATCTGCCGACAACCTGAGTAAGTAAAGAAAAAGTTTTTTCAAGACTGCGGAAATCGTCATTATAAAGCTGTTGATCAACAGATATTACGCCAACAAGAGTTACATTGGGAAAATTTAATCCTTTTGCAACCATCTGCGTTCCGATAAGAATATCATATTCACCTTTTGCAAAACTGCCGAGAAGTGTTTCATGAGAATTTCTTCCCGAAGTAGAGTCTGTATCCATTCTTGCAATCTTTGCTTCAGGGAACAGTTCTTCAAGTTCGTCTTCTATTTTCTGAGTTCCGAACCCTGAAAATCTGACTGCTTTCTCACCGCACGACGGACATTTGTCACTTAGCGGCACAGAATATCCGCAGTAATGACACATGAGTCTACGATTAGCAATATGATAAGTCATTGATATACTGCAATGGGGACAACAAACAACCTCACCGCATGAATTACACGAAACAAAAGTGTTGAATCCCCTTCTGTTAATTAAAAGGATTGCCTGTTTTCCATTCTTAAGATTATCGTCAAGATAATCATACAGTGTCTGACTGATTGCGTTACTGCCGTTCACCTTAGGCTCATTTCGCATATCAACGGTTATGACTTCGGGCAAAACAGCATTACCGTATCTTCTGGTCAAAGTGCAAAGCTCATATTTACCGCTGAGCGCTGAAGCATAGCTTTCAATACTTGGAGTTGCTGAAGCAAGAAGAAGAAGACTTTTATTATATGCTATTCTGAATTTTGCAACATCAATCGCATTATATCTGGGCGTCTGTTCAGACTTATAAGTGTGCTCCTGCTCCTCATCAATGATAATAAGACCCAGATTTTCAACAGGAGCAAAAACAGCGCTTCTTGTTCCGATAACAATCTTTACATCACCGTTTCTGACTCTTTTCCACTGTTCAAGTCTTTCGCGAACACTTAGCGCACTGTGAAAAACTGAAATGTTGCCACCGTATCTGCTTGCAAAAAGAGAAATAGTCTGCGGTGTGAGACCGATTTCAGGCACCATAACAATTACGGATTTTCCATCTTCAATAACACGGTCAATAACGCTCATATAAACAGATGTTTTACCGCTTCCGGTTATGCCGTACAAGAGTGAAACAGATGCCTTATCTCCGTTTGCAAGAGAAGAAAGTTTCATATATGCCGCATTTTGTTCTTCAGTCAAGTTAAGTGGAGACGGTTTATCAACTTTTTTCTCAAGATCCTGCAATGTAAACACTTCTTGCTCATAGAATTCAGCAAGACCCTTTCTTACAAGGGTGGTTGCAACTGCAGGTGTCATACCGGTAAAATAACAGATTTCTTTTACACTGACAGTGCCCATATCCTTGAGAACTTTCAGCATTTGACTTTGTTTTGCAGTTAATTTAACGGTTTCGGTCTCAGGTAATACACGAAGCATTTTAACCGATAAATTTCCAAGATTCTGAACTGCATCGGAAGTTGATAAAAGAAATCCTTTTTTTACAAGCGATTCGCAAACCGATATATTGCTTTTTAAAGCCAAAGCTTTAAAAATATTATCGCTTTTGACAAACACCGATCTTCTGTTGAGATACTCAACAATCTCTTTTTCTACACCTTCAAGTTTATCGATTGAATCAGAATCAATTTCGGGATTAATTGCATACGAGACAACCATTCTGTTGTTTATTCCAGAAGGTAGCATGGCTTTTGCTGCCTCATAAAAAGTACAGAAGGTTCTCTCTTTTATCCATCTTGCAAGTTCGATTAATTCATCATTCAAAAGAGGATTTTCATCAATTACACCGTTAATTTTCTTAAGCTTTTTTTTTTCAGAAAAATCGGTAATATCAAAAACAAATCCGATTCTTTTTTTGTTTGCGTTTCCGAACGGAACAGTAACTCTGCAACCTTTTTTTATTTTGGATTCAAACTCGGGAGGAATTATATAATCAAATTCTTTATCAAACGAGAAAACTGTTGATTCAACAGCAATCTTTGCGTATTTCAACTTGATTTCCTCCCTTAATATTTTTTAATTAAATATCAGTATTTCTGAAATCAGATATTTCTGATTTCTTCAGGTTCAACAATTACATATTCTCCTGCAAGAATTTCTTCAAGAGCAACACTTACAGGCTTTTCTGTCATAATAACCTTGTTTTCTTCAGCTTCTTCAGCAATTTCTCTAGCTCTCTTTGCAGTTGCTGTTACAAGAGAATAACGGCTGAGATGATTGGTGAGAACACCTCTTAAATCGGGATTAAACATTATTGATTACCTCACTTAATAATTTTTTATTTCTTTTTGATTTGAGTTTTTCTGCATTAATAATCGTATTAATACGTTTGGAAGATTCTTCAACTGTATCACTTATAACAATATAATCATATTCCGTTGCTCTGCGGATTTCTTCGCGGGCAATTACAAGTCTGTGATTAATTGTTTCGTCATCCTCTGTGTTTCTGCCTCTGAGTCTCTGCTCAAGAACGGCAATTGAAGGAGGAGTAAGAAAAATATTTACAGCGTCAGGATAATTATTTCTGATCTTTTCAGCACCCTGAACTTCAATTTCAAGAATAACATTAAATCCTGAATTAAGCATTTCATCAACAGGGTCTTTTGGAGTGCCGTAAAGATTTCCTGCATATTCAGCATATTCAAGCATCTTATTATCAGAAATTTTCTTTTCAAAATATTCACGGTTAACATAATAATAATGAACGCCGTCAATCTCTCCGGGTCTCTGTCCTCTGGTAGTCATTGAAACGGAAAGTTTTGTATCGTCTCGGTCAGAAAGAACTTTTTTTAAAACCGTTCCTTTTCCTGAGCCTGAAGGTCCTGAAAATATAATAAGAATACCTTTATCAGTCATCTTCATCCTCCTCTTCGTCAAGCTCGTCCATATCATCGTTAAGTCTGTTTGCAACGGTTTCGCTCTGAAGATAAGTCAGAATAACATGGTCGCTGTCTGTAATAATAACTGCTCTGGTTCTTCTGCCGTGGGTTGCATCAATCAAAGTACCTTTTTCTTTGCTTTCCTGAATAATGCGTTTTATCGGTGCGGATTCGGGACTGACAATGGCAACAAGACGTCCCGCATTAACCATGTTACCAAATCCGATATTGATTAACTTCATTGTTTTATCCTCCGTTATTCAATATTCTGAATCTGCTCACGGATTTTTTCGATTTCTGCTTTAATATCAACTACTCTGCGTGCAATTTCAACATCCTGAGCTTTTGAACCGATTGTATTTGCTTCCCTGTTAAGTTCCTGAACAAGGAAATCCATTTTCTTTCCGATAGCCTCATCTGCTTCAAGGAAAAGACGAAGCTGTGAAATATGACTGCGAAGTCTAACAGTTTCTTCTGCGACTGCAATCTTATCAGCAAAAATTGCAGCTTCTGTAAGAATTCTCTGTTCATCAATGTGAGCATCCGAAAGAAGTTCTCTGAGTCTTCCGAGAAGTTTTTCATTATATTCAACAACAGTCTGAGGTGACCGTTCTTCTATAAACTCAACATTGGAAATAATTATGTCAAGTCTTGAAAGAACATCTGACTTAAGTCTTTCGCCTTCACGCTCTCTCATAGAAATAAATCCGTCAAGAGCATTCTGTGCAACAACGCTGACTGCTGCCCAGATTTTTTCTTCATCGGCAGCCTGTTTACGAATTGTAAAAATATCACTTACTCTGGAAATATCCGACACTTTAATATCGTTCTCAAGTCCGAAGGTTTCAGAAAGCTCTTTATAAGCTTCCATATATCCCTTTACAAGGTTAGGATTGAGAGAAATTATTGTATCGGGTTCCTCAACAGCTTCAATTGAAACATAGCATTCCATCTTTCCTCTTGTAAGCTTGCCATTGAAAAAACTTTTAAGTTTTTCATCAAGAAAACCGTATGTTCTTGAAAGTTTGGATGAAAATTCAAAGTATCTGTGATTGACACTTTTAATTTCAACCGTAATATTCATACCGTCTACAAGCTGCTGAGCTCTGCCGTATCCGGTCATACTTTTAATCATTATTTTACATCTCCAATATTTTTAATGTCCGCAACTGCACCCCGATGTCAGAGCGACGGGAATCTCAACGCTGAGAATATCATCACCTGTAAAACCCAGTCTCAAAAATGCAGGCGAAACATTTTTCTTCTCTATTTTTGCGATATATGCATATCTGTTGGCAGCATAATTCATTGCAGCTCTTGCAATGCCTTCTGTAATAATATCATCGGAAGAATCAACAGAAATAAATTTCATATCAAAACCGTCAAGCTCGAAAGAACAGTATCCGATTTCATTATCATTTTCAACCGCCCTGATAAATATAATATTATCCTTTTCAACGGGAATAAATCTTATCATTTGGAACCTCCGCTGATTTTCAAACCTGCAGCTTTGAACAATGCTTCAACTTCCTGAGGAGTCAGATCTCGCCACTGACCTATAGGAAGCATACCGAGTCTGACAGAGCCGACTGCAATCCTTCTGAGTCTTGCGACCTCAAGATTCAGAGTCTCACACATACGGCGAATCTGTCTGTTTCTGCCTTCACGAAGAACTATCTCAAGAACAGCTCTTCCGTCGTCTTTCGAAACAATATAAACATCCGCAGGAGCTGTGAGCCTGCCGTCAATTTCAACACCTGTTGAAAGAATATCAATCTGTTCTGATGTCGGTTCGGGTCTGACGGTTACACGGTATGTTTTGGGAACGTGCTTTGAAGGGTGCATCATGGCGTTGGCAAATGCACCGTCATTGGTCATAATAAGAGCACCTTCTGAAACTCTGTCGAGTCTGCCAACGGGATAAATACGCTCTTTAACGTCTTTTACTAACTCAAGAACGCACTTTCTTCCAAGTTCATCATCAGTTGTTGTAACATATCCTCTCGGTTTATTGAGCAGAATATATCTCATGCTTGACTGTCTGGTGACTTTTTTACCTTTTACGGTAATGTTATCTTTTTTAGGGTCAACACTGTCGCCTATCTGGGCAACATGACCGTTAACTTTAACAGAACCGTTTTTTATCATTTCCTCTGCCTTGCGTCTGGAGGCAACTCCTGCTTCAGAGAGGAATTTTTGTAATCTTATTTTATTATCTGCCATTTACTTCACCTCTGAACGCCGTGACAAAGGCGTTATTCAAAAAATCTTTTCCTGAAAACAGAAAATAAACTCTCTTTTTTATCATCTTCTTTTTCGGATGAAATATAGACCGTCCTCAAAGAAACACCGTCTGTTAAAATCGGTATTCTGTCAATAATCTTCCCATCGGAAACGACCTCGGCAATCCCTGCAATCTCACCTTTTTTTACAGGCGCATACTCGAAATTTTTCATAAGAATTCTGAAATAACATGATTGTCCTTCAACACTTACAAAATCATTCATCAATCGAACAGGAACATGTTTTTTTGCTCCACCGACAACATTCAGTTTAACTGAAGATAAATCACAACCGATTAAAACGGGTTTACATTTTGAAAAACCGTATTCAAAAAGTGAAATATGGTCATTCCAATCATCTGCTGCATTCAATGTTACAGCAACAAGGATTACACCGTTTCTTTCTGCGGCACTGACAAGACATCTTCCGCTCTTTTTTGTAAAACCGGTTTTTATTCCGATTGAATCAGAATACTTCCATAACAGTCTGTTATGATTTGTCAGCGTTCGTAAATATGGTGGATTACCATATGTCAGTTTGGCTGATTTCTGCGAACAAATATGTCTGAACTCAGGATTCATTATGCATTTCGACGCAAGCAAAGCCATATCATACGCCGTTGAATAATGACCTTCTGCATCAAGACCGGACGGAGTGACAAAATTCGAGTTAGTCATCCCGATCTCTGAAGCACGCTCGTTCATCATCTCTGAAAACTTTACAGGATTTCCACCGATAACATATGCAACTGTGTTTGCAGCATCATTACCCGATTGAAGCATCATTCCGTAAACAAGTTCACAAAGTGAGACACTGTCACCTGCTTTCAGACCCATAGATGTTCCTTCAACATTAACCATTTCATCAGTAACAATGATTTCTCTTTCAGGAGTTGCGGCTTCAAGAGCGAGCAAAGACGTCATAATCTTCGTTGTGCTTGCCATTGGAAGTTTTTTATCCTCGTTTTTGGAATATAAAACTTCATCATTGTTCACGCACATCAGCACTGCGCTCTGAGCTGAAATACCGATTACGTTTGCATTTACCGGAAAAGAAACAAAACAGATAAATAAAAACGCCAAAAACATAGAGATTATTTTCTTATTCAATTATCTCACCCTCGCAAAATTTATAATAAATTTATATGCAAGGGTCAATAAATTATATTATTCAGCCGCAGTTTCGGTTGAATTAATATAGTCGTTAATAGCATTATCGACAGTATTATCTTTATGCTTGAGCTGATTGATAACATCTGTTGCCTTGTCAACAAGATCGGGAACCATGCCGATAACTCTTTCAACTGAACCTTCAGCAGCATCGATATATTTAACGGTAACACTTCCGTTATTTATAACAAGAAATGCAACGGGAGTGATTGTGATACCCGCTCCGCCGCCGCCACCGAAAAGTTCCTGATTATTCTTTGAAGGAAAATCTGTGCCGCCTGATGCAAAACCGTATGTAACTTTTGAAACGGGGATAATCTGAATTGATTCGCTGATTTTGATAGGTTCACCAATAATTGTGCTGACGTCAACAAGATCCTTGATCTTTTCAATTGATGTACCGAGAATTCCTGATGCTGACTGTTCTTTCATTTTGTTTTCCGCCTTTCATAAATTATGATTTTTATTTTTTCTGCTTTTCCACTGTAGATTCATCTACTTTACTGTGCTTAAACAGTTTGAAAACAACTTTAAATAAAAGTTCAAAAAGGAGAATAATTACAGCGTTTATAAGTGTAATTGGTCTTACCGAAATTTTACTGTGAAGTCTTGCAACATTTTTGCCGTAAATAAAATCAGGCTTGACTTCAACGCTGTATTTTTTAACTCTCATGGTGCTTACAATAAGACCCATTGCCGGGAAAACTCCCGAACAAACTTTGCCGTATTTTATTGCAGTTTTAGCTGAGTCAGATGCACCGACATCCAGTGAAACAAACAATTCATCAAAAACAAACGCTCTTCCGATTCTTTTGAACATTCCGCCAACAGCATTTGCTGCATCCTTAAGAAGCTGAACTACTCCGGAAACGCCTTGATTGTTATAGAACCTGACAAACATATTATCTTTCTTTTTCTTCGGTTCCTTAACAACTTCGCTCTCTTCTTTTGGCTTCTCATCTTTTTTCTTTTTTTCTTTCTTCGGTTTTTCTTCTTCTTTTTTCGGGAGAATATTGAATTTCAGAAAAAGCCATGCGACAGACAGAGTAACATCATCTTCGTAATGAACTGTTATAACAAATTTAATTGAAAGCAAAACTATCAAAAACGCTATAATTCCTATTATTATGTAAAGCGCTGTCAAGTAATCGCCTCCTTATTCTTCAGATTGAAAAAATGTTCTGATCTGTTCGCCCTGTTCGTTGTCAATTTCATCATCCTGCTCAACATCGATTTCGGGCTTTTCAGGAAGCTCCGGCAAATCCGCAAGCGATGTAAGACAAAAACAACGAAGGAAATCAGGAGTTGTTCCGTAAAGAAGCGGTCTTCCTGGCAAATCAAGTCTGCCTTTTTCCTCAAGCAAGCCTCTCTGACAAAGAGTAGAAACAACGCCTGAGCAATCAACCCCTCTGATTTGTTCAATATAAGCTTTTGTAACAGGCTGATTATACGCAACAACAGCCAGAACTTCAAACGCCGCAGGAGAAAGAGGAGTATTCTTTTTAATATCAAGAACGCTTCTGACCTGCTGGGCATATTCAACTCTTGAGCAAAGCTGATATTTATTACCGAGTTTCAGAAGACATATTCCGCTCTGCCTTTCATCAAGCGAACGGGAAAGCTCCCACAAAGCGCCGATAACAACCTCAGTTTCTATTTCAAGAGCCTCTGCGATTCTTATCGCCTCAACCGGTTCACCCGAAGCAAAGAGTATTGCTTCGCACGAAGCTCTTATTTGTTCATTCGTCAATTTCTATACTCTCCCCTCTGCCCTGCAGTAAGGTTACACTGATGTCGTCACCCTGACCGTCAATCTGAATTCTTTTTGCCTTTGCCATTGCGAGAAGCGCAAGAAAAGTTGCTACCATTTCGGACCGTGATTCAGCTTCCGAAAAGAATGACGAAAACTTTCTGCTCTTTTTTGATTTGAACTTATCAATAATAAAACTGATTCTCGATGAAACAGAAACAATTTTATGAGCCACAATACCTCTGAACGCCTCAATCGGAGGAGGAAGTTTTCTTTTACCTTTTCCGACAGCCGACATATATGCCTTGAAAATTTCAACCGGCTCATGAATTCTTGTATAAGTCATATCAACTTCAAATTCTTCAGGCTTTCTTGAATAAAATTCAAATCCCTTTGCCTGATTCTGAAGTTTGCCTGCAACAAGTTTACAATCCTGATATTCAGTCAATTCTCCGCGTAATTCTTCAACCAATTTCTCCGCTTCTTCATGAACGGGAAGAAGCGAGACGGTTTTAATATACAGAAGTCTTGCTGCCATTTCAAGAAATTCACTTGAAACATCAAGATTGTCTTCCTGCATCATTCTTACATATTCAAGATACTGTTCAATGATTTCCATAATCGGAACATCATTTATGCTTACTTTCTTTTTTGAAATAAGCTGAAGAAGCAGGTCCATGGGACCTTCAAAAACTTCCAGCTTATACTGAAGCTTTTCCAAGAAATAACCCCTTTCGGTTAATTAAAGAAAAAATTTAAACGGAAGTCCTGCAACAAAAGTTATAAGTTTCATAATAAGACCGGAAACAAATGAAAGAGGACCGTCAAGAACGCCAAGGAAAATCAATGCGAAAACAGCAAGAATAATATAGCGTTCATACTGCATGATTTTAAAATAATATTTTGAAGGAATAATAAGATTGAGAATTCTTGATCCGTCAAGAGGAGGAATAGGAATAAGATTGAAAACAGCAAGGCTGACATTAATCTGAGCTGCAAAAAAGAAAAACGTATACGCAACTCCTGCAAAAAGAACACCGGTATTGCTGTAAACAATTGATGAAATATTGCAAAGCAACATAAATACCAATGACATAATGATATTTGAAAGCGGACCGGCTAAAGCAGTCAAAGCCATGCCACCTTTAGGGTTTTTGAATTTTCTGGGATTCACGGGAACAGGTTTTGCATATCCGAAACCAACAAGGAAAATCATCAATGCACCAATCAAATCAATATGAGCAAGCGGTGCAAGAGTGAGTCTGCCTTTTAATCTTGCAGTGTCATCGCCAAGTTTAGTTGCAACAAGCGCATGAGCATATTCGTGCACGGGAAGAGTACAGAAAACAACAAAAACTCTTGCAAGAAGACTGAGAATTGAATCGGTTGAAAAACCGTTTCTGATTATATCAAAAATCATAATTAATCCTTTCTTCCGATAACAACTCTTTGGATTCCGTTAAAATCATTAACTGAGTAAGTTTCGGAACAATAAACAGAAAATAATTTTTCTATAACTTCAGACTGACCTTCTCCGCATTCAACAGCAACGGCTCCTCTGCAGTCAGTCAGCCATTTATCAGCAATTGCTCTGTAAAAATCAAGTCCGTCAAGTCCGCCATCAAGAGCCATGACAGGCTCTTTAAGAACTTCAGTCTGAAGTGTTGAAACTTCATCTGAGTTAATATAAGGAGGATTTGAAAGAATCAAATCGGGAACAGGGATTCCAAATGAACCAAATCCTTCAAAAATATCACCATGAATGATTTCAGTATTTACAAGTGAAAATTTATCATTATTCTTGAGCAGATACTTTAAAGCATCATCCGATTTTTCAATAAGATAAACTTTTGAATCGGGAATGAGTCTTGCAACGCTGAGTCCGATGCATCCGCTTCCCGAACAAATATCAACAACAACCGGTTTATCTTTATTCTTTAAAAAATTGACGGCAAATTCAACAAGAAACTCTGTTTCCGGCCGCGGAATAAGAACCCCTTCGCCAACGCAAAATGTTTCACCGTAAAAATCCCATTCGCCGATTACGTATTGAACGGGCATTCCGGATAAACGTTTTTTAATTCTGTCAAGATATTCCCCCGTTCGAGCAGAATCAATTTCATCGTTTCCGTGGAAAATCAAATAATCTCCGCCGCAATTAAAAACAGATTCAAAAATCCATCTTGCTTCATTGGAATAATTTTCAATTTCGTTGTCATTAAGAATATCTTTACCTTTATTAAATAATTCTCTTGCGTTCATTAATCATTCTCCGCATTGCTATCGGAAGGATTAACATCCGAATTCTGAACATATCCCTCAAGCGCAGCTTTCATGGATTCAATTGCAACTTCAATAATCGCATCATCGGGTTCAGCGGTTGTTATTCTCTGCATCAACAAACCGGGAGCTGAAAGAAGCTGTGTAAATTTGTTGGGATATTTACCGGCAAGCTGAATAAATTCAAAACCGATACCCATTATAAGCGGAGTAATAAGAACCTTAACCAAAATCCAGAGCCATCTTGTCTGAGTAAGAGCAGGAAATATAACCGAAACAATTGATGATACAAGAATGCTCAGAAGTATTGTTACAAAAATAAAACTTGTTCCGCATCTGGGATGAAAACGTTTTTCTTTTCTGATGTTCTCAACTGTAAGTTCATTACCGTGTTCAAAACAGAATATTGTTTTATGTTCTGCTCCATGGTACATATAAACTCTTCGGATTTCTTTCATTCTCGCTACAAGAGCCATATAAATAATAAATATAACAACTCTTATCAGACCTTCAAAAACAGCTCTGAGCGGAAGAATTGCTCCATTGGCTAAATGGTTGTTGACGACATCAAAAAGGAAACTCGGAAGCCACATAAAAAGAAGAAAAGCAAGACCGATTCCAAGCACGGCAGAAATAAACCCGATAACCGCCAACATTTTTGGACCAAAATGATCGCTTATCCATTTATCTAGTTTTGATTCATTTTCCTGCTCTAAATCAAGAGAGGTTTTCTCTGCTGATTCCATAAGAAGTTTGTATCCGAAAACCATGGATTCAACAAATGAAACAATTCCTCGAAGAATGGGAATATTAAAAAACTTAAATTTTTTTCTGACAGAAACAAAATCCTTCATCGTTGTTTCTATCGAACCATCAGGCAATCTAAGTGACATCGCCGTGCCTTTCGGACCTTTCATCATTATGCCTTCCATCAGAGCCTGACCGCCGACGGCAACATAATTATTTTTTTTCGTTTTACTCATCGTCTGAAACTTCTCCTTCAATTTCGGATGATTCTCGTTCAGGAGGTACAATCGGAAGAGTTATTCTGACTGTTGTACCTTCGCCGAGAACACTGTCAACATCAAGATCACCGTTATGGAGTCTGATTATTTCATCTGCAACAGCAAGTCCGATTCCCGAACCGCGTACAGTAGTATTTGCTTTATAAAATTTTTCTTTGATATGAGGTAAATCCTCCGCGGGTATTCCCGCACCGGTATCGCTGATTGAAATTATCAGTGTTGCAGGATTGGGCATTTCCGCAAAAACAACTATCTTTCCACCGTGCTCTGTGTATTTCATAGCGTTATCAAGAATATTAATAAAAACCTGTTTGATTCTCGATGCATCACCGTTTGTAGGTGCGGGTGAATGAGGAACATTATAAATAAGGTCAATTCCTTCTTTGATTACCCTTTCTTTAAAAGCAAAAATAACCTCATCAAGTTCTGCAAGGATATCAATTCTCTCGTTATTCATTCTCATTCTGCCGCTGCTCATGCGTGAGAAATCAAGTAACTCTTCAACCATATCGTTAAGTCGTGAAGCCTCACTGATGATAACCCCCATGCCTCTTTCAGTCATCTGAGAATCCGAATCCTTGACCTGAAGCAATGTTTCGCCCCAACCTTTTATTGCGGTAAGAGGTGTTCTCAATTCATGAGAAATGGTTGAAATGAAATCATTTTTCAATCTGTCTGATGTTGCAAGCTTATCTGCCATGTCATTAATCGTAGCACAAAGCTCACCGATTTCATCATTATAGGGATATTTATCGATTCTCGCTTCAAGATCGCCGCCGGCAATTCTTTTTGCGGTTTCGCCGATATCTTTAACAGGATTAACAATAGATCGTATAAACAAACTTCCTGAAAGAATAAGAAGAGCAAACATAAACACACAGCAAAATCCTACAATAAAGCAAATTCTGCCAAGCTGAGCATCAATCGCCTCAAGAGAAATCATAAACCTGACAGCTCCGCCGCGTACACCGCTCGGGTAATTATAAATGCAGGTTGAAGCCATGATTTTTTCACCCGAAGGTAATTTACCCGTCCAACGCGAAACGCCGTGCTCATTACTGATTGCTTCAACATAATCTGGCATTTCAACATTTTCTTTAATCTGAAATCCGCTTGATGAAAGAATAATGTTACCGTTGCGGTCTATTATCCACACCGCCATTGTGTCTTTATCGGGAAAATTCTCAACAAATTCTCTTCCCGCTGCTTCAAAACCGCTTGAGGTTGCTTCAAACAAGCTGAATGAAGATGCTATCTTATCAGATGAATAAGAATCGAGCGCCATCGAAGCAACTCCGTAATAATAATTTCTCATCAAAAGAAGAAGCAAAACCGAAACTGTCAGAAGAATAACAATAACAATGGATGCAACGTTTATAAACCATCGTTTAGTTATACTCAGATAATTCACGGGAGTCTCTCCTTTCGTTTAATTAATTATTCAGACAATCCACTTGTATCCTATACCCCAGATTGTAGTCAGATGTTTAGGTATGGAAGGCTCATCTTCAACCTTCATTCTGAGACGGCGGATATTAACATCAACAATCTTTTCTTCACCGAAATATTCACTGCCCCAGACTTTATTGAGTATATCTGTTCTGCTTAGAGCCGCACCGGGATTAGTAAAGAAATATTCCATCATCTGAAATTCAACCTGAGTGAGTTCAATATATTTTCCGTTCTTGGTAAGTGTTCTGCTGCGGAGGTTGAGCTTGAATTCACCAAGCTCGATAACATCGACCGTTGACGATTTAGGAGCAGTGTTCATTGCAACTCTGCGATAAATCGCATCAACTCTTGCAACAAGCTCCGACGGAGAAAACGGCTTTGTGACATAATCATCTGCGCCGTTCATAAGTCCGGTAATCTTGTCCATTTCCTGAGTTTTTGCAGTCAGCAGAATTATTCCGATATTATTATTCATGGTTCTGAGTCTTTTACAAACCTCAAAGCCGTCAATATTGGGCATCATAACATCAAGCAACGCAACATCGATTTCGCCGCCGCAAGCTTCATAAAGTTCAAGAGCCATAGCTCCGTCTTCAGCTTCTACAACGTCATAGCCGCCGCGTTTGAGATTGATAACGATAAACTCTCTAATTGCCGATTCATCTTCGGCAATCAAAACTCTCTTCATTGCGAGCTCTCCTTTTAAGGTAATTTTATAATCCTTGATTTTACAAAGTCTTCGTTTATTCCGAGGCTGTTGCCGTCTGATGTAACGAATGCGCAAACAACATTTTCTTCGTTTTCAATAATCGGAATATACGCACTGTATTTTTTGTCATTCCACTTCTGAACCGGGATTTTAATAACAGAATATAATTCATTAACGGGAACACCGTTGTTGTCTGCAGAATATATAATCCAACAATTCTGCGAACGATAGTTTCTGATTCCAAGCGAATTGAGTTCGGATTTATTAAGTTTAATCATATATCCGTCAGGATAATTAACTAGTGTATAAGCAACAGGCACAAGTCCCGATGATGTAAGGCTCTTCCATTCGGTAAGAAAAATATTCTCAGTATCAACGGTCAGAATATTATCTCCTTTGCCGAACACAATTGACTGAACGGGAATATCAATGATTCCGTCATTATTAATATCAGTACATCCGATAGGCTCATATCTTAGCGTTGAGGAATTAATCATGGTTTCCGGGTCAAGAAAAGGTGAACACAGCTCTGACTTAGAACTGTCCCAATATACAACTTCGGTAATCATCTGATGTTCACCTTTGATAGCGTCAATGTAAATTCTCATCGGTGATGCTTTTGAACTTTTTTCTGTCTTAACAGAAGTGTAACCGCTGATATTTGAGTCAAGTTTTGTTTCTCCGAAGAGAACAACGGAATCTCCGTTGAGTCTGAGTGATTTTGCAACCTTCTGAATACCTGTTTGCAAATTGTTCTGACCAATAATAAAAATATCTTTTCTGCCGTTTCCGTCAATGTCAATTACCTCAGAAAGGAAACATGATTCATTAGCAATTTCTTTATACTTCTTCGTTACAGTATCCATACGGTAAACGGAAAGAATATTTCCCGATGAAGCACCGGAAGTGTTCCACAAAACAAGAATCTCTTTTTTACCGTCGGAATCCATATCTGTAATATTAACATTGTCAATCCCGACTCCGTAGCCCTTAAAATCACCAAATGAGATCCATTTTTCTCCGACAAAATCAAAATAATGCATCGCAGCAACTGACATATCTGAATTATTTTTATAAAAAATAACCGCTTCCTGATTCCCGTCGGAATCAATGTCTTCAACAATTATTGCCGAGCGGTAACTTCCTCTCTGAGGATTGCAAAGAGTAGTTTCGCTTTCAATATTTTTTTCGAATGATTCAACAAGCTCTTCATACTCTTCGTAATAAAGAGGAGGAGAAAGAAGTGAATCTGCAGGAAGAATGAGAGAGCCGGAATCACATGATGATAACACTGACAGCAAAATCAATATTGCCGGAATAACAACAGCAAGTCTTTTCATTATCCCACTCCCCCACATTATTTTTATTCAATTTATTATATCACAGTCTTTTTCCATAAATCAACTGTTATTTATATATAAATATAAATTTATATTAACTATTTTATTAATTTATAAATATATAAATAAAAACCGCCCAATAAAGAGCGGTTTTTAAATAAAAATTAAAACTCAGACAATATCATAAACAGCATTAAATCCTTTATACGACCAACAGTATCCGTCTTCTACTCTAATCGGAACAACAATTGAACCGGACTCATTATATTCGCCAAAATCAAAATCGGCAACAAGAATCAAATTTTCTTCAGTAAGAGAAGCGAGATAATCTTTCGGTCCGATAACATTAATAGTAGTTGATTGAAACTCTGAAAATTCAACATTAATATCAGAAGGAAGATTTTCAACAATAATGTTTTCAGGATTCATTACAATGTTTTTGCTCATGTAATCAGGAACATAAACCGTAACAATAAACTGAGTAACATCTTCATCAAGAAGAATTGCTCCCGGAAATTCGTTCGGACCGATATCAATCTCAATTTTGTTTTCTCCGACTGTTAATTCATTGAAATCAATCTTTGATGAAATTTCAATGCTTTCTTTATCAAAACCGTCATCAAAAATACCGAAGGTAGCCTTTGCCGGACTGATGGTATACTCAAAAGGAATATTTCCTATATATTCAGTAGGAATATTGGAGAATGAACAGGAAACGGGAAGAACGTGTTTTGAATATACAGGGATTTTAATATTAACCTTTGATGAGTTTCTGTTCATACGTACACCCTGAACAGCACTGCCGTTTTCATCAATTGCAGTAAGAGTGGCGTTAATCGTAGTACTTTTATCCAATCCGCCTTCATGCTCTGCCCTGGCAACTACACCTACAACTTTAGATACAGCTGTTTCAGGTCCGCTGATTTTTACCGATGAAACCTCAAGAACAGAAATATCACCCAAATAAAAATCCTTGGCGACAGCATCATTTTTAAAATTAATTTCAGGAACAACTTTAAACTCTATTCCTTCAAGAAGATAATCGAAAGTTATCTTGTCAGTTACCTGAGGAGAAACACTGACAAACTCATATTCAGGTCTGACGCTTTTAGATGTAACAGATAAATTCAGCGAGAAATCACCCGGAGAATTAACCAGACTCGTGTCTGCAATTACAAGAATATCATCCTTAATATCATCCGATTCAACAATATAACGCTTACCGCTGATTGTAACATCAACGGTATATTGCTTATCGACAAAAGCCTGCAGTCCTCCGAGACTGTTAACATTTGAATTGTTAATCTGAACCGGAACATTTAAAATCGTATTCTGAGTTTCCGAAAATTCCGTTGCAACAATAAGCCATGCTATCAATGCAAAAATAACGGAAAAAACCAAAAGAAAACGATTGTCATAAAATAAATCACTTATTCTTTGTTTTTTTCTTTCCATCGTACTTTTCCTTTAAAAATATTTTTAATATACCGTTTTCAATAATTTTTTCATTCGGATTATTAACAAGATAATTAATAAGTTTTTCGCGAAGCTCCGAATCGGTAAGATTACGCTCAAGAGCACCGCCGTATGCAATGGAGATTATTCCGGTTTCTTCAGACGTAACAATCACTACGGCATCACTTTGCTCGCTCATGCCGAGAGCTGCTCTGTGTCTGGTTCCGAGATCACTTGAAATATCGGGATTTTTAGTAAGAGGCAGAACACAGCCCGCAGCTATAAGTCTGCCTTTTCTGACAATTGCAGCACCGTCGTGCAAAGGAGATTTCGGGAAAAATATGTTACCAATAAGTTCATGGGTAATAAAAGCATCAATAGGTTTTCCCGAACTAATAACATCACCGAGAAGCGTTTCGCGTTCCATAACAATAAGCGATCCGGTCTTACTGTCACTCATTCTCTGGACAGCTTTTGAAATCTCATTGATTGCATCATTTACAGTTTTTTCTTTTTCGGAACGGTTACCTTTGAGCATAAGGCTTAGGCTTGTAAATCTGCTGTTACCAACCTTTTCAATAACCTGTCTGATCTCCTGCTGGAAAAGGATAATAAGAATAATAAAAACGTTCTGAAACAAAAATCTGAATATGTAAGAACTAGCCTGCATATCAAGCTGAATTATAATAAGATATGCAACTGCAAGCAGAAGCAGACCTTTAATCAGCTGAAAAGCGCGGGTTTCTCTGACAAGCTTTATTGCATTATAAACAACGAATGTAATCAAAGCAATATCAAGCAAATCAGTTATACCAAAACTTAACGAGCCAAGTTTCGAAAACAATTCGGAGAAATTATCAAAAAAGGACATTTCTGACCAATCCTTTCAGACCATAGTATTTACGTATAAATAATAACACATTAAAAATAAATCTGTAAACAAAAACACAATATATTTACAAAAAGTTTATTTTTGAATAATACAAACTGCATGAGCTGATATGCCCTCTTCTCGTCCTGTAAAACCGAGTTTTTCTTCCGTCGTAGCTTTTACATTAATACAATCAACGGTAACATCGCATACAGAAGCAATATTCATACGCATTTTTTCAATATGAGGACGCATTTTCGGACGCTGAGCAATAAGAGTAGCATCAATGTTGACAATTGAATAACCGTCTTTTTTTAAAACATCCGCAACCTCTTTCAAAAGTAAAAGGCTGTCAGCATCTTTATATTTATCATCATTATCAGGAAAAAGACATCCTATGTCCCCTTTTGCAGCCGCACCAAGAAGAGCGTCGCTGATTGCATGAAGAAGAACATCTGCATCTGAATGACCGAGAAGTCCTTTTTCATGCTCAATCTCAACACCTCCGACAATCAATCTTCGACCTTCAACGAGCTTATGCACATCATAACCGTGACCTATTCTGAACATTCCGACATCTCCTTTTCAATCTCTTTTACATCCTCAAGAAATCGGTCAAATGTTGTAACACAATTAAGAACCTGAATGAGTGAATTCGTTGATAATCTTGAAGGAAAAGAATAATATCTGAGCAATGCAGCTCTTTTCATTGAACTGTCTGCACAACCGGTAAATCCCAACTCATATAAATCAAGTTTTGTTATAGGTCTTTCCGGTTCAGGAGTTGATTCGCATAATACTCCCGCATTCTCAAGAGCCTTCAGTATAATACCTTCCGAAACACCTTCAACTCCGATTTTTCCTTCCTTGGAAGGCTCGGTTTTTCTGCTTTCCTTACCGAAAATATCTGGAATATAAGCGTGTTTGATATGTTTCTTATCAACAGTTGAACCAATAAAATTACGGATTTTAAATCCTGCCGAATCGCTGTCAGTAAGAACAAGAATCCCTCTTTTTTCAGCAAGTTTTCTTATCATCAACTGAAGCTCTTTGTCTTTAAATATGCCGAATCCGTCCGTCTGAATTATTGGTGCATCAATAATTCCTGACAGCTTGATTTTGTCATATTTGCCTTCAACAATAATCGCTTGTTTTATTTTAATCATTTTATCTCCTGCCCGCTCTTGCAAGCTTCAAAACAGTCACTTCAAGAACAAGTTTTTTATCAAGGGCAGAACTCTTTAATGTTTTATCAGCCCACGAAAGGATATCAATGCATTCAGCAATAGCTTCAAAAGAAAGTGATGAACCGTTTCTTGCGGCATTGGTAAGACGAAATTCCTTGCCGGAATAGTCATAATATTTTGCAATAATCTCTGCTCTGTTTCCGGATTTTACAGCCGCCTTTGCCCTGTAAATATCAGAATACTGAGCAATAAGAGCGCCGAGGATCTGAAATTCATCTTCACGCTGTTCAAACAGAAGAGAAAGTTTGCGGAACGCACTGTCAAATCTTCCTGCCGTCAGATCCTTAATCATATCAAAGACTTTGGCATCAAGACTTTTAATGCAAACGGTATCGATATCACTCTTTTTTATTTCCCGTTCACCTGCATATGCACAAACTTTATCAGTTTCATTTAACAAAGTATTAAGGTCAGTTCCTACACAGGTTATAAGATATGCGGCTGCTCCTTTATCAAAAGCTGTCCCTCTCTTTTTCGCACCGCTTTCAAGCATTTTAACAAGTTCAGGAGTTGTTTTTTTGTCGAGTTTAATGTTATAACCGAATTTTTCAAACAACTTTACTGCTTTGCTCCATCTTGAACCCTTAGGCATATAACCAATAAATGAAAAAACAAGTGCACAGTCCTCGGGATTATCGTTAAGAACGGTTTCAAGCTGTTCAAACCCTTCATCGTCAAGCGTGTCCAGCGGAAAGTCTTTAACAAGAACGCATTTTGTTTCCGACATCATCGGAACAGCACCGGCACTTTCATAAATATCCGAAAGAGAACATTCCTTGCCGTCAAACGTATGAAAATTAAAATCAGCAAAAGCCTTGTCAACGGTTTTTGAAACAATCTTATCAATATAAACTTTTTTCAGATAGCTTTCCTCACCATGAATCAAAAAGACTCCGACAGGATTATTCCTGATTATTTCCTTCAAACCGCTTTCATTTAATGCAGGCATGGTTATCTCCTTTCCGGGACTAATCTTCCCTATATGCGCTGACAAAACCATTGTCAGCCTTGATAATGATATCTCCGCAACCTCCAGTTGCAACGCAATTGAGACCGATATCAGACAGTTCTTTCTGCAAAATCAGACCTTTTGTGTTTTCTGAATTTATAACAATTAAAGCCGGTGATATTTTTTCAACACCAACAGGATAATCATTTCTCGAAATAATAATGTCAGCATTGCGAAATCTTTCGGGTATAAATCCGATATCTTGAATCGGGTCAAATAAAATAAGCGCAGAAACATCCTCATTTTTTATGTAAGAATAGTTTTTTCCGTCAACAGTACCGCAATTAATGTTCAAATCCGAAGAATTATATTCTTCATTAAAATTATGAATAACAAAATCTTTTGTCAACGGGCGAATATAATCAGGGTAACTGTCACAATAAAATTCATCAACTTGAAATTCTTTAATCAGGCAATGAACATATGCAGATGAATTTTCATCCGAATCAGGGAAAATAACCGCCTTAATATCGTTTGATAACCCATCAATTGCATGACACAAATTAAACTCACCGGAAAAACTACTTCCTCCGCAGCCGATAATTATGTTTTCATCACCATTACTTAAAATAACAGAAGTACCGTTCCCGCAGTCAACGACACGAAGTCGAGTAATTGACCTGTCTGTAAGAGAAAAAGTTAAAATTGTAACAACAAAAACCACGGTACATATAACTGCTGAAAGTAAAATTCGCGGTTTTTTATTATATGCAAGCAAAAGGGA
>JAZSCO010000194.1:0-5086 GCA_045602965.1 Acutalibacteraceae bacterium | reverse complement strand
CTTCTAATTTTTAATCCGCATCTTAGCCATCTCGTTCTGTGAGCCAAGGAGTTGACTGCCTTATTTGTCTTCCTAAGACCGCTTGGCCCTCCGACTTGCACAGCCGCTGTACCTCTTCATTCAGAATGTCAGCTGCTTCGTCTACAGTTTAAGTCGGATCGTAGCCATGTCGTTCTGTGAGCCAAGGAGTTGACTGCCTTATTTGTCTTGCTAAGACCGCTTTGGCCTCCGACTTCCTTGAAAGCAAGAGCCAGATAACCCAGCGGAGGATTATATCTGGGTATGTCGTGGTGAAGAACGAGACTCATTGTTGAACCGTAGGGCTCCATACCTCCGTAAAAATAGCCGAGTGCACAGGCAGCTGCGAACAGATATACGTTGTCCATCAACAGCTCCGAACCCGTATACCAGACACAAAGTATGCCCATAAATGCACCGGGTAACATAGCACCTTTTTCACCGCCGATTGCCGAGCCGCGCATGCCCCATCCGAAGCACATAGTAATCATACTGATTGCCAGAAAAGCAAATATATTTTGAGTTTCCATATGCAATACCCTTTCTTTGTTTTAGTTCTTTCCTACACGAACAACCGCATAGCCGATTTTCTTGCGTCCGCAGGTATAAACCATATGGAGGAGATTACCCTCCGCAACAATTGAGGGATATGAAAATTCAACACCGGGTTGAGTTTCAAGGTCAACGCGGACGGGGTATGTAGCACCGTTATCCTCGGAAAGGAAAAGGCACAGAGGTGTGCGGTCACCCCAGTTTTCACTTACGGGATTGCAAATCAATCCCAAAACACCGCAATCGGTCATTGCCGCACCGATACCGCTGTTATTATTGGGCATATCAGTGGGGCGCGCTACAGACCAGGTGCGTCCGAAGTCTGTTGACTCGCTGCGATAAATCCAATTAAGGTTTGTACGCGCAAGCATATAAACTCTGCCGTCGTGTGACTGGTCTTCCCATATCGCAGGCTGAATCAGGCCCTCACCGTCCTTGGGAAGCTCTTCCTTACGGTTGCATATCGTGCCGTCGGGAAGTTCAAATGCAACCGGAGCAGACAGTTTCCATGTTTCTCCGTTATCTTCGCTGCAGTCTGTCCAGGATTCCCAACGGTCGCACAAATCCTCAGTTGAGCCGGGAGCAAGAAGTGTACCGTTTGAAAGCCTTATCATCTGATTTTTAACGGGTCCTCTTCCGCCGATGTCACCCGGGACAAGTTCCTTCGGTTCTGTCCATGTTTTGCCACCGTCAAAAGATACCGTTTTCATTGAGTACCAATGACCTTCATCAATACCGCTTTTGTAAATCAGCGTAAGAACACCGTTCTCAGCAAAAAGAGTCGGGTTCCAGTCCGCCTCGCCATCATCCGGAGTTACGGGTACCGGCGTGCTCCATTCTCCGTTACGCTCAGCAAACCATATACGCACATTCGGATTCTTTTCTTTGATACCGCCGAACCAGGCGGCTGTGGGTTTACCGTCGCAGATAGCAACTGTGGCTGCATGACATTCTCCAGTTTCTTCGTTGATACCTTCGGTTGCAAGGTATTCCTGATATAAAAGTTCTGCCTTAATCATTTGAATCATCTCCTCGTCAGAAAGTAATAAATAGTATAAAGCCCAAAAACGAAGTATCCTTATTTTGGGCTTTAACTTGTTATCAACAGCCGTGAAGCTCTTTATAAATACGGATAACCTCCTGTAGGTCCTCCTCTGTGTCTACGCTGACAGCTTTGTAATGAGCCGGTGCGGGAACGATTTTGATTTTATATCCGTGTTCAAGAACCTTAAGCTGTTCGAGGGACTCTGCCTCTGAAAGAGGAGTGGGAGCAAGCTTGGTATATGTATTAAGAAAATCGTGTGTATATGCATAAATGCCGATATGCTCAAAATATCTTGCTTCTTCCTCGTGACGGGGATACGGAATAGGTGAACGTGAGAAATAAATTGCATTTCCGTTTACATCGCTGACAACCTTGACTACGGTGTTGTTGAGAATATAGTTTTCATCCCCCGTAATTTCCAGGCTACCTGTTGCCATAACGCAGTCCGGACTGTTAATCAGTGCAGAACCGATATCATCAATTATTTCGGGAGGAACGAGAGGCTCATCACCCTGAATATTGATAACATAATCACAGTCGTAATTGCTTGCAGCCTCTGCAACTCTGTCCGATCCTGTGGGATGGTTGACACTTGTCATAACAGCTTCGCCACCGAAAGCGATAACAGCATCATAAACACGCTGATCATCAGTTGCAACAACAACCTTACTGAGTACCTTTGACTTGCTTGCATTTTCATAAACATGCTGGATCATAGGCTTTCCGCATATATCCTTAAGAGGCTTGCCCGGAAGACGGGAAGAACCGTAGCGGGCAGGTATAACACCTAAAACTTTAGCGCTCATATCAAAATCTCCTTTAATTAAAAATTGTATTTTTCACGGATAGCGTTTCTCATCTTGTTGAGAGAGAACGGCTTGATTTCATCGCAGATGCGCTCACGCATCTCTTTACCTTCTTCTGTATTCTGCGGAGCAGAGGTGAATTCAAGAGTTACACCGAGCTCTTTACAGATGCGGTCAACAAAAATCGGCCAAAGCTCACCGATATCGCCGATAACGGGAATGCTGTTTTCAAGGCGTGTAAATGCTGACATTTCCATACGGAACGGGATCTTTGTGAGCTTTGTCTTTGGAAGACCTTCATTGATTGCTTTCTGTATAAGCTCGCTCTGCTTGTTGAGATCCCATGAACGCTTAAGGTTTTCATCAAGGTCAAAACGGATGAGAGTCTTATCCTTGAGGCTGTATGTAGGAAGACCATTCATTGAAGCCCATATACCGTGACCTGTGTATGTTTCAAAGGGACCGTCGTGGATTTCTTGAGTAAGAGCGACAGCAGATTCAATAATGACATCAGCCTCAGAAAGCATTTTGGCAATACGCTTGCAACGTTGACTTACGGGAATACTGTCTGATATGCAAAGACCGACCTGACCGCCGCCGATGAGCTGGGGAACACTGACAAGGACAGGAACACCCTTGATTGCACCCGCACCGATCATTGTGTTCGGGTCAGCACCGAGACCTGCAACATACTCAAAGCTTTCTCCGAGTGTTTGTGCAGCAACCATAATTTCTGTTGAAACCGTTTCATTGAAATAACCGACAGGATAAGCCATATTGCCTGCTGCCTTTATGATAACCTTACCCTCTGCCTGTTCGCAGACGGAAACAAGCTCTTCGTCAAGAGGAAGCTCCGAACGAATTCGTGCCCATTCCTCCTCGCTGAGCTGTGTAAGCTCGTAAATATTGCCGCGGCAACGGATGTTTTCGGGACATTTGTCGCCGAGAATATCCGCATCGAAGCGTTTTACTCTGTCAAGGGTGCCGCCCATTTCGTGGGAAATTACTGCAGAACTTGTTGTTACGCCGTCAATAAGACCTGCGTGAATAAGAGCAGCAATAAGTGTTGTAACACCTTCGTGAAGATTCGGACCGCTTCCTATAACAGCTGCAACCTTACCGCCGCGTTTTTTTACTTCTATAACCTTTTCAATCGCTGTGTTTAAAAATTCCTTTGTTTCATCAGGGAGTGCCTGATAAAGCTGTTCAACCAAAGCAGGTGATGCCATAGTATATTCTCCTGTTCATAAATACTTAAACATTAATTTTTTTGCCGAAGCAAGCATCGTCGTAGTCTATAGACAAAAGTGTAAAATTGTATTTTCTGTAGAAGCCCATCGCTCTTTCGTTTCTCGGTCCGCAGGTAAGACAGACTCCGCAGACACCTTTTTTTGCCAAATGGTCACACAGAGTGTCAATGAGCTTACCGCCCAGCCCCATTCTCTGATATTCGGGAAGAATGTTTATATGAAAATGTGCAGGATATTCTTCCTTGAATCTTTCGGGAACATTATATGCTGTCGATGCCCACTCGTATCTGTCATCTCCGTAACTGTCCGAGCGAGGAAGATATTCACTGTCGAAGATCTTTTTGAATCTGTCAAAGTTTTCTGCACAGATTATATAACCTACCACTTTGTCTTTATCTTCAAGCACAAAGCAGTTCTCAGGTTCATGCTCAATGTAATAATCGCAGAATGTGTTATGATAAAACAGTCCGGTCAAATAATTCGGCACTTCCTCGGGCCCTTCACTGTTATCGCACACGAAATGCATATCAGCACGGTCCTTTTCCTCATATTTTCTGATAGATACCATTATATATCACCACCCTCAATCCGGTTTACAGGAATAGATTATCATAATGAATTAAAAAAAGCAACAAATTACTTGAAATTTTTTTGAAATAAGTGTATAGTTAAGATATACAGTTTTTGGGAGTAATTGCTATGAAATTTAAGGATAGTTTGACAAAAAAATCAGTAAAATCCTTGATAAATTTAATTATTTCAACTATGCCGAAGAGGTATTTTACAACACAGGAACGCTCGGATGAATTTATGCTTACGGGAGACAAAAAATTCCGTTCCGTACCCGGTAAAAATTGGACTGTCGGTTTCGGTAAAAAAGCATACACCCCTGATGATTATAACCATAAGACATATTATATTGCCGGCTATGATTCTGATAATCCCGTAAAAGGGGTACTTGATGACCTGTATGCAAGAGCAGTTTATCTTGATGATAATACAGGTGACGGCGGTGTGATTTTTTGTGCACTTGATTGTGTCGGAATCAGCAGAAAGGATATAAATGACATAAGAAAGCTTGCTGTTGAAAGCGGAAGGCTCGAAAAGGTTAAATCAATCAACATTTCTTCAACTCATACGCACGCAGGAATCGATACTCAGGGGCTTTGGGGTAAAAAGATCTATAAAAGCGGTAAAGACAAAGCTTTTATGGATAAACTCAAAGAATCCGCGGCTCAGGCTGTCATAACAGCTTTTCAGAACAGAAAAGACGGGAAGCTTTATTATGGTTTCGCTCCCGTTGAAGATATGCAGGCTGATGTCAGAACTCCCGTAACCTATGACAAAAACCTGACAAAAATCCGCTTCTCTCCGGATGACAAATCCGGTGACATTTTCATAGTTAATTTTGCATC
>JAZSCO010000193.1:0-9687 GCA_045602965.1 Acutalibacteraceae bacterium | reverse complement strand
CCTTGAAATCGAATGCTTTGTGCACGGTGCAATGTGTGTTTCTTTTTCGGGAAGATGCCTTCTTTCAAATTATATGACCGGCAGAGATTCCAACAGAGGCGACTGTGCACAGCCTTGCCGCTGGAGATATTCACTTGTTGAGGAAAAACGTCCGGGAGAATATTTCCCGATTGAACAGGATAATTCGGGTACATATATAATGAATTCCCGTGATATGTGTTTAATTGAACATATTCCTGAGCTTGTTAAAGCAGGAATAAACAGTTTTAAAATCGAGGGCAGAGCCAAATCGGCTTACTATACAGCTGTTTCTGTCAATGCATACCGTTGTGCTCTGGACAGTTATGAAAATTCCGGTTTTTCTGAACAATGGAAACCTGAACAGTGGATTATTGACGAAGTCAGAAAAGCAAGCAACAGACAGTATTGCACAGGTTTTTATTTTTCAACACCGATGGATGATGCCGAAATATTCTATAACGGCGGATATGTACGCGAATGGGATGTTGCCGCAATTGCAGAAGATTGGAAAGACGGAGTACTCTATGCTTCTCAGCGAAACAGGTTTTTTGAAGGCGATGAGCTTGAAGTAATGATTAAAGGTCAAGAACCGATTAAAGTTACTGTTAAAAATCTTAAAAACGGTGAAGGCGAAAAAGTTGATAATGCACCGCATCCGATGATGAAATTTACCATTGACTGTCCCGTTGAAATCCCTGCAGGCTCTTATCTTCGCATGGAAAGAAAGAACGGTGTTATACTTTGAGTCCATACATTCCCGTATTATTTATTTTTATTATCTTATTCTATTTATTTAAACAGGATAATAAATCCAATATAAGAAGAATAATTAAAAAAAATAAAAAAAGAGGTTGTATTAATTTGAACAATATTTTTAACAGATATATCGGGAAAGACTGCATTGTTTATACTTCAAACAGCAGTTTATCTGCTATAGAATGCAATGTTATTTCTGTTGATGATAATTGGCTTTGCATAAGAACACGTGACGGTGAAGAGGTTATAAATTTTGATTATATAGTCAGAATTAAAGAACATCCTGTTAATAAAAACGGTAAAAAAAAGTCTGTTATATTTTAGTCATTTAAACCAAGCTTTTATTAGCTTGGTTTTTGTTTTTTATTGACGATTAACGTTGTATTTTGCAATCAATAAATTGTGTTAATTCTTGACATTGCTTCAATATGTGGTATAATGTTATTTGTAAAAATTTCGAAATTTCGGAGGATTGACCGAATGGCTAAAAAACCCGAATATAATAATGAAAGTATGACCTTATTAAAAGGTCCTGACAAAGTAAGAAAAAGACCTGCTGTTATTTTTGGTTCAGACGGTCTTGACGGATGTCAGCATGCAGCATTTGAAATTATTTCTAACTCAATTGATGAAGCAAGAGAAGGTTACGGTAATAAAATTATTGTAACTCGTTATGCTGACCATTCAATTGAAGTTCAGGATTACGGACGAGGTTTGCCTGTTGATTATAACAATAAAGAAAAAAGATATAACTGGGAGCTTGCGTTTTGTGAAATGTATGCCGGCAGCAAGTATGACACAAATAACAACGGCAGTTATGAATATTCACTCGGTCTTAACGGTCTCGGACTTTGTTCCACTCAGTTTGCTTCTGATTATATGGAAGCTGAAATCCATAATGGTGGCTACAGATATACTCTTAATTTCAAAAAAGGGTTTATTGTCGGCGATATGGTTAAGGAAGAATATTCAAAAAAAGATACAGGTACAAGAATAAAATGGCTTCCCGACCTTGATGTTTTTACCGATATTGATATTCCTCTTGAATATTTTCAGGATACTTTAAAAAAACAGGCTGTTGTTAATGCCGGAGTGAGGTTCATTCTTAAGAATCAGGTTGGAAAAAGCTTTGAAACGTTTGAATACCTTTATGAAAACGGCATTGAAGACTATGTAAAAGAATGTGTCGGATCAGATGCGTTAACAAGCGTACAGACATGGCAGGGTGACGCAGTCGGAAGAGACAGAGAAGATTTGGCTGATTATAAGCTCAAAATGAATATATCTCTCACTTTCTCAAATAAAATTCAGCTTAAAGAATTTTATCATAATTCAAGTTTTCTTGAAAACGGAGGATCGCCCGACAAAGCAACAAGACTTGGTTTTGTTGCGCAGATCGACTCCTATTTGAAACAAAACAACAAATATCAGAAGAGCGATAGCAAAATAACATTTCAGGATATTGAAGATTGTCTTGTTCTTGTTATTTCCTCTTTCTCAACTCAAACATCCTATGCCAATCAGACAAAAAAAGCTATTACCAATAAATTCATTCAGGATGCAATGACTGATTTTATCAAGCATCAGCTTGAAGTATATTTCATTGAAAATCCTCTTGAAGCAGGTAAGATTGCAGACCAGGTTCTCATTAATATGAGAAGCCGTGTTAAAGCAGAAAAGACAAGACTCGGCATGAAAGAGTCGCTTATTCAGAATGTAAGCAATCTTACAAACCGTATTCAGAAGTTTGTTGACTGCAGAACAAAAGATGTTGAGCTTCGTGAGCTTTTCATTGTTGAGGGCGACTCGGCTTTGGGCGCTTGTAAGCAGTCAAGAAACGCTGAGTTTCAGGCTATAATGCCGGTCAGAGGTAAAATACTCAATTGTCTCAAATCTGAATATGACCGAATTTTTAAGAGCGATATCATCACTGATTTAATTAAAGTAATCGGATGCGGTGTTGAAGTTCCTTCAAAGAAAAAGTCCGGCAAAGACATGATTTCGTTTAATCTTGATCTGCTTAAGTGGAATAAAATAATCATTTGTACCGATGCCGATGTTGACGGTTTCCATATCAGAACGCTAATTCTGACCATGATTTACAGACTTATGCCAACGCTTATCAACGAGGGTAAAGTGTTTATCGCGGAATCACCGCTTTACGAAATCAATTGCGGCGATGAAACATGGTTTGCTTATACCGAAAAAGAAAAGAATGATGTAATTGCAGAAATCGGAAATAAAAAATATTCGATTCAGCGTTCAAAAGGTCTTGGTGAAAACGACCCTGAAATGATGTCTCTCACAACCATGAATCCTTCAACACGAAGACTTATAAAAATTGAGCCCTCGTTCGCTCAGGAAACAGCAGATAAGTTTGATTTGCTTTTGGGTGATAATCTTATCGGAAGAAAAGATTATATTGCCGAAAACGGACATCTTTATATGGATTTGACAGATGTTTCATAAAAATTATAACGGAGTTTGAAATATGGCTAAAAAAAATAAAAAGGATATTTCTTCATCTCTCAGACAGCTTGATGATAAGACGCATATTTTCGGTGCAGGCGATGTTGCAAACCAGAGCATTGTTGATGCACTTGAAGTGAACTTTATGCCCTATGCAATGAGCGTTATCATGTCAAGAGCTATCCCTGAGATTGATGGCTTCAAGCCTTCTCACAGAAAGATTCTTTACATGATGTATAAAATGGGGCTTTTGACAGGTGCCAGAGCGAAATCCGCAAAGATTGTCGGTCAGGTAATGCAGCTTAACCCTCACGGCGATGCAGCAATTTACGACACCATGGTTCGTCTCTCAAAAGGTTATGAAGCTCTTCTTCATCCTTATGTTGATTCAAAGGGCAACTTCGGCAAAGCTTTCTCAAGAGATATGATGTGGGCAGCTTCTCGTTATACAGAAGCCAAGCTTGAAAAAATTTGCACGGAGTTCTTTGTTGATATCGATAAGAATACCGTTGACATGGTTGATAACTTCGATAACACAATGAAAGAGCCGGCTCTTTTGCCTGTAAATTTTCCTAGTGTTCTTGTCAATGCAAATACAGGTATTGCAGCTGGCATGGCAAGCTCTATTTGTTCATTCAACCTTGAAGAAGTATGCAAAACTACAATTGAATTAATCAGAAATCCCAAACATGATGTTACCGAAACTCTTCTTGCGCCTGATTTTGCAGGTGGCGGTTTGCTTGTTTATAACAGAGAAAACATGGAAGAGATTTATCGCACCGGAAGGGGAGGATTCAAAGTCAGAGCCAGATACAGTTTTGATAAATCAAATAACTGTATTGAGATTACTGAAATTCCTCCTACAACAACTTGCGAAGCAATAATTGACAGAATCATTGAAAAAGTCAAGACAGGTTCAATAAAAGAAATAAATGATATACGCGATGAAACTGATCTTGGCGGTCTCAAAATTGCTATTGATATAAAAAAAGGTACTGATGCTGATAAGCTCATGAAAAAGCTTTATGATTCAACTCCGCTTCAGGATACTTTTTCATGCAATTTCAATGTTCTTATCAAAGGAAACCCGAGAGTTCTTGGTGTGAAGGAACTTCTTAATGAATGGATTGATTTCAGAAGTGAATGCGTAAGAAGAAGAACAGCTTTTGATCTCAAGCGCGCATCTGACAGACTTCATCTTCTCAGAGGTCTTGAAAAAATCCTTCTTGATATTGATAAAGCAATTAAGATTATCAGGAATACCGAAGAAGAAACTGAAGTTGTACCAAACTTGATGATCGGATTCAAGATTGATAAAATTCAGGCAGAATATGTTGCTGAAATAAAACTTCGTCATCTCAATAAAGAATATATTATCAAACGTCTTCAGGATATCGAAAAATTAGAAACAGCAATCAAGGACCTTAACGATATTCTTGAAACTCCCAAGAGAATCAAACAAATCATTGTTCTCGAGCTTAAGGAAGTTATCAAGAAATATTCCAAGCCCAGAAAAACGGAAATTATCTATTCAACTGAAATCGACGATTCACCCGTTGAAGAAGAAATTCCCGATTATCCCGTTCATATATTCTTTACAAAAGACGGATATTTTAAAAAGATTACTCCGTTGTCTCTCCGTATGAGCGGAGCTCAGAAACTTAAAGACGGCGACGAAATTTCGCAAACATTTGAAACTACAAACGCAAAAGAACTTTTATTCTTTACTAATAAATGTCAGGTTTATAAGTCGAACATTTCAACATTTGAAGATTCCAAAGCAAGTGTCCTGGGGGATTATATCCCTGCTAAACTTGAGATGGAAGACGGAGAAGTACCTGTATTTATGGCTTTGACAGGCGACTACAGCGGATATATGATGTTTTTCTTCGAAAACGGTAAAGCTGCAAAAATTGACATGAAAGCATATCAGACCGTTACAAAACGCAAAAAGCTAATTAAAGCTTATTCCGATAAATCTCCGCTCTCCGCAATACTTCAACTTACAGAAGATAAAGAGCTTGTTGTTATATCCAGTGCCGGAAGACATCTTCTGGTCAATACAGCTGTCATTCTTCCGAAAACAACCAAAGATACTATCGGTGTTGGTATCATGACACTCAAAAAAGGTCACAGACTTCTGACAGCACGGGAATATAAGGAAGGCGAATTTGCAAAACCTCATAGATACAAAGCTAAAAATCTCCCGGCAGCAGGTGCTCTGCTGAGCAGCGAGGATGAAGAAGAGCAATTAACATTCTGAAATAACTACAGCCGTTCAAAGTCGGGCATCCCCACAATGAACGGCTTATGACCGCAAAATAACGGTCGTGCAGAGAAAACGCAAACGCTTTCTGATGATTTTTCTCTGCAAAAGTATAATAACCTGATTTTATTTTTTAACTCTTTGTAATTTTTGTTAATAAAATAAAAAAAATGCTTGCATTTGAATTGATAATGTGTTAAAATCCATTAGTAAAATATTAATTGGAGGTTTTTGACCTATGGCATGGTATGAAATCGTATTAGGCGTTGTTCTTATCATCACTTCTCTCGCACTTGTTGCTATGGTTCTTCTTCAGGAAGGTCGCCAGCAGGGTCTTTCCGGAGCTATCGCAGGCGGTGCTGATACTTTCCTCGGAAAGAGCAAGAGTAAAACAGTTGAACAGAAGCTTGTTAAGATCACAAAGATTCTTGCTGTTGTGTTCTTTGTTCTCTCACTTGTTTCAACACTTGTTGTTCTCTTCATTAAGTGATTAACGGCATTATAAGAGCTGCTTTCGAGCGGCTCTTTTTTGCTTTATATGTATATTTTTTTGAGCGTTGTAAATAATATCATTAACTAAAGTATAAGGAGAGATATTATGGCAAACCTCACCGCAAAAGAACTTTCTGCAATCGAAGACCAGCTTAATTGCGAACAAATGCTTATTAAAAAATATAAAGCATATGCGCAGATTGCAACTGACCCTCAGGTCAAAACAACCTGTGAACAGATTGCAAATCAGCATAAACAGCATTTTGATACTCTCATGGGTCATTTATATTAAGGAGGTCTTAAAATGAATAATAATCTTAATTTGACAGACAGAGAAATAATGGATGACATTCTTACTTCTCAGAAGCATATAACTGATGTTTATAACACATTTTCAAATGAATGCGTTAACCATAAACTTCAGGATGATATGATTAAAATTCTTAAAGAAGAACACTCAATTCAATTCTCGGTATTTACTGATATGCAAAAAAAAGGCTGGTATAGCCCCGGTGTTGCACAGGCACAGATGATTGACGAAACTAAAACAAAGTTTGAAAACGTTGCAAAACAGCTTTAATGATTGTACGGACACTCAATGTGTCCGTTATTTTTTTGATTTTTTTATAAAAAAGGGTTGGAAAATCCGACATAATCTTATATAATACAATTAAAATGGGTTTATATGGGTAATATCATATCATAATAAGGAGTAAGCTATATGAGCAAATATACCGTTTCGCTTGAAAAAGTCGTAAATGATCTTTCATTTCAAGTGATTTATTCTCCCAAAGATATCTCAGATATTTATATCACTTCACAGGATGTTAACAGACCGGGATTAATACTGACAGGCTTTGAAGACTATTTTGATCCTGCAAGAATTCAGTTTTTAGGTCTTACAGAGCTTGAATATTTTAAAAGCCTGACAAAAGAAGGTTTTCTTGAATGTCTTGAAAGATTTTTTTCAAAAAGACCTGCGGCAATTGTTGTAACAAGAGGTCTTCAGTGCGGTAAAAGATTTTTGAGTTTTGCAGAAAAATATGAAGTTCCCGTTCTTGCAACAAATGAGTCAACATCGGGATGCATGTCTGCTACAATTTCATATCTCGGAGTTGAACTTGCACAACGAATTACACGTCACGGTGTTCTTGTTGAAGTTTACGGTGAAGGTGTTCTTATTCTCGGTGACAGCGGTGTTGGCAAGAGCGAAACTGCACTTGAACTCATTAAAAGGGGGCACAGACTTATAGCTGACGATGCTGTTGAAATCCGCAGAGTATCAAATAAAACTCTCGTCGGTTCAGCGCCGGACAATATCCGCCATTTTATTGAGCTTCGAGGTGTTGGCGTTCTTAATGCGAGAAGACTCTTTGGTATGGGCGCGGTTAAACTTACAGAAAAAGTTGATATGGTTGTACAGCTTGAACCCTGGGACAGCGAAAAGGTTTATGACAGACTCGGTCTCGAAAATGAATATACCGAGATTTTGGATATTAAAGTACCGGTTACTGTTGTTCCGGTTAAACCGGGCAGAAATCTTTCCATTATTATTGAAGCCGCTGCAATGAACAACAGACAAAAGAAGATGGGTTATAATGCCGCAAGAGAGCTTCTTCACAGTCTCGGAATGACCGATGACATTATTCCGGCAAAAAAAGAGCTTGAATTCTGGCACAATTCTTAAAATAATATGATAAATAAATTTTGGAGGTAATAATATGTACAGAATAGGTGTAGATCTCGGAGGAACAAACATAGCAGTCGGCGTAGTTACAGAAGACTTGAAAATTATCGGCAGAGGTAAGGTTAAAACAAAATGTCCCAGACCTGCTGCAGAAATTTTTGATGATATAAAAGTTGCAATTGATATGGCTGTTAAAGATGCAGGCATTACAATGGACGAAGTATCTTCCGTCGGTGTTGGCACTCCCGGTTCTGTAAATAAAAACAACGGTTACATTGAATTTGCCAATAACCTTGATTTCAATCAGGTTCCCGCTAAGGAAATGCTCGAAGAAAGAATCGGCAAAACAGTTTATCTCGATAACGATGCAAACTGTGCTGCTCTCGGTGAAGCAATTGCCGGTGTTGGCAAAGGTGTTGGTAATTTTGTTGCAGTTACACTTGGAACAGGCGTTGGCAGCGGAATTATTGTTAACGGCAAAATAGTAAACGGTGTTAACTTTGCAGCAGGCGAGATGGGTCACCATGTTATTATGGTTAACGGCAAACAGTGCAACTGCGGCAGAAAAGGCTGCTGGGAACAGTATGCATCTGCTACCGCGCTTATCGCTCAGACTAAAGAAGCCATGCTTGCTAACAAAGACAGCAAGATGTGGCAGCTTGTTAACGGAAATATTGACAGCACAAGTGGCAGAACTGCATTTGACGCCATGAGACTCGGCGACACAGCTGCAAAAGAGGTTTGCGATAATTATATTTATTATGTTGCCGTTGGTGTGAATAACATCATCAACACATTCCAGCCCGAAATCGTTTGTATTGGCGGTGGCGTAAGCCATGAAGGTGACACCATTCTTAACCCCATCAGAGAACATGCAAAGAACGAAAGATACAGTATTTATTCAAATAACCAGACTCAGATTCTTGCTGCTGAGCTCGGAAATGATGCAGGTATTTTCGGTGCAGCTCTTCTTGATGAATAATTTTTTTGGAGGAAACCATGAGTTTATATAATGATATCATCACATTATGCGAAAATATCGGATGTGAATATTTAACCGATGCTGTGCTGAAGAATTATACAAGCTTTAAAATTGGTGGAAAAGCCGATCTGATGGTTTTTCCTGACACTGAAGAAAAAATTTCATCTTTAATTAAAATAATCAACGAAAAATCCTATCCTGTTCTTGTTGTCGGAAAAGGCAGTAATATGCTTGTATCTGATTCAGGATTTAAAGGTATAGTTATTAACACATGCAGATTTGATAAGATTAATCTTATTGATGATACAACCATTTATTGTCAGAGCGGCGCTTCGCTTTCAAAACTGTGCCGCTTTGCACTTGATAATTCATTGACCGGCCTTGAATTTGCATTTGGTATTCCGGGCACTGCAGGCGGTGCGGCTTATATGAATGCCGGTGCATATGGCGGAGAAATGGTTGATGTTCTTGTGTCTTGTGAACATCTTTTACCCGATGGCACAAAGTCTGTTTTCATCGGTGATGAGCTTGATTTATTTTACAGACACAGCGCTTACAGTGACGGCAATCTTTTTATTTTATCTCTTACTGTTAAACTTTCAAAAGGTAATAAAGATGATATTAAAGCAAAAATGAATGAACTGATGGCAAAAAGAAAAGATAAACAGCCTGTTGAATTTCCGAGTGCCGGAAGTACTTTCAAACGTCCTGAGGGATATTTTGCTGCAGCCTTGCTTGATGAATGCGGTTTAAAAGGTTATTCAGTCGGAGATGCTCAGGTCAGTGAAAAGCATGCCGGTTTTATTATTAACAAAGGCAACGCTTCTGCAGAGGATGTACTGAAGCTTATTGATCATTGTCAGAAAACCGTTATGCTCAAAAAAGGAGTTCATATTGAACCTGAAGTAAAAATTATTATGTAGGAGGGTTTGAATTGTCATTTTCTTCTGAAGTAAAAACCGAAATAACGAAAATTGAAAATATATCCTCCTGTTGCTATCACGCACAAGTCTA
>JAZSCO010000192.1:0-26143 GCA_045602965.1 Acutalibacteraceae bacterium | reverse complement strand
GCCCTCAATATATGATGTTTTATTAGCTTCGCATTTATAAGATTCAATTTCGCTGTTGCCGACAATAATTTTTATTTCAACGTCTTCTGCGCTATTGTAAAAATAAACAGCATAGGTATAGATTTCACGGCCGTCAATAATAATAGAGTCATCTTCATTCGTGTTGATGCTTACTTTTTCGCCGTTTGCAAGAGTGAAAACAAGCTCTGCACCGTAAATGTCCTCTGCGTATAAATCGCTGTATTTTGTAACAACATTTTTGAATTCATCATAGTTAACGAACTCAACATCGGTAACAAGGTCTGTCATTTCGCAAGCTGTAACAACAACGCTCTTTTCGAATTCAAGGAAGTATGCGGTTGCCTCATTTTCGCCCTTGGTCCAGTTATAATCGTTGTCATCAATCTGTACCCACACCTTGTGTGCGGTTAAAGTTCTGCCGTTCGGGAAAATGATGTCAACATCTGTTTTTACATATGAGCCATCGGTGTTGAAAAGGTCATAATCAATAACAAGGTTATCAAAAGTGCCTTCTTCAAAAGCGATGTCTGAAATTTCTTTTCCGAGATATTCGATGGAAATATCGTATTTTTCTCCGACGTTAATCTCATCGTTGAAGTCGATTCCGAAAAATGTTTCGCCTTCATTGAGCTTAAATATAACTTTCTTCTCAACGTTTGATTTCGAAACATAGATATAGTCTGCTGTAAGGATAGCTTTACCGTCCACGATTCCTGCAGGGAAACCGAACCACGGAATTTCATAATTGTCACATTCAATATAATAATAACCTTCGTTTTCGGCGTTGAATGTGTAGTAAGTATAGTATTCTTCTTCATCGGTTACTTCGATTTCTGTTTCGCCAAGTGTGATTTCGCCTTTGTAGTTGTAAACCGACGGACCGCAGAAGCAATAATCGGTTTCACCGCAGAAACACCATTCTAAAGTCTCAGCAGGCTGTGACGCAAAAACGGAAAGCGGGCATACAAGAATAAGCACCGCAAGAATAACGGACAAGATTTTTTTCATTTAAATACACTCCAATCTTTTTTGTTAATTTGTCCCTCTCTGTAATTTTATAATATCACCAAAAAAATCATTTGTAAATAAAATATTTGAACTGAAATCAATTTGTAAATTTTTCGTAAAGGAAATTACAATTTGTAATCATTGCAAAGTATACTGTACATATTCCTCAATCCGTGATATAATATCGGAGAAAAGGAGGGGGAGAATGCCGAGAAACATAGATTATACCGTAACAGCTGAATATGACGGACGAAAGGTTATCCATTTTCTGAGAGGATACTGCGGTTTTTCCTCCCGTCTTATGAGAAAAGTGAAATACGCCCTCATGCTCAACGGTGAAACAACACGGACAATTGACAGGATAAAATGCGGCGATATTATAAGTGTCAGCATCCCCGATGATGATGCCCTGCCCGAAGTAACAGAGGCGGAAATCGATATTGTTTATGAGGATGAGGATATTCTTGTTATCAATAAATCGCCGTTTATGGCAATGCACCCGACTCATAATCATCAGGGCGATACCCTTGCAAATGCGGTTACCGCTTATCTGACGAAAAAAGGCAAAAGCGTCGCATTCAGAGCGGTCGGAAGGCTTGATAAAGGTACTTCGGGGCTGGTTGTCTGTGCAATAAATCCGCTTTCAGCTTGTAAGCTTTCGGGTAAAATTGAAAAAGAATATGCGGCGCTTGTTAAAGGTGAGCTTACAGGCGAGGGTAGGATAGATGTTCCGATTTACAGACCCGACCCGATGAAGACCTTGCGAGCCTGCTCATATGAAATCGGTGTGGAAGAAGCGAAAACAAACTGGTATGCCGAAAAGATTTTTAACGGTGCAACTCTTTTGCGTTTAAAGCTCGAAACGGGAAGAACTCATCAGATAAGGGTGCATATGGCATTTACGGGGCATCCGCTTGCGGGCGATACCATGTACGGCGACTTCATGCCCGAAATAGGGCATCAGCTTCTGCATTGCCGAAGATGTTTTTTTGAACATCCCGTAACAGGCGAAAAAATGAAATTTGAGGCTGAGTTTCCTGATGATTTCAGCAATGTGTTGAACAATTTATCCGATGTTGAATAATTATTCGTCTGAATAGTTGTGTTATATTATAAAAATACAAAATTACTTTACTTTTTATAATATTAATGTTATAATAGCATCATCCTAAAATAACGGAGGTAAAAACATGAAAAAGATTATCAAAGTTCTCGCAATTGTAATGGCGGTTGTTCTTTCGGCAACAATGCTCTATGCTTGCGGCGGACAGGAAGACGCAAAAACTCCCGAAAATGATACACAGGCAGTAAAGGTTATTGATATTGACCTCACAGAAGAAGAATATGCATTTGGCGTTGATAAAACTCAGCCCGAACTTCTTGCTTCGGTAAACGCTTTTATCGCAGAAATCAAAGCTAACGGTACTTTTGATGAAATTTGCAACAAGTATTTCGGTGACGGCACTCCCACTGCTGTTAAATCTGCAGTTTATGACCCCAATAAGGATCAGCTTGTTGTTGCAACAAATGCAGCTTTCGAGCCTTTTGAGTACACAATCGGTGAAGATTACTACGGAATCGATATGGAAATCGCTGCTCTTCTTGCTGAATCACTCGGCAAGGAACTTGTAATCAGCAATATGGACTTTGACTCTGTTTGCCTTTCGGTAGGTCAGCAGAAGTGCGACATTGCTATGGCAGGTCTTACAATCAAGCCCGACAGAGAAGAGTATGTTAACTTCTCCGATTCTTATTATTCGGCATCACAGAGAATCATCGTTAAGGGTGACGATACAGCATTTGATGCTTGCACAGACGCAGCATCCGTTGAAGCAATTCTCAACACTTTTGATGCATCAACAAAAATCGGTGTTCAGAACGGAACAACAGGTCAGTTCTACGTTGAAGGCGATGAAAGCTGGGGCTTTGCAGGCTTTGCAGCAACTTGCGTAGGCTATAAGAACGGTTCACTTGCAGTTCAGGATCTTATCAACGGCGGCATTAACTATGTTATCATTGACTCAGCTCCTGCAGCTTGCATCACAGAATCAATCAACGAGCTTAACTGATTGTTTGAAAATTAAAACACAAATTAATTAACAATCGAATAACCTCACCGGAAAGGTGAGGTTATTCCTATCAAAAGGAAAAATAATATGAATTTTGAAGCAAAGCTAAATAAATTTTTAGAAATCCTTATTGATTATAAGGGATATGTCAAGGTTATTGAAGGTCTTGAAAATACGCTTAAAATTGCAATTATCGGTCTTCTTATAGGTATTGTAATCGGCACGGTTATTGCAACTGTAAGGGTTATTCCGAAGTATAAGCTTCTTCCGAGAATTCTTAACGGTATATGCACGTTTTACGTTGGACTTTTCAGAGGAACTCCCATGGTTGTTCAGCTTCTTGTTTTTTATTATGTTGCACTTCCTCTTATGGGAATTCATCTGCCGTCGGTCAGCGTTGCGATTGCCGTTTTCGGTCTTAACAGCGGTGCTTACATATCGGAAATCATGCGAAGCGGTATTCAGTCGGTAGATTACGGCCAGACAGAAGGCGGCCGTTCGGTTGGTCTGAGCTTTTCAACAACCATGATAAAAATCGTTATTCCTCAGGCTGTCAAGAATATTCTTCCTACTCTCGGCAATGAGTTTATCGCTCTTATCAAGGAAACATCTGTTGTTTCATTTGTAGGTGCTGCAGACCTTTATGTTGCATTTAACTATATCGGTTCCAACAGCTATGAATTCATGGTGCCCTATCTTGTAATGGCAATTATTTATATTCTTATAGTTTGCCTCATTACATTGCTTATCAAACTTATGGAAAGGAGCCTGAACAAGAGTGATAGACGTAGTTGATCTTAAAAAGAGTTTCGGAAAAAACGAAGTTCTTAAAGGCATTGATATCAAGATTAGCAAAGGCGAAGTTGTTGTTGTTATCGGTCCCTCGGGTTCGGGCAAATCAACCTTTCTTCGCTGTCTCAACTGCATGGAAGACCCCACAAGCGGAAAAATAATTTTTAACGGAACGGATATTGCAGACCCGAAGGTTGATATCAATATTCACCGCCGCCGAATCGGCATGGTTTTTCAGCATTTCAATCTTTTTAATAACAAAACGGTCATTGAGAATATAATGCTTTCTCCCGTTCTTTGCGCCAAATCGGACAGGAGAAAGGCGATTATGCACAACCTTTTCTCAAAGAAAAAGCTTCCCGTAAGGTCGTTGGATGAAATCAAAAAAACCGAAAAAGAAAACGCCATGAAGCTTCTTGCAAGAATCGGTCTTGAAGAAAAAGCGAATGTTTATCCTTCAACCCTTTCAGGCGGACAGAAGCAGAGAGTTGCTATTGTTCGTTCGCTTGCAATGAATCCCGATGTTATTCTTTTTGACGAACCCACCTCTGCACTTGACCCCGAGATGGTCGGAGAGGTTCTTGAACTTATGAAAGAACTTGCACAGGCAGGCATGACGATGGTTGTTGTTACCCATGAAATGGGTTTTGCAAAGGAAGTGGGAACAAGAGTTGTTTTCATTGACGAAGGTGTTATAAAAGAAGAAAATACTCCCGAGGAATTCTTCTCGAATCCTCAGAACCCGAGACTTAAGGATTTCCTTTCAAAGGTTCTCATATAATTCAGCAACGGAAAGGCGGTGAGATTATGGTTGGAAAAATCAAAAAGTTCGTTTTGAATTGGAAATACGAAGCTGTTATTTTTCTGTTAACCATGATTCCCGTGTTTCTGAATATCGAAAAGCTTTCCGAAATCCACCCCATGTTTGTCATGCATTATCTCCCTGATTTTTCAATGGGAATAAACTCCAGAACTCTTATCGGATCTTTTGTGAATTTGCTGAATTCCCATCCCACGGAAGAATGGCTGACAAATTTTGCGATTATATTTCTGATTATCGGAATGCTTCTTACAGCAATTGTTCTTGGCAGAGTAATAAAAAAATCAGCAAGCGACAACAGACTTTCGGTTTTTGTTTTTATTCTGTTCTTTGTTTCCGGTGCATATACAATTTCGCAGTTTTCCCGATTTTTCGGTATGCTTGATATTCATATGTATATCATTGCGATTCTTGCCGTCGTTTGTGCGGGAAACAAATATTTACGCTGGTTTGTCCCTGTTTTATGTATTGCAGGTGCATTTGTGAATTATGGATTTGCAATCTCATATTTTATAATTGTGCTTTTTGCAATGCTTTATCATGCGGAAAAAAGCGAGAAAAAGGCAGGATACATTGCTGTTTTTATAATAACGGTTATTTCGGTTCTGGCGCTGACGTTTTTCTTTGTTTTCAGAGCATATGCTTATATGTTTATGACATTTGAAGATGCGCTGAAGATAATGGAAGGAAAAATCGGTCATACATTTTCCGAAGAACAGAAGGAATATATTGCTCTGTATCTTTTTGGTGTTCACCCTGAATCAGAAAAACTTTACGGAGTTGTGATTTATGGTTCATCTCCGCTTGATTACCTCTATTATTTCGCAAAATTTCTTTATGAAAACAGAATAGGTACAAGAGGGATGTTCTCTCTTGCTCTTGTTACTGTTCCGGCGGTTTTGGCGTTTTGGGCAATCTGGATTATGTGTATTAAGAACACAGAGAAGAAAGGACGCAAGTTCGTTTATATCTGCGCCATGCTTTCTGTTTTCTTTATTCCCGTGTGCTGTATTCTATCTACGGATTATGCGCGATGGATAGGCGCAATTATTATGTGTCAGTTTGCGATGTGTTTCCTGATGTTTTATTTCAGGGATGAGGCGTTTGATAAAACTGTCGGAAAATTCAGACAACTGTTTTCAAAAAACAGAATTGTCCTCATAATTTTATATTTGGTTTATGTTTCGAGTGCATATGTCGGACTGGTAACGTAAAAAATTAATGCTGTTTCACCGAAAAAGTGAAACAGCATTTTTTATATTTCTGAAACCTCGACGTCGTCTTTGTATGACTTACTGCCCATTTTGCCGTACCATACAACTCTTTTCCCGAATTCTTCCCAGCCTGAAACAGTGTTGCTGTCCTTGAAAACGGTTTTAAAGTTTCCTTTTTCAAGAGGGGAATATTTGTTGACATATATATTTTTGAAATAATCGTGAAAATTATATTCCGTAATGCATTCGGATTTTGCCTCGTCGGGTTTTCTTATGATTGCTTTTTGATACGAAGTGAGCTGAGACAGAGCGCTTTCGTCGGTAATAACGGAGCTCAAATAAGGAATCATTTCGTCGTAGAATTTATTGAAATTGCCGCTGATATGAAGGAACATGTATTCATAATGATCCCACACAAGATTTCCGACAAAAGGAACGAAGAATCTGGGGTTTTCGCCTTTGGCAAGGCTCTCAAACGAAGCTTTGACTGTGTTATAGAGTGTTTGGAAGAAAGGCGCGTTTCCTTCTTCAACATAGTCCATAAGTCCTTCGTAAAAGCTTCTGTAGCTTATTCCAAGCTCGTTGAATGCGTAAATTGCGAAGCAACGAAGCAGACCGCAGGCGTGCATTGCCTGAGTTACTGCTGTGAAAAGGGAGCTTCTTTGCCACATTTCGCACGGCATGGTATTTGTTTCGGTTATAATGTTCGTTTTTTCGGGAATATAATATGCGTCAGCTGTGCAGTGAAAACGAACTATTTCTGTGCGGGATGTTTTTATTCCGTGTTTTTCGATATATTCCTTCTGACCAAGCTCCGAATTCGGAAGCACTATGCAGTGATAAACCTCAAAAATGAAGTGTTGACCCATCTCAAAAAGCTTGCAGATTCCGTCAACGAAGCTGTCGTATGTTTCGCCGGGCAGACCGAGAATAAGCTCTGAATAAACCTGAAGTTTTTCTTCATGGTAAACGCTGAAATGTTCTTTGAATTTTTCAAAGGACATATTTTTTCTGCCGATATTTTCAAGAACAACGGGTGAAAGGCTTTGAAGAGAAATGGTTGCACCTTCTCTGTCGATTCCTTTGCGATTGAATCGGCGGACTATTTCGCGGACTCGTTCGGAATTTCCTTTTGAATAATTGATTCTGACTCTTTCGGGATAGCCGTATTTCTCTTTTGCGGCAACGAGAGCATCTGCAATGATAAGGTCGTTCTTTCCTATGCCGAAATTCGCATCAGCCCCCCATACAAAGCCAACCTTATGAGTTCCAATCCATTCGATTTCTGCAAGAACTTTTTCGAGAGGAAAGAATCTTGTTTTTTCTTTCAGCGGACCCCAGTCACAATAAGCGCAGGAATTGGGGCATCCTCTGCTTGTTTCGAGAATGGTGTTGAATTCATAATCGGGATATTTTTCGGAGAAGCTGTCAAACCATCCGTCAAGATACGGAGATGCATAATCCGTTCTGCAGATTGATTTCTTTTCGGTCAGAACAGCACCGTTACTGCTTCGGTATGCAATATTTGCAACTCCGGAGATGTTGCCGCTGTTTAACGCTTCAAGAAGATTTCCGAATGTTACTTCGCCTTCTCCGAAACAGAGGATATCAACCTGAGGATTTTCTTCAAGAAAAGAGCTGTCCTGCGGAATGTTGTGGCCGCCGAAAACGGTTAAACATTCGGGAAAAGCTTTTTTGATTTGTGCTGCAAGAGCGAGATGGTATTCCGTATTCCAGCAGTAATTCGAAAATCCGACAACTGCGGGATTATCCATATCGGCGATAACTTCTTCGATATTTTTTCTGATGAAAACAAATTCTTTAAAACAGAAATTTTCGTTTACAATCGGATTTTTAAATGCATTTGCAATTATAACGCCCGAAGTATAGGGAAGATAAACAACCTTTGAATTCTTACCGGATGAAACGTCAACCTGAACAAAATAAACGTTTTTAGCGATGTTCAAAAAATCTCACTCCTTTTATTCTTCGGCTGTTTTGTTTTTATTGCTGAATTTTGCAACAACATTTCCGAAAGCACCGTCAACGTGTTTTCCAGAAGCGAGCTTTGTATCGCAAAGGGAGAGCAGAAGGGTGAATGCAATTAATGTTCCTGTTGCGGAAACGCTGTAGTCACCGCAAAGGTGTGCAAGAGGCATTGCTGCGATTGCAATAATATATCCGACAACTCCAACGAATGGCTTCTTGTTCTTGAGTATAAGAACAGCAAAAATGATAAAGCAAATTGCGGGGATGAGAGCCGGAATGATGTATTCCATGTTGACTGTGAAATTATAGATGTAAATAGTGTATCTTCTGTAATAAGCCATAACAGCAAGAGCTGCAAGCAGAATAACTTCGCTTACGGCAAATATGATTTTTTCTTTTTTATAATCGGGAACAGTAATGTTTGTTTCAGCTTTTTTAGCTTTTTTCTTTGAAACCGACTTTGACTTTTCGAAAATATATGAGAAATAAACCATAGAGTAGCAGATTACAGCAGGTATAGATACGGTTACGGAACATCCGAGTTGAGGGAAGAAAACTGATACCAGATTGAATACTGCCACAACGGGAAGAGCATAGATGTTCTGACAAAGAAGCAACGAGGCTGAAGCTATGCCGATTGCCGTGAGAACGGAATATCTCAGAACCGTATCGTTCAGAACTACTACGAGTGCGTACATAATAACGATAAGCGCCGCAACATCAACCGCTTTAACATTTTTTTTGAAATCATCAGAAAGCTTTGACATGATGAGCAGCGTGAAGGGAACAAATCCGATGAGCAGATATAATATGTGCATTGCAAAGAAATGCGATGTTTGAGTCAGTGCGAATACTGATCTGAAGATGAATGCTGCAAAAAAGATCAGACCGGTGATGAGATGTGATTTTGAGAATTTCGGAAGTTTTGATAACATTATTTATCCCACTTTTCTTAATAATAATTTATTTCGGGTTTATAGCAGTCAGAGGTACAGATGGCGGCAGACTGATTGCGACCGTACCAGATTATCCTGCATGCATATTCATATAAACCGTTGCAGTGAACACTGTCGCTGAACGTTATAATATTTTTCTTTTTTTCAAGAGGTGAGTATTCTCCGTTATAAATTCTGCTGAAATAGCTGTAGAAATCATAGTCGCTTTTAATTTCGCGGTTGGCGTTTTCGCCGTATCTCTTAAGAATGCTGCGCTGATAGTAAAACAGCGATATGATTTTTGAGTCGGATACATATTCTTCTTTGACAAGCTTTTCAAGTTCATCATATATTTCATCTGCGTTTTCAAGAGCTTTTAGGAAATATATTTCGTCAAATTGCCAGCAGATTTCTCCAAGACCTTCACAAGGCACAGCCCATGGATTTTTACCTTTCGACATTCCGCTTGCAAAATCTTTTATAAGTGAGAAAACTTTATGGCAAGCTTTATTTTGAGGATTTTGCGAAAACTCGGCAATTTTTGAATATATATCATAGTAGCTTATGCCAAGCTCGTTGCGAAGATAAATCGCAATCGCTCTGAAAAAACCGATATTGTGAAATGCCTGAATGAGGCACGCAAAAACAACGCAGTAAATCCAGTCGTCTGTATTTAGCGAATCTGTTTTAATTACCGTTGTATTGTATTCCTGAATCTCGTGTTTTTCGTTTGCGTTGCAATGTGCCTGAGAAAACGGAGTTCTGACTGTTTCGATACCGAATTTACCGATGAATTCCGGTGACCCCATTTCAGAATTCGCAAGCAGGTCGCAGGTGTAAACCTGAATTGCTTTATGCTGACCGTATTCAAGCAAATCGCATAAGCCTTTGGTGAAACTTTCTTTTGTCTCGCCGGGAAGACCGAGAATTAATTCCGATGAAGTGGAAATACCCAGACGGCTGTATTCGTTCATGAGCTTGCGGAAATGTTCTAGTGAAATGTTTTTTCTGCCGATGTTTTCAAGTACAACAGGAGATAAACTTTGGAATGAAAGAGTCTGTGCTTTGTCGAGACCGAATTCGTTAAACCTCATGCAGATTTTTTTAACAAAATCCGTTCTGTTTTTAGTGAAGCACACCCTGAAATTTTTGGGATATCCTGTTTTTTTCTTGAGGGAAATGATATATTCGGCGATATCCTCATCGCGGTCGACTATTCCGAAATTTCCGTCGGCGCAATAGACATATTCGATTTTGTGTTCAGCAATCCAGTCAAGCTCAGCTTTGATTCTTTCCATCGGGAAAAGCCTGACTCTGCTTCCGAGTGTACCCCAGTCGCAGAATGCGCATTTGAACGGGCAGCCTCTGTTTGTTTCAAGTATTGCGGAAAAGCTTACACCGTCATCGGCAATGCCGTCGAAAATACCGCAGAGATACGGAGAAGGATATTCACTCAGGCAGAAATCCTCTTCTTTTGTTTTTATGTATTTACCGTCGGATTTAAACGCGATGTTTGCAATATCATTGAAGCTTTTGTTTTCAAGAATATTAATGACAATCTGTCTGAAAGCTTCTTCGCCCTCGCGGTAAATGAGCACATCGACTTCGGGACATTCGTCAAAAGTGCCGAAATCTCTCAGAATGTTGTGTCCGCCAAAGACGATAACTGTTTCAGGGAAAACTTTTTTTATTTCTTTTGCAAGCGCTTTGTTATATTCATAATTCCAGACGGAGCATGAAAAAGCAACGATGAAAGGATTTTGCATTTTGCCGATTGCATCATTGATTGGCTCATGAGTATAGATAAATCCCGCGAAAGAGCAGTTGCTTTTAACGGTTTCATTCTCAAATGCGTAAGCGGCGATGCAACCCGATGCATAGGGGATATAAACAGAGCGGCGGTCATTACCGTAAACATTATTCGCCTGAACAAAATAAATGTTTTTCATTACCGCACACCTCCCCAATATAATATTAATATTATAATACCTTAATACAGGAATGTCAAATGTATGTTTATTGACTAATACTGAAAAGTGTGGTAAAGTATAACACAAGGAAGTGAAAAAATTATGCTCAATATATTGGTTACGGGCGGCGCAGGTTACATAGGCTCGGTGCTTGTACCCCTGCTTTTATCGAAGGGATGCAAGGTTACCGTACTCGATAACCTTTTTTATAATCAGAGTCCTTTGCTTGAATGCTGTGCCAACCCGAATTTTGAAATGATTAACGCCGATGCACGCAACGAAAAAGAAGTTGCTGCTGCAATGAAGGGCAAGGATTACATAATTCCGCTTGCGGCTCTTGCAGGATTCCCTATTTGCGATAAAGAAGCTTGCTCGGCTTATTCGATTAATTACGATGCAATCAAGATGATTCTCCGCCTGAGGGACAAGTCCCAAAGAGTTATTTTCCCTTGCACAAACAGCGGCTACGGTCTTGGTGAAGGCGAAAATTTCTGCACGGAGAATTCACCGATAAAGCCGATTTCAATTTACGGAAAGAGCAAGGTTGAAGCAGAAGCGGCAGTCCTCAGCGAAAGTAACACAACAGCATTCAGGTTTGCAACCCTTTTCGGTGCATCACCGAGAATGAGAACAGATCTTCTCGTAAATGATTTTGTTTACAGAGCTGTTTTTGACAGAACAATCGTTATTTTCGAAGGCAATTTCAAGAGAAACTATCTTCATGTCCGCGATGCAGCAAACGCATTCTGGTTTGCGATTGAGAATTTCGAAAAGATGGAGGGCAACACTCATAACTGCGGTCTTTCAGATTCGAATCTTTCCAAAATTGAGCTTTGCGAAAAGATCAAACTGATTCTTCCGAAATTCGTTTATATTGAAGCTCCCGTCGGTGAGGACCCTGACAAGAGAAACTATATTGTTTCAAACGAAAGAATCGAAAGTCTCGGCTGGAAACCTGAATATTCTCTCGACGACGGTATAAGAGAGCTTATAAAAGCATATCAGATTATAAAAAACAACAAATTCTCCAATATATAAAAAAGACATCCTATGATGAAAATCATAGGATGTTTTCTTTATCAATACGCTACTGAAGAAAAAACATTTTAAAAGAGTTATGAATCTTTTGTTATGCTGTCAGCATTGTTGGTGTAAAGGGTTGCGCCTTTACGGCGACCGTACCAAACAGTTTCTTTTGCAAAGTCAATCCAGTTATCGTATTCTTTCGGTGCGGTGAAAGTGTATTTTATTTTTTGTTTTTTCAAAGGAGCTTTGTTTTCAGAACCGACAGTACGGAAATATTCTGCAAAATCATAGCTGCAATCGAATTCTTTTCCGCTTTCGAACGGAAGTTTGATTGCGTTGAGCTGGAATTTACCGAGTTCGGTATAAATATCGTTGCTGATTCCGAGCGGATTTACATAGTTTTCGATAATCTTTTTAAGTTCGTCGAAGTTGTAGAGAAGTTCAAGATAAAGTCCCTCTTCAAAGAACCATGTGATATTGCCGAAAACGGGATTGCTGTGATTCCAGTCACCCTCAAGAGAGCCGTCAAGCTTTTCTTTTATTTCACGGAAAAGCCTGCCTGTCAGTCCGCCGTCGTCAAGGCAGAAATCGAGAAGACCTTTGTAAAAATCATAGTAGTCAATGCCGAGTTCATAATATGAATATATCGCAAAGTATCTGAGAAGACCGAGACTGTGGAAACATTGCAGACAAATCGAGAAAAGATTTGCATACACCCAGCCGTTGCGAGGCATTGTGCTTGTTGAACGTACAAGATAAGAATATTCGGGGATTCCGTCTTTCTTTCCGTTTGCGGAATGAATGTGATTGAATTGAACCTTCATTGGCTCAATCTGATATTTTTCCATGTATTCGGGTTTGCACATAGGGGCATTCGGAAGCAATTCGCAATAATAAACGCTGATTGAATTATGCTGACCTGCTCTCAAAAGTTTGCAAAGACCCTGACAGAAGCTTTCGGGAGTTTCACCGGGCAAACCGAGAATCAGCTCGGAATATGTAGGAATATTAGCTTTTGTATAATCTGCCATGAGACCCGAAAAATGTTCCATGGTCAGATTTTTTCGGTTAATATTTTTGAGTGCATCGTCGCAGAGGGTCTGATATGCCATTGTCGCACCTTTATCAAGACCTCTTGAATTGAGAGTTTTTGATATTTTGAAAACTCTCTCCGCACTGTTTTTTTCATAGCATGGTCTGAAAACCTTGGGGAAACCTGTTTTCTTGTTGAGCTCAACGATATATTCCGCAATTTCAACATCGCGGTCAAACATACCGAAGTTTGAGTCAGCGCAGAAACAGTATTCTATTTTGTGCTCGGAGAGCCATTTTATTTCGCCTTTGACTTTTTCCATAGGGAAAAGCCTGAGTTTTTTGTGATTGCTCCAGTCGCAATACGCACAGTTATAAGGGCAACCCCTGTTTGTTTCGATTATCGTGTCAAACATCGTGTCGGGATTCTTTTCGATTATCGAATCAAAAACGCCCGTAAGATACGGTGACGGATAGTTTTCAACAGATTCGGGACAGTGCGGTGCGGTAAGAACATTGTTTCCGCTTGCATCTCTGTATGCAATTCCGTTGCACGAACTTAAATTTTCGCCGTTTTTCAGCGCACGAAGCAGATTTGCCGTAACTTCCTCGCCTTCACCGAGAGTGAGAATATCGATATAGTCTTTTGCAAGGAATTCCATTCTGTCGGAAACACTGTGACCGCCGAAAATGATTATGCAGTCGGGGTATCTTTCCTTGACTGCTTTTGCAAGCGCTTTGTTGAATTCGACGTTCCATACATAGGTTGAAAACGCAACAATATAAGGGGACTCCATTCCGTCAACAATTTTTGATAAATCGTCTCTGCGGAAAATAATCTCCTTGAAATCATATTCTGCTGCGATGTCGGGAAGGCTTTTGCAGTATGCAACGATTGTGCCCGTTGCATAAGGCAGATAAACAGATTTGTCAAACGCAAAGCCTGCCTGAACAAAATAAATGTTTTTCAAACCGTATCACCTTAATTTATGCGAAAAATCGTAAAGACTGTTGTAGTGTGCCGAAGCTATGCCGACAGATTCAGGTTCATCATTTCCGATGAGAATATTCTGACCCGTACCTGCATTTATGCCTGCGAGAATATCGGATGCTCTGTTGCCGACGGTGAAGGAATTTTTAAGGTCGATTTCAATTCCGATATCCGCAAAATCTGAAACCGCATTCAAAATAAGTCCTGCATTCGGCTTTCTGCAATTACATTCTTTTTTCAATTCCTCAACAACCGCATCGGGATGATGGGGACAGTAATAATATGCATCAGTTGTAATTCCGAAGCTTTTGGATAAGAGAGAATCTATATGCGAATGAAGGGCATCAGCATCTTCCGATGTGTAAAGTCCCTTTGCAATTCCTGCTTGATTTGTTATAACTATTGCAAGATATCCTTTGTTTTTGATTTCTGCAATCGCTTTGTCGGCATTTTCAAGAAAACGGAAATCTTCCGTGCGGTAAAGATGTCCCGTGTCATAATTTATCGTGCCGTCCCGGTCAATAAAAACCGCACGTCGTATTCTTTTTGAGTAAAGTCGGTTTTTTTCGTTTTCTGCTTTACGGTAGTTTTCGGGAATGCCGATATCTATAAAATATCCGTCGCTTTCGTAGACCGCAACGGGACAGTGATTCGTTTCAAGAACCTGCTTTTCAAAAGAAAACTTTTCGTCGGATATGTCATCGAGAGAATCTTTTTCGATGAAGTAAATTCCGCCGTTGATAAGACCCGATGATGCAATTCCTTTTTCGTGAAAACCGCAGAGAATACCGTTTTCATGCTGAAGAAGACCGGAGTTTTCTGCATTTTCAATCCATTTTGCGGCAAGCGAAATTCTGCAGCCCGATTCATCGTGAAAAATCTTCATTTCGGGCAGATTTACATCGAAATATGTATCGCCGTTAATAACAGCAACGCAATTATCTCTGCACATTCCCAGAGCTTTTTTGATTGCACCGCCCGTGCCGAGAGGGGAGTCTTCTCGGCAGTATTCAACCGTCATTCCTTTGTGCGACTTTCCGATATATTCTTCAACAGTTTCGGCTTTATAGCCTGTTGAAATTATTGCTCTGTGAACTCCGTTGACATAGAGATAATCGAGCAGATAACGGAGAAACGGTTTGCCGTCTATAGGTGCAAGAGGTTTAGGAAGATTTTCAACGCACGGTTTAAGGCGAGTGCCGAGACCGCCTGCAAGGATGATAGCTTCCATTATGCATCTGCCTCCGCGATAATATCCTTTGTGCCGTCGGGTAATTCCACTCCGTTGTCGTAAAAAGCAACAAGAAGGGAATCCTCATGATAAACGAAACGGTGAATAACATTCGGATTGATAATGAACATATCACCTTTTTTGAACTCATATATTTCTTTTCGGCTGTCAAGTTTCGCCTCTAAAGTGAAGCTGCCTTCGACAACATAAAATCCCTCACGGTTTAATCTGTGAAAATGATTTCCGCGTTCAAATCCCGCTTTTGAAACGGCAACGTTTATCTGTTTCCAGCCTTCATGAACAAGCTGGATAAGTGCACCTCGCTCATCTTCAAAAATAAAATCGGGTTTAACAATTTCTATCATTATTTTACCTCATCAGTAGTTACAGATTATCTTCGTTCCATCGTTTTCGAATTTGAAATCGACTTCGTACAAATCCGAGAGCGCAAGACGTACGGATTTCTGCTTTTCTTTCGGAACATAAAACAGTAGGCAACCTCCTCCGCCTGCACCGAGGAGTTTTCCGCCGAGTGCACCTGAATTGAGGGCTTTTTGATATATGTTGTCAATCATGCTGTTTGATATCTCGTTGCTTATGCTTCTTTTCAGCATCCATGTTTCGTTAAGCATAAGTCCGAAATCATCAAGGGAAGAATACGGATTGACAAGGATTTTTTCTGCATCGTCAACCATGCGCAGTATCTCAAGAAGCTCCTGAGTTCTTTTGCTGAGCATGCTTTTTGTTGCTTTCTGAACATGAAAAGAATAACGTGAAAGTCCGGTGAAAAAAACCATCAGATTATCGTTCAGAAGCTGTTTTCTTTCCGGAGTTATGTTAATCGGAGTGACGGTGTATCCCTCCGAGGAAAAATCAATTCTGTTGAATCCGCCGAATGCTGCCGCAATCTGGTCCTGAATTCCGCCTTCTTCATTGCAAAGCGTACGTTCAAGATAAATCGCATCGTCGGCAAGCTCGCGCTTTGTTTTGCTTATTCCCTGCATTGTATAGAATGCATTGAGCATTCCGACCGAGAAAGCACTGCTTGTTCCGAGTCCTGTTTTGGCAGGAATATCTGCATCGTAGTTCAGACAGATTCTTTCAAGTCCGAGCCACTTCATTGCATTTCTTATGGCAGGGTGTTTGATTTCGTCAACGGAATTAACTTCTTCAATCTGTGCATATGAAAGTTTGGTGGTGTAGTCAAAAAGATTGAGAGGCATGGGCCTGACATTGACGTTGCAAAACTTGTTGAAGGTTGTTGAGATGACTGCGCCTGAATATTCATTGAAAAATTCGGGAAAATCCGTACCGCCGCCAAAGAAAGACATTCTGACGGGTGTTTGGGAAATAATCATTTTTCAACCTCCTTCAAAAATTACTCTATATTATAACATGTTACTGTTGATATATCAATAGTTTAATATACTAAATTAATGGGAGAACCGTTCATGTATGCCAGAACATTTTCTTTGCATATTTTCATCAGCCTTTCACGGGTTTCAAAACCTGCCCATGCAATATGCGGAGTTATAAAACAGTTTCTGATGCCAAGAAGAGGGCAGTTAGCTGCAGGCGGTTCATTCGAAAGAACATCGAGACCCGCACCGGCAATCTCACCGTTTATGAGCGCATCCGCAAGAGCCTTTTCATCAACAACCTGACCTCTTGAAGTGTTGATGAGCACTGCGTTTTTCTTCATTTTCGAAAGGAAATCCGCGTTAACCATTCCCTCCGTTTCAGGGGTTAACGGGCAGTGAATACTTACAAAATCACTCTTTGCAAGAAGCTCGTCAACGCTTGTGAAATCAACGTTTTCAAAGGGTGAGGGGTGGTTGGTGTTGGCGAGAATTCTCATTCCGAAAGAGGCTGCGATTTTTGCAACGGCTTTACCGATTTTTCCGAAACCTATGATGCCGAGAGTTTTGCTGTCAAGCTCTGTGAGAGGTGTTTTCCAATAGCAGAAATCTTTGCAGGCAGACCATTCGCCGTTATGCACCGAGTCGCTGTGGACGGCGACGGAATTTGTGTGTTCAAGAATGAGCGAAAAAACAAGCTGGGCAACAGCCGATGTGCTGTAAGACGGAATATTGCACACGGGAATTCTTTTTTCTTTGCAGTATTCCCAGTCAACTATGTTGTAACCTGTGCTGAGAAGACCGACATATTTAAGATCAGGAAGAGTTTCGAGCAGATTTCTGCGAAGAGGTGTTTTGTTGGTTATAACGATGTCGCATCCGTTACATCTTTCAGCAATCAGCTCCGCAGGTGTGCGGTCGTAAACGGTGCAGTCACCGCATTCATAAAGCCAATCCCAGGAAAGATCTCCGGGGTTTGTTGTGAATCCGTCAAGTACACATATTTTCATGAGTTGATTCCCCTTTAATAATTTAAGTGTGTTATACAGTGATAATTATATCATATTTTGCGAAAAATAAAATACCAAAATATTTATTTTGGTTATTGACCGAAACAGAATTATATTATAAAATAAATTTATTAGAACAAAAGTTGAAATGCGGTGAGCTTTTGAAAAAAAGAAAAAAGCAAAAAAACATTCTGCTTTTCAGCGGACTGATACTTGTTTTGTTATCTGTTGCTGTTGCGGCACTGTTGGTTTCGCTGCAGTATGAAGAACTGTGGCGCTGGTATGCAGTAACACGCCAGAATCTTGCAAAACTCGAAGAATTTATTGCACACATTGATATAGAATGGGAATTTTTTATTGCTATAATGCTACTTTTTGCAATAAAAAGTTTTTTTCCGATTTATCCCACGTCAACGGTTTGTTTTTTATCAGGTCTTGTTTTGCCGATGTATTACGCGATTCCCGTGAATATTCTCGGATTTGTTTTACTGGTGACGATAAGATATTTCTGGGGAAATAAATTCGGAGCCGGAGCATCGTGGCGCCTGATTTCAAAAACAGATACCTTGCGAAGGCTTATTCAGCAGGACGGCAAGGGAAATCCTGCGTTGCTGATTGTGTTGCGACTCATTCCGGCTATGCCGATAAACAGCATATCGGGAATTTACGGCTCTTTTGATTTCGGTTACGGAAGGTTCGTTCTTCTTTCCGTGATAGGATTCATGCCGAAACTGATTTCGTTTACTTATGTCGGACGGAATCTTTATGACCCTCTTTCGCCCGGATTCCTTGTTCCCACGATGCTGCTCATGTTCTTCTCGGGAATTTCGCTTCTTTCCGTCAACGGAATATGGATATCGGTTGAAAAAACAATTGAATTCGCTAAGAAAAAGAAGTTAAATAAACATCAAAAGAAAGGAATTGCAAACGATGATCAGAACAGCTGAACTCAAAGAATTGCTTGCCGGCGGTGCTTATGATGCCGTTCTTGCAAAGAACTATAAAAAAGAGGATATAGAATTCCAGAAAGAAAGATACGCAAAGCTTGCTGTCAGATTCGAAGAATATTTCGGAAGTGACAGAGAGGTCGAAGTTTTCAGCGCTCCCGGCAGAACCGAAGTTTGCGGAAACCATACTGACCATAACCACGGTTGTGTTCTTGCTGCAAGCGTTAACCTTGATGCGGTTGCAGTTGTCGGAAAGAACAGCAACAACATTGTAAGAGTCAAATCCGAAGGCTATCGGATTGATGCGGTTGACCTTGCGGAACTCGGCGTTATGCCTTCCGAAAGAGGCAAGTCGGAAGCACTCATCAGAGGCGTATGCGCTGCATTCAAAAACAGAGGCTACGGTATAGGCGGTTTTGATGCAGCAACCGTTTCGGATGTTCTTTCGGGCTCTGGACTTTCGTCTTCTGCGGCTTTTGAAGTTCTTATCGGAACAATTCTTAATCATCTTTACAATGACGGAAAAATCAGTGCGGTTGAAATTGCACAGATAGCTCAGTTTGCCGAAAACGAATATTTCGGAAAGCCCTGCGGACTTATGGACCAGATGGCTTGCTCAGTCGGCGGATTTGTTATGATAGACTTCAATGACCCTTCCAAGCCAGTTATCGAAAAGCTTGACTTTGATTTCGGTGCTTGCGGTCATGCTCTCTGCATCGTTGATACAGGCGGAGACCATTCTGACCTCACAGATGAATATGCCGCTGTAAGAGGTGAAATGGAAGCTGTTGCCGCAAAATTCGGCAAGAACGTTCTCCGTGATGTTGACAGAGCCGAATTCGAAAAGAATATCTCAGTTATCCGTGATGTTGCAGGCGACAGAGCGGTTCTTCGCGCCATGCATTTCTATAATGAAAACGTCAGAGTTGAAAAGCAGTCAAAGGCTCTTAAAGCAGGTGATTTTGATGCTTTCAAGGCTCTTGTTGTTGAAAGCGGTTTCTCATCATATATGTATAACCAGAATGTTTATACTTGCCGTGCACCTGAAAACCAGCCCGTCAGCGTTGCTCTTGCAATCTGTCAGGATGTGCTTATCGGTAAGGGTGCATGGAGAGTTCACGGCGGCGGTTTTGCAGGTACAATTCAGGCGTTTGTACCCTATGATCTTCTTGACGAATTTAAGTCAAGAATCTGTGCCGTATTCGGAGAAAAATCCTGCTATGTTCTTAACATCCGTCCTGAAGGCGGTATAAAAGTAATCTAAAATCAAGGGGCGCACGATGTGTGCCCCTGAATTGCAGAAGGTGCAAACATGGAAAAATATACAGAAGTTTCCGCGTTGCTCGAAAAGTTTTGCGCAGCAAAGGGTGTTTCGGGCGCGGAAAACGAAGCGGCAAAGGTTGCTTCGGAATTGCTTGAAAAATATATGCCGTCAAAAACCGATGTGCTTGGAAGCGTAACAGGTACAATCGGTGATGGAGATACTCATATTCTTCTCGATGCCCATCTTGACCAGATAGGTCTTGTTGTTACCGCAATAGACGAAGACGGATTTCTTAAAGTTACAAAATGCGGCGGTGCGGACATAAGAGTGCTTGCTGCGGCAGAGGTTACCGTTCACGGCAAAAAGCCTCTTTACGGAGTGATAACATCAACTCCGCCCCATCTTTCAAAACCAGAGGATGCAGATAAGGCAAAGGGATTTGATGATATTGCCGTTGATATAGGAATGAGAGCAGATGAAGCCAAAAAGTTTGTTTCTCTCGGAGACAGAGTAACGTTCAACGGCAATTATACAAAGCTTTTAGGTGACAGAGTTTCTTCTCCGTCGATTGATGACAGAGCAGGTGTTGCCGCAATTCTCCGTTGTCTTGAGATGCTTGAAGGCAAGAATCACGGCTGCAGAATCAGCGTTCTTTTTTCTGTTCAGGAAGAAACGGGCGGAAGCGGTGCGCAGACAGGTGCATTCTCGGCTGAGGCTGATGAAGCGATTGCGGTTGATGTGAGCTTTGCTTCCGCACCCGGAATCAGCTCCGAAAAATATGCTTCTCTTGGCGGTGGAACAATGATCGGCTACGGACCTTCGCTTGACTATGATATGAGCCGAAAGCTTACTGAAATTGCAGAGAAAAACGGTATTCCCAACCAGACTGAAGTTATGGGCAGAAATACCGGCACAAACTGCGATGAAATTCAGGTTGCGGGTAAGGGTGTCAAAACAGCACTGCTCTCAATTCCTTTGAGAAATATGCATACCGCAATTGAGGTTTGCGACCTTGAAGATATTGAAAATACTGCAAGACTCATGGCTGAATATATTATCGGAAGGGGAGAGAAAAATGCTTGAAATGATTAAAGAGCTTTGCTTTCTTCCCGGTATTTCGGGCAGAGAAAATGCGGTTCGTGATTATATAATCGGTCAGATAAAAGGTTTTGCCGAGTACAGTATTGATCCTCTCGGTAACCTCCTTGTTTTTAAAAAAGGTAAAAACCCTGCGAAGAACAGGGTTATGATTGATGCTCATATGGATGAGGTCGGTCTTATCGTAACAGCAATAACTTCCGAAGGTTTTCTTCGTTTCACAAAGGTTGGCGGTATAGACAGCCGTGTTATTCTCGGAAGAACGGTTAAAGTCGGCGAAAAAGCGGTTAACGGCGTTATCGGCATAAAACCCGTTCATCTTGTTGATAAAAAAGACGAAGCGAGCATTCCCAAGGCAGACGATCTCTATATTGATATCGGCGCAAAATCAAAAGATGAGGCTATGGAATATGTACGCCTTGGTGATTCTGTATGGTTTGAAAGCGACTTTGTTGAATTCGGTGACGGCTTTGTCAAAGCAAAGGCGCTTGATGACAGAGCGGGCTGTGCCATTCTTATTGAAATGATAAAGAGCGAGCTTGAATACGATATGTGGTTTTTGTTCAGCGTTCAGGAAGAAATCGGAACAAGAGGCGCACAGACTGCTGCGTTTACTATTGCTCCCGACTATGCAATTGCCGTTGAAACAACCACCGCTGCCGATATTTCGGGTGTAAAAGACGAAAAGAGAGTCTGCATCTGCGGTAATGGCGGTACGGTTTCGTTTATGGACAGAAGCACGCTTTACAGCAAAGAGCTTTTCGATAAAGCGTTCGTAATTGCTGAGAAAAACAATATACCTTGCCAGCCGAAAACTATGGTTGCAGGCGGTAATGATTCGGGCGCAATTCATAAGAGCAGAGGCGGAGTAAAGGTGCTTACGGTATCAATTCCGTGCAGATATCTTCATTCTCCCTCGTGCGTAATTAAATATAGCGATGCAGAAGAATCGCTTCGTCTGATAAAGGCTCTTGCGGAGGATTTTGCGAAATGCTGACCCTCTGCAAGGAATATGAACAGCTCGGTTTTCTCCCTGCAGACCCTTATGCAGCAAGAATAACCGCACTGTTCAAAACATACGGTGCAGATTATGATTTTGCTCTTTTCTGGGTGCAGGATATTGATGGAATTCCGGCTGCGGCGATAAGCAGAATTGACGGAAACATGACTCTCTGCACCAACGAAAAAGCAGATTTCGAAGAGCTTACGTATTTTGTTAATGCTGTCGGATTCCGGAGTCTTACCTGTTCGCAAGAGGATATGAAAAAACTTTGTTTTGAGCCGACCGATTCATCTTTAACGGTTAAGTTCACAGGCGGAAAGAACATAGAAAAAATCAATTCCGTCAATGATTACGATAAGCGGAAAGTCTTCGAATTGCTTTGCGATTGCGGCTTTGAGCTCGGAAACTACGGAGCGTTTCTTTCCGATGTGTGTTCAAGGCTCAATAAGGGTACGGCATCGATGATTGCCGCCGAAGAAAACGGTAGGTTGCTTGCCTGTGCGTTTGCTCTTTTTGAAGGGGAAAAGAGTGTTTTGCTCGGTGCGGTTGCAACCTCACCTGAAGCAAGAGGCAGAGGATATGCCTCGGCGATAGTCAGTAGAATTGCAGAGAGAAAATCCGATAAGGAAGTTTTTCTCTTTTGCAGAAACGATGGTCTTGAAGCTTTTTACTCCAAAATCGGTTTTGAAACCGTAGGTAAATGGGCAGTTTTAAGGAGGGGATAATATGTCACCGCTTTGTTATGTTCTGTCGGCTGTAACCGTTGTGTTTGCAATCGGTTGCGTTGGGTTTCGCCGTAAAGGAAGAGCATTTGAAGGTATGATGTGCAAATTTATGGCAAGTTTCGGGTTTATATCCGTTGCCGTTGTCGGATATTGCATGAATCCTCACGATACATATTATTTCTGTCTCGTTTGTTTTTCTTTGATGTTCGGATTTTTCGGCGATGTGCTTCTCGGAATAAAAGAAGTTGCACCGACATTCAGAAGCAAGCTCATTCCGCTCGGTACGCTTTATTTTCTTATTGGCCATGCTTTTGCGCTGTCAGCCTTTATTTCAATCGGCGGATTTGAAATAACCTCAGTCATAATCGGAGTTGCCGGAATTATTCTTTCGATGGTTATGATAAAGGTTTTCAAAATGAAGATCGATAAAAAGCTTGCTCCTGTTATGAGCGTTTATTACGGCGCTCTGATTTATAAAGTTGCAGTATCGGCGTTACTTGCAATTAACGGAAAAAGTCCGGCTTTATGGCTTGCTTTCATCGGCTCATGTCTTTTTCTGGTCAGTGATACGTGTCTTGGATTTTTGTATTTCACACCGATTAAACGCAAGAATATCTGGGTTACCGTTGAACTTTCAACATATTATCCCGCACAGATTCTGCTTGCAATGTCTGTTGCGTTGATGTAAAACAAGGAGGAAATAATTATGACTTTTTTAACAAAACTTTCTGCCGCATTCTTTGCAATGCTTATGCCGATGATTGTTGCATTCAACGGTATTTCGATTTCACTTCCGTTTATTAATGATGTTGCGGTTATCGAGTATGATTTTGCAAATGATGAAGCAGGCTCTGCCGCAGGCGAAATAATGGTTACCGCTTCCGTGGACGGAGATTATAAGATTTATTGGGGCAACGAAAACGGTGAAAAGCTTTTTGTTGAAGTCGGCAACACAAAGGCTTATTACAGTGAGCTTGCAACTGTTGACGTTGATAACGGCGAAGGTAAATATGAACTTCAGCCGTTTACTGCCATTCCCGAAGGAGCCGAAACCGTACTTGCTTATAATTTAGGTGTTCTTTCGGGCAAAACTGAAATTCCTGAAGAAAAGCTTGCTGATTACGGCAAGAAGAGCTATACTTTCGGCGCACTCAGTGATGTTCATTTTAACAGATATAACGGCTCACTTTCGGGTGATGATTCATGCCTTACTTTCTCCAATGCACTCAATTTTATTGATTATTTTGACGTTGAACTCGTTGCTCTTTCCGGAGACCTTTCCGTTCACGGTGAGAGAGATGCGTTTGAAAAATTCAACAGAATAGCATCTGAGCATGATTATCCTGTTTATACCTGTACGGGCAACCATGATGTTGACAATGAATTCAATCTTGCAAACTGGCAGGAGCTTATTAACATCGGTGTTTACGGCGAAACAAAGGCAGAAGGCGTTTCGGAAGTTGCCGAAAACGGTCTTGACTTTGTTTATGCACCCGAAAGCATTGACGGTGATGTTTTTATTTTCCTTTCACAGTATGCATGGGATTATAACGAAGTAAGCAGCCGAATCCTGAAGGATGAACAGCTTGACTGGCTTGAAACTCAGCTTGAAACATATAAGGACACAACTGTTTATCTTTTCTTCCATACATTCCTCAACAATCCCGTTGAGGGAGAAATTCTCGGCATGGGCGAAGGAAACCTTGTTAATAATACAGGACATCAGTATGACATTCCGTTTACCAACGGCTGCCCCGATGAAGTCCGCTTCAGAGAGATGATGGATGAATACGAAAACGTGGTATTTTTCAACGGACATTCTCATTGGGCATATGATATGCAGGAACTCAATTCAAATCTCAATATTGCGGATTATAACGGCGAATATGCAACAATGGTTCATCTTTCCAGCGTTGCATCTCCCAGAAGAACAACTGCAAATCTTGCCGATACAACCGAGCATTATATGCGTTCTTCCGAGGGCATGATTGTAAACGTTTATGAGGATAGAATTGTTTTTACCGCTGTTGATTTCCTCAGAGGTGAAATGCTTGCATATGCAACTTATGTGATTGAAAAATAATCACGCCTTGTTGTTATCTTTTATTCTTTTTATTGCACCTTTCTCAAGTCTTGAAACCTGAGCTTGGGAAATCCCGATTTCATCAGCAACCTCCATCTGTGTTTTGCCTTGCATAAAGCGCAGATGGAGGATTTTTTTCTCTCTGTCACTCAGGGACTTTATTGCCTGTTTCAGTAGTATTTCTTCAAGCCAGCTTTCATCTGTTTCCGTGTCACCGATCTGGTCCATAACATAAATTGTGTCTCCTCCGTCGGAATAAACGGGCTCATTGAGTGAAACGGGTTCAACAATGGCGTCGAGGGCGATGACAACGCTCTCTTTGTCTATACCCAATTCTTTGGCGATTTCTTCCGGTGTGGGGTCACGTTCAAGCTCATTCACAAGCCTTTCTCTGACCTGCATTGCGTGATATGCCGTATCCCTGACCGAACGGCTTACTCTTATCGGATTATTGTCGCGCAGATGTCTTCTCACTTCGCCGATAATCATCGGGCAGGCATAGGTGCTGAATCTGACATCAAGACTCAGGTCAAAATTATCAATTGCTTTTATGAGACCGATGCAGCCTACCTGAAAAAGGTCGTCGGGATTTTCTCCTCTGTTTGCGAATCGTTGAATAACGCTCAGCACAAGTCTTAAATTCCCCGTTACAAGTTCATCCCTTGCGTTTTTGTCGCCGTTTCTTGCCTTCCTCAGAAGCTCAATTTTTTCTGCTTCTTTGAGAACTTTCAGTTTTGATGTATTTACTCCGCAGATTTCAACTTTGTTGAATTGCAAATAATCACCCCGATAATTTTTATTGACAGTTAAAGTATTGCCTGAAAACGGGATAATTTACCGCTGAAATCCAAAAAAATTATTAAAATAAAAAATCGAGTAAAACAGAGTAAAACGGAGCATTTGAAAGCAAATGGAAGAAAAATATTTGACAACTCCGAACGGCAACGGAATTATCGTGGATTTCTCAAAAAAATTGTTGACAATTGCGATTTTTTGCACTATATTTTATATTAACATATTATTGATATTATTAGCCGCTTCGCCGTTATATCCGGCAAAGGCAGAGAGGGGCTGCATAATTGAAGAAAAATGCGATAATTGATTTAAAAAACATTTCCGTAACTTTCGGGAATAATCAGGTGCTTAAAGATCTTAACCTCTACATTCGTGACAAGGAGTTTATAACACTTCTCGGTCCTTCGGGCTGCGGTAAAACAACCACGCACAGAATAATTGCGGGATTTATTGAACCCGACGAAGGTGAGGTCATTTTTGAAGGCAAAAAAATTAATGGTGTTCCTCCTCACAAAAGGCAGGTTAACACTATTTTTCAGCGTTATGCCCTTTTTCCGCACCTTAACGTTTATGAAAACGTTGCTTTCGGTCTGAGAATAAAGAAAGTTCCCGAAAAGCAGATTAACACTATTTTTCAGCGTTATGCCCTTTTTCCGCACCTTAACGTTTATGAAAACGTTGCTTTCGGTCTGAGAAAAAAGAAAGTTACCGAAAAGCAGATTAAAGAAACTGTTGAAGAAATGCTCGCTCTGGTTAATCTGA
>JAZSCO010000191.1:0-9997 GCA_045602965.1 Acutalibacteraceae bacterium | reverse complement strand
AGGGTGTTTGCGCAACATATATCCACGGTGGTGGCTCTGTTGGTGTTCTTGTTAAGTTTGACACAGATGTTGCTGCTGACAATGCTGAATTCGTTGCTATGGGTAAGAATGTTGCAATGCAGGTTGCAGCTATGAGCCCCGAATATCTCAGCAAGGATGACATTTCAGATGAAGAACTTGCAAAGATGAAGTCAATCACAATTGACAGCTCACTCAACAAGCCCGAATCACTTCCCAAGCCCATTCTCAAGAAGCTCTTTGAGAAGGCTTGCAACGAGAAGCTTTTCAGCGATGCAGATATCGCTGCTTATGAAGAACAGAAGAACAACAACTTCCTCTTCAACTTCCTTTCAAAGGAAGCAGTTGCAACTCTTGCGCAGCTCGCAGTAGCAGGTAAGGAAGAATTTGTTAACGACAAGATTTTTGCAGGTGCTGTTGAAGGTCGTGTTAAGAAGCAGCTTAAGGAAATCTGCCTTCTTGAACAGGCTTTTGTTCGCTCAGACCTCTATGACGGAATGGTAAGCGGTTATGTTGCACAGGTTGCTAAGGAACTTGGCGCAGACATCAAGGTAACAGGCTTTACCCGTCTTGCAAAGGGCGAAGGCATCGAAAAGAAAGAAGACAACTTCGCAGAAGAAGTTGCAAGCATGATGAAATAATTAAAATTCTCCCGTACCGTAAGGTTCGGGAGTTTTTGTTTATATGTTATTTAAATGTGCGGTTGAATTGATATATTTAAAAACAATGTCTCCGTATTTGTTTGTGCCTTCTTTGTAAAAAATAACTTTTGTTATTCCTGTATTATTGAAATCAAGATCAAAGGCAGGAACTTTTTCTGTATAACCCATTATGTAAAATATAATATATGTAATGAATGCAGCGTGGGAAACAACAGCGACTTTTTCTCCGTTTTTGTATTTTGAACGCAGATACTCAACAGCTCTTTTTCCTCTTTCGAAAAGACCTTTTTCGTCGCTCCCGGAGTTTGATTCCATGAGTCTTGAATCGGGATCAACTCCGTCTGCAATTGTTGCTGTCGGACAAAGTTTGAGCAGCTCTTTCATGGGAACTGCGTGATATTCTTCGGGTATACCCATTTCCGAAAATACGGGATGAATATAAAGCCTTTTTTCGGTTGGCTGTTTTTTTATGATTTCTCCCGCAGTCCTGACTGCTCTCATAAGGGCACTTGAATAAACTGCATCAAAATCTGTGCACGAAAGATATTTACCTGCCGCAACAGCTTGTTTTATTCCCGTTTCAGTCAGGATAGGGTCCGTGCCTTCTTTGAGGGTAAGGTCATTTCTTCCGTTGTATCCGATATTACCCATACTTTCTCCGTGGCGGATTATATAAAGTTCAAGCTCGATAACAGGTTTGATGTTTTCCATAATTTCCTCCGAAAATCAGATTTATTTAAGTATAAATCTTAATTTCACCATTGTCAATTATTGTTATATTTCTTGACAATATTAAATTAAATGTTTAAAATAAAACCATTAGTAAGCGAGGTGAGTCAATGGGAGTTTGTTATATCGTCGGAGCGGGAGACTGCTTTGAGCTTGAGATAAAAAAGAATGTCGGTGATTTGATTATTGCCGCAGACGGCGGACTTGTTTATCTTAAGAATGCAGAAATAAACCCTGATATTATAATCGGCGACTTTGATTCATTCGAAGGAATTCCCGAAGGGGAAAATGTTATTAAACTCAATCCAGTCAAGGATATAACCGATATGAACGCTGCGGTTGATATCGGAATAGAAAGAGGATATGAAGAGTTTCATATTTTGGGTGGCTGCGGAGGCAGACTTGACCATACCGTTGCCAATATTCAGCTTGCAGTCTTGCTTGCAAAGAAGAATATGAGAGCTTTTATACATGACGGTGAAACGGTGATAACGGCTCTCTTTAATGATTCAATGAAGTTTACCGACAAATATAAAGGTTATATTTCCGTGTTTTCTCATTCGGATGAATGCAGAGGCGTATATCTTGAAGGACTTAAATACCAGCTTGAGAATGCAACTCTCAGAAATGATTTTCCTCTCGGTGTCAGCAATGAGTTTATCGGATGCGAAAGCAAAATCACCGTTGAGCAAGGTTGTGTGATTATAATTTATAATGAAAAAATATAAAGACAAAAAAGGAGAGATAATAATGAAATTTAATTCGAAAAGAGTTTTTGCAGTGGTTATTACTGTTATAATTGCATTGACGGCTATCGTTCCGTCATTTGCGTTTGACTTTACATTGCAATCAACATGGGAAAAAGAATTTTATAACGGTGTTATTCTTTTCCCCGGAAGCAACGAAACTGAGATGAATGTTTCATGGTATCATGATGAAGAAGCCGAGCCTAAAGTTGTAGTCAGTGATAATAATCTTCTTACGGATTCCGTAACATTCATTGGTGAATGCACCGAAACTTATGACGGCGATTATGCAAATCAGGTTACTATTACGGGTCTTGAAGCCGGTGAAACATATTTTTATCAGTGCATCAGCGGTGATTTTAAATCGAATGTTTATTATTTTAAAACCGATGAAAATCCCAATGAATTTTCAGCCCTTTATATGACGGATATTCATATATCATATGATGCAAACGATACCGAAGGCGAAAATGATGAACTTAAAAGAACAACCGAAATGTTTCATTATTTAACTGAAGAAGCTGTTTTCAGACATGGCGATATTTCTGTTATTCTTTCAACGGGTGACCAGGCGAGTGAAGGTCTGCAGAGTGAATACAAAGCTTTTTCGTCGGTTGTAGCTCTCAAGAGTATTCCTGTTGCGACAACCATCGGCAACCATGACCGAAAGGGAGTTGCATATAAAACCTTCGGCAATAAACCCAATGAGCAGACCGATGCAATGGTGTCATCATATATCGGCGGCAACTACTGGTTTACCAGAGGCGATGTTCTTTTCCTTGTTATGGATTCAAATAATGCAAGCGGTATTGATCACAGAAATTTTGTAATGGAAGCCGTTAAAGCAAATCCCGATGCAAAATGGAAGGTTATGATGGCTCATCATGACCTTTATAGCGGCAGACTTCCTCACAGAGAGAGTGAAAACGCACTTCTCCGACTTCTCTGGGCACCTATTGCCGATGAATTCGGCATTGACCTTGTTCTTCTCGGTCACAGTCATTATTATACTGTTTCGAATGTTCTTTATAACCAGAAAACCGTTCAGCCTTATGCTGAAACAATGACTGACCCTGAAGGCACAATCTATATGGTTTCGGGTTCAATTACAAGGCCCAGATCTGACGATGACATCGGTCTTAACGATGAATGGATAGGCGCATGGAATACTCCTGATGAAAGACAGATTTATAACGTTCTTGATTTCACAGAAGATTCAATCACTGTTTCGTCATATTATAAGGGCGAAAAATCCGCATTTAATGAATTTACAATTGTCAAGACAGATAAAGACGGCGGACATCCCGATAAGATTTCTCCGCTCTACAATCCGATTATCCGTTTCATCGGAACTGTTTACGGCTTTTTTAATAACATTGGTGTATATGACGACCTCACAAACAGATACGGTTTCGATGTTGATTTCTTTGAAATAGTATTTTGATAAATATATAACCGCATCAATCAAAACGGTTGATGCGGTTATTTTTATAATATTAGTTTTCTTCTTCGATGAGTCCGTAATATCTTCCGAACCAATAGGGAAGAAGATAAGTGCTGGGACATGAACCAACAGTAATGTTGCCTTCATCAACTCGGAACATATTACTGTCGTTATAATGAATAATTCTTTCGTCAATCTCAAGAGCTTCTTTAAGCTGAAGATTGCCACCCCAACGCTCCTGTTCTGTGTCATAAACAAGACCTTTTCTCTTTGAATTAATAATCGGTCTGCGAACAAAATCAAGCGGGAAACTGCGAAGTTCTTTGATTGAAATATCAAGATCGCAGGTCTCATCTGAGAATGCACAGCATACAAAATTAAAGAAAACGGCATGTCCAGGTCTTTCGTATCCCCAGTGATGACGCATTCCCATGAGAAGATATTTTCTTATTGCAGGGTCTTTTTCGATTCTCAGGATCGTTGCGGTTGTGAGGAATCCGAGGTTGTCATCGATGTGGCAAACGTGACCGTCTTCCTTTTTATGCTGAGCGGCGTTGATAAGATAATGCTCGTCAACTGCAAGGTGCATGAATTCTTTTCTGTATTTTTCGTTGCCTGAAACATGGTATGCAACGTCGAGGAATGCAAGCATTTCAAGAGAATTTATGCATTTTTCCCAGAGCCACATGCAGTTGCCGTTAAGCTGGTCGGGTGCCCAGTTTGCCCATGTTGTGGGAAGACCGTCGATGTCACAAAGAGTATATTTGTTTTCAAGAATATGGTCAACGATATCGCAGATGATTTCTCTGATATATTCTTTTTCTTCTTCGTTTGCACAGAGATCAAAGTAAAGTGAGAAACCGAAGAAATGACCGACCATTTCATCGCTTGATGTTTCACCAAGCCATTCGCTCTCGCCGTCAGGTGAAGGATGCCATTCGGAGCCTTCTTTGTCAACGAAAACGCCAAAATCAGGATCGCCTTCAAAACGGACAGCTCTTGCTGTAAAACCTTTTTTGCCTGAAACTTTTGCGAGATAGCCCATAGCCTTCATGGAGCGTCTTGCTGCTTCGAGCACCTTTTCATCTTTGGTGATTGCATAACAATATGCAAGAGAGGCTATATATAATTGAGTCCAGAGACCGTCGTTGTCTGAAATTCCGGGTTTGCCCGTTGAGATATCGCCGTTGATAATACCGCCAAGTCCAGTTACATATCCTTTTGTGCGGATATAATAATCTTCGGTAAGCTTGAAACAATAATCTGCCTTTTCCTTGAGCGTCATATCTTTTTCCGTGATTTTTGTAACGCCTGAATCCGTTGCTGTCCAGATTGTATTTCCTGCTGCAATTGCGTCGTTGAGCTTGGGCTCGCATGCCCAACGGGTTGCGGGAAGATACTTACACTTGCCGTTTTTGAGGATTATTAGACCGGCTTCCGATGAGAGAATAACTCTGCCGTCATCGGCAAAACGGATTTTGTAAATTTCTTCTTCAGGGAGAGCATTCAGCTCATTATGACCGTACCAACCGATTTTACCGTCATAAATATAAATACCTTTGTCTGTACCGAGCCATGTGAATCCGAGATCTTTGTCATGCTCAATGCAATTGATCTTTATTTCGGGCATGGTTGAATGTTCGTGGCAGATGTTCATCCAACGTTTTCTTTTTCCGTTGACGGCAATGAAATATTCGGGGCTTGCAGCGTTGATTTTTTCGCCCGTCACGGCAATATCAGTAAGCTCTGATTCAGTTCTGAAATATTTCTGAAATTTGCCGTCTTTTAAGCGATAAAGCCACTGAGGTGTAATAAGGTGGATAATATCGGTGCCGCTGAAGCAGATTACGTTTTCATCGAGGGTCTGAAGCTCCACTATTTTTTCGTTATTAACTGTGTAAATTGTATTCTCCGCCGCAAAATAAACGGTATCATTATCTGCAAAAACAGCTTTGACTGAAGGGCAGGGGAATGAACCGAGAGAGCCGTCAGCTTTAGTATAGTTAAGACCTTTTTCAGTACCGATATATACTGTGCCGTTGCATTCGGCAAGGCAATAAGCTTTGTTGTCAAGTAACCCGTTGGAATCGGTATAAAAATCGCAGATTCTCTGAGGATATTTGCCTGTTTTAAAAATTCCTTGTTTTTTCATAATTGCTACTCCTTATATTACAGTAATGGACGTTTCGAGATAATTGCTCGAATTCTTTTCTTTGATAACAATTTTTCTTTTACCGAGACTGCATGAGCTACCGATTTCAAATGTCCATGATATAAAACCGTTTTCATCGGCTTTTTTGTCTTCAAGAGCACTGAGACTAGAGGGTTTTGAAGGTGCTTCGTAAAAATCGATTGAATATGTTTTGCCGGGTGTACCTTGTATAATAACCGTTGCCTGATTGCCGAGTTGTACGGGGTCTGATTTTGTCAACAGGAAAATTCCGACAGCTTTTTCGTTGATTTTGTCATCAACAACAGGTCTTTTTGTTGCTGCAACGGTTGTTTTGGGTACTGAAGTTGTTTTACTTTCAGATTTCTTTGTTGTGGTTGTAGCAGGAACTCTGACTGTTGTTGCAGACGGTTTTTTTGCGGCCGATGTCTTTTGTTGACTGCTTGTTGCAGCAACGGTTGTTACTTGGTTTATAACGGATGAAACCTTAGATGAGACTGAGCTTTTTGTTGCGATTTCGGTTACAATCTTTGTGACGGGAATGGTTACGATTTTTTCTGAAACAGATACTGAAACTTCACCCTTTTTATCTGTAACCTCAACCGCTATTTCTTCTTTTTCAGTGACGATTTCAGTTATCACATCAGATTTTATAACTGTCGGCTCAACATCCGATTTTTTGTCGCTTTCGCATGAAGCAAAAAGTGTTGCGGCAGTACAAACGGCAAGAATAATAGCGGATATTTTTTTAAAATTATTCATAATAAGACCTCATATTTTTATTGAAATTTCACCCGACGAAAGGATATCTTCACTTCCGTCTGAATGAGATATGATAAGATTACATTGATTATTGATCCCTTTGACTGTACCGGAATATTGAATATTATTCTTAAAATATGAAACATTCTTTTCGATTATAAAAAGCTTGCTGCGGTATTTTTCTGTTATTTCTTCATCACTGTTTTTATCAATGTATTCTAAAACGCGAAGAGAAATATCAATTGCAAGCCTATTTTTGTCGCATTCAAGATTTATACTGCCTGCCGAAGATAATTCATCAGGAAACACTTTGGTTAAAAGATTAATGCCGATGCCGAGAATTATATACGGTTTTCCATGTGCAATATATCTTTCAGTCAATATACCGCAAACTTTTTTTTCATCGATGAAAATATCGTTGACCCATTTGATTCCGGGGTTTGTGCCTATACTCTCAAGCTCTTCGCAAACGGCAACAGCCGCAGTCGGAGTCAGCAATTCGGAGCTTTTTGTTTCTTCAAAAACAAGAGTCATGTAAAGACCTGTATCTTTCGGAGAAAAAAAGCTGTTGCCACGTCTTCCTCTGCCGGCAGTTTGTTCGTTGGCGATAATCAGAGTCGGAAGTGAAAAATCGGGGATATGCTCTTTAGCGTATGTATTTGTTGAGGGCAGTGTTTCAAAAAATATTTTTTGAATCATAATTATTTCCTTATATTTTATAATAAGATAATTGTATAATATACTAAATTAATTGTCAATATTATAAATTTTTTATTGACAGTTTGCATATAAAATTGTAATATTATTCATATAAAAATATAAGGGGGAGTGTTGTGAAAATATTGCACAAGGGATTCAACTATTCCCAGGACGGACCCGGAAACAGACTTGTTTACCACTTACAAGGCTGCAATTTTTTATGTAAATGGTGTTCAAATGCCGACAGCATTCCTCTTGAAAATCCACATGCAAAAGACTATTCGGTTGATGAACTTTTCGATGAAATAATGCGAAGCAAAATGATGTTTTTTGACGGAGGCGGAGTAACCTTTACCGGCGGTGAAGTTTGTTTGCAGTCCGATGAACTTACGGCGCTTTTGAAAAAAATGAAATCAGCTGAAATTAATACCTGCATTGAATCAAATGCATCGCATCCGTCAATAAAAACTGTTGCGGACTATGTTGATTATCTGATTGTTGATTTCAAGCATTTCGATGAAGAAATGCACAGAAAATGGACAGGTGTTTCAAATAAAACCGTTAAGGAGAACATCGAATATTTTCTTTTTAATAACAGAGAAATTCATATCAGGATTCCTGTTATTAACGGTGTAAACGATAATCCGCAAGGCTTCATCGATTATTTTAAAAAACACGATACATCATCGGCTGATTTTGAATTTCTTGCTTATCACGAATTCGGCAAGGATAAGTGGAACGGAAAATATGAAATTGAAAACGGTTTCGTATCGTCTGAAAAAATCAGAGAATTTAAAGAAATGTTTGAGAAAAACGGCATGAAAACCGTTGTTACATAAGGAGAAATAAATATGATTAATATTTTGGACAGCAAAAAAATAACCGAAATGGCGAAAAATCTTTTTTTGGAAAAAAGAGCGGGTATGCGCCTTGACGGATGGTTTATCGCAAAGGAAGCAGAACTTCGTCTTTCCAGAGAATTTGAGGGTGAAAACGAAGAAGTTAAGAAAGCTCTCATCCTTCGTGAGATTGTAAAGACACTTCCGATATATTTAAGCGATTATCAGCTTTTTGCAGGTACTCAGGATGATGCTTTTGCAAGAAGCTATGCACTTATAAATCCTTCATTCAAGGTTGAAGAATTCAGCGGTTATTGCGATCCTGCGGCTGTTTTCTCCGATATAGAACCCAACGATGAATTTACATCCGAAAGAATCGAAAAGGCAAGAAGTGAGTTTGCGAAAACAGAATATGCGGTGAAGCTCGGAGAAGTTTACGGCAAAGCGGAATGCTATACCAAAGAAGTTATCTTCTTTTTTGAACAGGTAACAGGTCATCTTATTCCTGATATACGATTTGCAATCAAATACGGTGTTAAGGAAATGCTTGCAAAAATTGAGGGTAAAGAGGGCAACGGATATAAAGCGTTTGCAATTGCTCTTGAAAGTGTAATAATTCTTGCTAACCGTTATGCAGACCTTTCTGCAGAGAAGTCAAAAACAGCATCTCCCGAAAGAAAAGCACAGCTTGAAATAATGGAGAAGACACTTCGCAAGGTTCCCGAAAACGGTGCGGAAAATCTTTTTGAAGCAATTCAGAGTTTCATTCTCATGTGGCAGATTATGTGCCTTGAGCAGACTCCCAATCCTTTTGCATTTTCCGTAGGAAATGCAGACAGAATCTTCGAGCCGTACAGAAACGGTGCTGACCGTGAAACAACTGCGGCGCTTCTTAAGCATTTCCTTGTATTCTTCAATGTAGCAGACAGAAGCTGGGCTATTTCTCAGAATATTATCGTCAGCGGACGTGACATTTGCGGCAACGACCTGACAAATGAAACAACTTACGCACTCATGGATGCATATTATGATATGAATCTGCCTCAGCCTATTCTTTCCGTTAAGCTTCATAAGAATACCCCTGCAAAGCTTTATGAGGAAATGGGCAGATTTCTCTTTACTCCGGGCGTGCTTACTCCCTCATTCTTTAATGATGATTCGCTCTATGAAGTTCTTGCTTCAAAGGGTGTTGATGATGATGACCTTGCCGATATATCAATAGCAGGCTGTCAGGAGCCTCTTATTATGGGCAAGGACAACGGTAACACAACCAACAGCTGGCTCAATCTTCCCAAGATTCTTGAAATGACTCTTACAGGCGGTGTTTCAACAATTACGGGCGAAAAGCTTGTTGATGTTGACGCTTGCACTCTTGAAAATGTCCGTGAAGAATTTTATAAGAATGTTGAAATGTTTGTTGCTGCAATGGGCGAGTGCGCGAACGGAGCATCGGCTGCTCTTTCAACTCAGAGAGTTCCTTTCCTTTCATGTCTTATGGGCGGACTTGAAAATGGCGTTGATGCAAGAGATATTAATAAGCAGGGAACAAAATATAACGGTAGCGGATGCCTTATTCATGGCGTATCAGTTATTGCAGACAGTTTTTCCGCTATCGATAAACTCCTTGCCGAAAGACCTCAGGATGCTGATAAGCTTGTTGATGCTCTTAAAGCAAATTTTGTCGGATATGAGGATTTGAGAGAATTCCTTCTCTCTGCAGATAAATTCGGCAATAATATTGAAAAGGTTGATAATGAAGCCGGAGAAATTGCTTCGAAGGTTGCGGATATTGTTTCTTCTACAAAGAATTATCTCGGTAATTCCTTCCGCCCCGATTTCTCATCGCCCTCAACGCATCTTCTTTACGGCTATTGGGTTGGTGCAACTCCTGACGGCAGAAAATCGAGAGATATGCTTGGCTACGGTGT
>JAZSCO010000190.1:0-42965 GCA_045602965.1 Acutalibacteraceae bacterium | reverse complement strand
AAAAAATAATTAGTAAAATTATTCAAATAGAAATAAAAAAAATTAATAAATAACTGGAAACAAACACTTTTAAAATAATCAGTACACTAAAACAATACTTCACTTTATAAATACTTCAAATTATTTCTTGATTATACCGTAAAGACATTTGGTTGGTTCTTTTTCGATTACAAGACCGCAATAATTGCACATGATACACTTTGCTGATTTCTGACCGTTTTTCAACTTCTTTGCAAGATCAGGTTCACAAATAAAAGGTCTGCACATAGAAATAAAATCAGCCTTACTCTCAGCAAGAATTTTTTCCATATCATCTGTTTTATGTATTCCGCCGACAACAATAACCGGTATTGAAACACTCTTTTTAATTACTTCTGAATTATTGACATTAAAGTTTTCCAGCGGAGACGGCTGCTTGATAAACGGATTAATCAGATTTGCGGCAGGCAATGCAATTTTATTCAAAATTTTTGGAAAAGACGCACATGGTTCTCTATACTTGAAAACTGCGTCCATCGGCATTAATTTACTGCGCATGGTATTCATTCCATCCTGCACCGTACCGCAGGATACCTCGATTGCATCACATCCTGCTTTTTCAAGTCTTTTGCATATTTCAACGGACGAATCTATGTTCATTCCGCCTTTTCTGTTGTCTTCCGCACTGATTTTTATCCATACAGGAAGATTTGTTTTATCCTTAATACCTTTAATTATATACTCCACAATTCTGCAACGGTTTTCAAGGCTTCCTCCCCATGAATCTTTTCTTCTGTTTCCGTAAGGAGAAAGAAAATCGTGAAGTATATATCCGTGACCGCCGTGAAGCTGTACCCCGTCAAAGCCTGCTTTTTCAGCTCTGGTTGCTGCCTGAATAAAATCGTTAATCAATCCGTATATTTCGTCTTCGGTAAGCTCTTTCGCCTTGTCCGGATAAAAAGCGTGAAGAACATTTGACGGAGCAACTTTCTGCATTCCGATTGCCTTTGAAGAGGTCTGTCTGCCACAATGAGCAATCTGAAGTATAACAGGTGTTCCGTGACGGTGAACGGCATCAGTTAATTTTTTATACTTTTCGATAACACCGTCGTCATATATCTTCATCATCCTCGGATAAGGAGAAACTCCGTTTTTGCTGACAGCAGCATATCCCGTTATGATACAGCCGATTTCATTTTTTGCAAGATGTTCGTATTTCTCAATCAGTTTTTGGCTCGGTGCTCCGTTTGCATCTGCAAGTCCGTCGTGAGTTGCACTTCGGATTATTCTGTTTTTTACTGGTATTCCCGAAATAACCGATTCATTAAACAACATCATGTTTACCCTCTTTCTCTGTAAAAATAAAATTTTGAAAATATACATTAATAATGCATAATCATGCAATGTTTTTCTCTTGCGCATAATAAAAGATAATTCTTTTCCGACATTTAACAATTATTGATATTATAAAACTATCACGAGCAAAATACAACATAAATCGCAAATATATTTCATCATCATAAACAGTTGTTTTTTTCGACATTTATGATATAATTTTTTAAATAGAAATTGTTCCGAATTCAAAATTATCGCTCAAACCGCCTTATCAGCTTCTTTATCAGAAGAAAATCAGCATATCCCGATTCGGTACTTATTATATCGGAAAAACACCTCAGACAACCGACATAGTTTTATTAATAAAATGGAGGAAGTAAATCATGAATAATCTCACCATTAAAAACAATGAAATATTGTATATGCGTTATACAGAGCTGATTCGCATCAGCGCTTGCGGCAACAACGCCATTCGTTTTCAGTCTTTCCCCGACTGTCAGGTAATAGACGAAAACTATACTCTTATGCCGCAGAATGCCGAGGCGGAAATTGAAGAGTTTGATAATCATGTCACTCTCACCTGCGGTACTCTGAAAGTTAAGCTTGAACCGAACGGAAAATTGACATTCTATAAAAACGGCAAAATAATAATCGAAGAAAAACCCGAGCTTACCTTCAAAAGCAATTACCGTCATTTCGACAACAAAGGCAGCGGTCTCTGGTCTGCAAGAGTAATGTTTGAGCCCAATAAAAACGAGCACTTCTTCGGTCTCGGACACAGCTGGGACAACGAATTTGACCTAAAAGGCTCATCAATCGACATCCGTAATGTAAACGCAAAATGCACTATTCCCTATGTGTATTCATCATTGGGTTACGGATTCATCTGGAATATTCCTTCAACAGGTCTTTGTGAACTTTCAAACAACCGCACCCGTTGGAGTTGCGACTGCTGCAGATTTATGGACTTTGTTGTTATTGCAGGCACACCCAAAGAGGTCAGCACAACGCTTTCGGATTTAACGGGTTATTCACCGAAAATGCCTGAATGGGCTGCAGGTTTCTGGCAGTGCAGACTCCGCTACGAAACTCAGGAAGAATTGCTCTGCGTTGCAAGAAAATACAAAGAGCTCGGCATTCCCCTCTCCGTAATCATTGCTGACTATTTTCATTGGACCGAACAGGGTGATTACAAATTTGACCCAAAATACTGGCCCGATGTAAAAGCGATGACCAATGAGCTTCACGAAATGAACACGAAGCTTGTTGTTTCCATGTGGCCCACCATCAATGAAAGAAGCGAAAACTATTGGCATATGCGCAACAGCAATATGCTGATGAAAACAACCAGAGGTCCCGACAGAGTTTTTGATTTTTACGGTTGGCAGAATGAAATCGATGTTACAAACCCTGCTACAAGAGATTATGTCTGGAGCAAGCTTAAAGAAAACTACATCAATAACGGCGTTGATGCGCTCTGGTTTGATGAAGCGGAGCCCGAAATTCATCCCGAGCATTTTGACAACCTCATCTGGTATAAAGGCAGAGCAGATATGGTTGCTCTTCTCTATCCGTATTACTATTCAAAAATGGCTTATGACGGTTTTAAATCAATCGGCAGAGATGATATCATCACCCTCACCCGCTGTGCATATCTCGGCAGTCAGAAGTTCGGTTCACTTGTCTGGTCGGGCGATATAGAATCAACTTTTGAGAGCCTTGCCTGTCAGGTAAAAGCAGGTCTTAACATAGCGATGTGCGGCATCCCCTGGTGGAACACTGACATCGGCGGATTTTACGGTGCTGACATCACAAGCGATTACTTCAAAGAACTGATTGTACGTTGGTTCCAGTTCGGTCTTTTCAGCCCCGTCATGAGACTTCACGGCTCACGAATCCGACATTTTGAACCTACGCCCGGACTCATTGAGCCGAGCGGTGACCCGAATGAAATCTGGAGTTTCGGTGATGAGAATTTTGAAATTCTCAAAAACCTTATTTTTATCCGCGAAAAATTAAGACCGTATATTCTTAAACAGTCGGATATTGCAAGCGAAAAAGGATACCCCATGATGCGTCCTATGTTCTTTGAATATCCCGATGACGAAATCTGCTATTCGCTCGACAGCCAGTATATGTTTGGTGACGATATAATTTTTGCACCCATTGTTGAACAAGGTCAAACCGTAAAAACAGTTTATATTCCCGACGGCGAATGGATTCTGACAAAGAACAAACAAAAATATACCAAAGGAACATATGAAATCTCCGCAGAGATCGATGAATTTATTGCTCTTGTCAGAGCAGAATCGGATGTAATTAAATGCTTTGAATAATGATTATTCGAGGTGTATTTCATGAAAAAACTATTTTATTTATTCTTATCACTTGCTTTTATACTTTCACATTCTATGTGTTTGGTTGTGGCGTACAATTACAGAGACATGCTTTGTGCGATTGAGCATTCAGGATTCAGTGCTCCCGCCAGTACGGCATTTATTTATGCCATACCTTTTGCTGTATTAATTCTCATATGTATCTTCGCTGCATACTTAACATATAAAAAATCCGTATAGTTTGAAATGATTGAATAAAAACCACTCCATTGCTCCGGAAAGAGTTTATGGAGTGGTTTTTAATTAAAGCTTATTTATCATTCCAAGATGTCAATCATAGAATTCTTAAATCTGGTTCCCCACTGTGTATCCCTCGTAAACGGCATTCGGAATAATACCTCCACCGTTGGAGTCACCTATATTATATATCTCCTTTACTTCATTTTTAAGAGATTCATAGAGCGAATTTTCAGCTTTTGTTCCGATTGCGACAACAATGGTATCAGCTTTTATCGTATTGATTTTTCCGTCATTTGATTTATAAATAACATCACTTGCAGTAATTTTTTCAACAACACTTTCAGTAAGAATTTTAACACGGTTTCCTTTAAGATGGCCGATAAGGATTGTCTGTGCGGTTTTTCCCGTGTTGCCTGCAAGAGCACCAGTCATTTCTATTATGCTGACCTTTTTGCCCTGCTTTGCAAGGAATTCAGCCGTTTCGCATCCGATTGAACCGCCTCCGATAACAACAACATTCTTGCCGCTTGATACGCCGCGAAGAATATCAACCGCATTAATTGCTCTTTCAGCACCCTCAACCTTAAGCACGGCATTCTTTACACCCGTTGCACAAACTACAGCATCGGGATTCAATGCAATAACATCATTTTTTGTCATCTTTTTACCAAGATGAACGTTAACGCCGTGAAGCTCAAGCTGTCTTTCAAGATAAGGTTTCATAAGACCGAGATGCTGCTTGAAAGGAGGCTTGCAGGCAAGATTGAGTTGTCCTCCTATCTCATTTGCCTCGTCATAAATATCAACCGTGTGACCCCTCATTGCAGCAATCCTTGCTGCTTCAACGCCTGCAATACCGGCGCCGACAACAACAACTTTTTTCTTCTTTTCGGCAGGAATTATTGTGTGATCATTATCCCCTCTTGCAAGCACGGCATTCCCTGAACAAACAGCTCTTTCACCATGCTGAAGCTGATGATTTATACAATGTCCGCAGCCGATACAGGGACGAATTTCATCTTCTCTGCCCTTATCAATGAGGTTAACAAGATCTGGCTGAGCCAGTAACCCGTGACCGATAAAAATCAAATCACATTGCTTTGATTTCAAAGCTTTTTCGGACGCAACGGGATTCTGCGCTCTTCCGCCACCGATAAGTGTTATTTTCTTCTTTCCCGTCGTAAGTGCAAGACCGATTTTCATAACAAGACAAAGTGCAACAGCCATACAATCGGGATAAGCAGATTCGGGTTTCTGATTTTTACCCGCTTCTCCTGACCATATACCGGCAAGCACTTCGATTGCGTCAACGCCCGACTTTTGGAATTCCTTACAGTAATAAAGTCCGTCAAGCATCGAAATTCCGCCGTCTTTACCCATTTCAATTACGGAAAGTTTAACAATTATTGCAAAATCTTCACCGCAAAGTTCGCGGATTCTTCTGATAATATTGAGATGAAAACGCACTCTGTTTTCACGGCTTCCGCCATATTCATCGGTGCGGATATTTGCCGTCTTTGATAAAAACTGCTGTCCGAGATAGTAACCTACTGAATGAAGCTCAATTCCGTCAAAACCTGCTTTTTTGGCACGCAAAGCCGCCTGAGCATATTTTTCTTCTATATTCTTTATTTCATCAACTGTAAGTGCCCTGGGAGTTTCGTTTGCAAGACCCATCATATATGAATAAGGCATTGCAACCGCACTCGGTCCGACAGGCTGATCACCGATGATTTTTCTTCTTGCTCCCCTGCCTGTATGTGAAAGCTGAAGAAAAGCCTTTGAACCTCCTTCATGAATAACATCGGCAAGCTGCTTCATACCGGGAATATACTTATCGTCATCAATAATGAGCATACCCTTGGTGTTAAGTCCGAGAGGTGAATCAACGCATGTTACTTCAACAATAATTGCACCGACTCCGCCTTTTGCTCTTTCTGCATAATGGTTAAGCACTGCCTTATTTACAAAACCGTTATCACTCTGGCTCATACCCATTGCTGCCATAACGGTTTTGTTGCGAAGCTCAACATTTCCTATTTTGCCAGGCGACAGTAAATTGGGATATTTTGAATTCATTATCTTTCCTCCGTCCCGATAAATCTATTTCAGTTTAATTATATTATTCAGCAAATTTGTTTTCAAGTTAAAACCAAGTAATTATACACTAATTCAAATAATTGTTCATTAAGTTTGTCCCTAACAATGCGCTTTTTCTTTCAATTAATTTGTATCTTTGCGAAAAACAAACGTAAAACCAAGTTTTATGATTGACTATCCGGAGGTTTTTATATATAATATAATCGATTATAAATATAAATCGGGAGATACATCATGAAAAAGATAATCATTCTTATTTTTTGCTTTCTTTTTTTGCTGACAGCTTGCTCAGGTAACACTGAAAATAAAACCGAAATAAACGAGGATAACTATGCCTCATATGTCGGCGCGGGAGAAATTACACTTATTAGTATTCTTGTTAATTCGAATGCAAAGTTTATCAATGAAATATTTATTGCAAATCACCTCCCTGTTGACGAAACAAAAACAGTTAAAAATTCTGACGGCACTTTCGCTCCCGTTATTTCGGAAGAATATAAAACACTTGCAGACCTCAGATCACGACTTGAATCAACATACACAAAAGAAGCTGTTGATACAATTCTCAAATCTCCTGAAAAATATGTTGATATTGAAGGCAAGCTTTATTTCAACATGGAATATGCAAAATCCAAATACAACACAGACTGGTCACAACCCGAAATTTCTGCAAGCATTGATGCTGACGGAAAATACATAATTGACATTACCGTTAAAAATAAAAGAGGAAAAGATATAGGAATCACTGCTTATGCCGTTTCCGAAAACGGAACTCTAAAACTTGATAACATTTATTATTAATTATAGGAGATGATACTGTGAACGATTTGAAATCAAGATGGTATGACAGCATCGACAAAAGCTGTCCTCTCCCCGAATATCCGAGACCGCAGTTTGAAAGAAAAAGCTGGCTTTGTCTCAACGGCGAATACGATTATTCTATTACTGGTGCAAATGCTGAATGTCCGAAAGTTTTCGACGGAAAGATAACAGTTCCGTTTTCGGTTGAATCTGCCGCATCAGGCGTTAACAAGCCCCTGCTTCCCAATCAGAGACTGTGGTACCGCAGAAAATTCACATTGAACAGCGACTTCAAAGACAAAAGAACACTTCTTCATTTTGATGCGGTTGACTGGCAGTGCAGCGTATGGGTAAACGGCACTCTTATGGGTGAACATACAGGCGGATATAATCCTTTCTGCTTTGATATTACCGATGTTCTCAAAGACGGAGAAAACGAACTCGTTGTCAAAGTCTTTGATCCCACAAGTGACGGTCATCAGCAAAGAGGTAAACAGATTCTCAAAACGCAGGGATTCTGGTATACCGCAACTTCAGGTATCTGGCAAACAGTTTGGCTCGAACCGGTTGAAAAGTATTATATCGAAAAAGTAAAACTTACTCCAGATATTGACAAAGGCGTTATCGGCGTTAAGGTTATTCACAACGCAACCGACGCAAAACTTCACGCAAAAATCCTTGACGGTAATAACATTGTTTTTGACGGTGACATTTCAGATTGCGAAGAAATCTCCGTTCCTGATGCAAAGCTCTGGAGTCCTGAAAATCCGTTCCTTTATGATATAATCTTTACTCTTGAATGCAACGGCAGCAAAGATGAAGTCAAAAGCTATTTCGGAATGCGTAAATATTCAATCATGAAAGACAGCGACGGCATTCCCAGACTTGCTCTCAACAATAAGCCCTATTTCCAGAGAGGACTTCTTGACCAAGGTTATTGGCCCGAAAGTCAGCTCACTCCTCCATGTGATGAAGCAATGATTTTTGACATTGAAGAAATGAAGAATCTCGGCTTCAATATGCTGCGCAAGCATATCAAAACCGAACCGCTTCGCTGGTATTATCATTGCGACAGACTCGGAATGCTTGTTTGGCAGGATATGATAAGCGGCGGTCAGTATATCGGACAGTTTCTTGCAGGTGTTCTTCCGTTTTTCAGCATTCATGTCAAAGATAACACCGAAAACAGATACAAAGCCTTCAAACGCAACGAATCTGAATGGCGTGAAGAATTCCGCCAGGAGCTCTGGGGCATGATCGATAATCTTTACAACTGCACTTCAATCAGCTGTTGGGTACCGTTCAATGAAGGTTGGGGTCAGTTTGACGCAAAAGAAATCGGACTTAAAATCAAAGAAATCGATCCCACAAGATTTGTTGACCACGCAAGCGGTTGGCATGACCAGAAAGGCCCTGATTTCAAGAGCGTACACAGATATATTGTTCCCGTTACTCCTCCGACAAGTTTCACAAGAAAGGGCAGACCTTTTGTTCTCAGTGAATACGGCGGATATAGCTGGAACATCAAAAATCATGTCTGGAACGCAAAACGTTCATTCGGCTACATCATGTTCTCTGACAGCAAGTCACTTTCAAAAGCATATAAAACACTCCATAAAACACAGATTATTCCTCTTATCAAGAAAGGTCTCTGCGCTTCGGTTTACACTCAGGTCAGCGACGTTGAATTTGAAGTTAACGGTATTTACAGTTATGACCGAAAAGTTCTTAAGGTTGATAAAGAAACCCTTCTTGAGATTAATAATCAGTTAAAATATTAACCCTGAAAGGGGCAAAAACGAGTGGCTGAAATTTTAAGCTCAAGAACAAGACTTCTGTGTCTTGTTGAAATAATGACAATGTATTCTGACGAGCAAAATATTATGTCAATCGATGAAATATGCGAAAAGCTGACAGAATACGGTCATGAAACCACTAAAAGAAATGTCGTTGCAGACATAAAAGTAATAAACACTACCCCAATTAAAATAATTCAGGTAAACAAACCCCAAAAAGGTTATTACCTTGCGAAGAGTTTTTCTCAGGCTGCAGTTAATATGATTCTTGAAGCAGTATATAACTCGCCTCTCCTTTCAGAGGATAATCTGAGTTATATAGAAAATTATTTCCGAAGAAACACCTGTTTGACAACACTGGACCTTATTCTTGACACAACAGAGCATTTCCGTACCTGCCATCCGCAAAGAAAGTCCTGCATAAATGCACTGTATAATATCAGAGTAGCCATTAAAGAAAAAAAACAAGCAGAGATAACCGTTGCCAAAACTGTTATCGGCGATTCATTTTCTCAATCGGAAATATTTGAAACATTAACTGTAAATCCCATAAAAATAACTGCTTCAAACGGAATTTCAGCTTTTGTTTTCACAAGACCCGATTCTCCCGAAAAAGCAGAATTCATCAGTATTCCGAGAATTAAATTTGCAGAAAAAACAGATACTCCTTCAGAAAAATTTCTGGGAGATATGCTCTCTGCGATCAATATGTTCACGGGCGAAATGATTTACAGTAACGCCAGAGACCCCGAGTGGATTCTTATGAAACTCAGATACGAAGACAGAGAATTTGTCAGGGACTGTTTCTCTTCTCCTGTATATTTCAGAAAGTCCGAGCAAGAAGGTTACTGCCTTGCAAAGGTTTTAACTATTGTAAATTATAATCTTATCGGTTTTCTTTACTCACACACAGATAAAATCGAAATCATAAAACCCGATAAGCTTCGTGATTTCTTTAACAGCAAAAATTGAGTAAGTTATAAAAGAGGTAAAATTTATGAAAAAATCATTATTCGGTAAAATAACGGCAATCATCCTCGTTCTTGTTCTTATCTTTTCATTTGCAGCTTGCAAGGGTAAAACTTCAAATGAAGAAGCAGTTACAGAATCTGAAAAAAAGATTGCTATTCTCGTTGCACCCGAGGCACAGTATCCCGAAGACTACAAAGCAGCTCAGGAACTTGCTGCCGAATATCCTGAAAAAGTTATTGTCAAAGAGTATTCCGACAGCCGTGTTCTCCGTGCAGGTGACCCCGAAATTATGCAGTTCTCAAAAGATCTTGCCGGTGACTCCACAATCGGTGCAATTATTTATGCAAGAGCAACTCAGTTCACAACAAATGCAATTCGTGCAGCAGAATCAGTAAATCCCGAAATTGTAACAATCTGCATCGAACCCGAAGAATCAATCGAAACAATAGCATCTCTTGCAAATCTTGTTCTCTGTGCAGACTGGGCAAAAGTTGCCAAAGACGCAGTTGCTGCCGCGAAAGCACAGGGCGCTGAACAGTTTGTTGTATTTTCAATAAACCGTCATATAACAAATAACCCTATGTACACTTCCCTCAACACCGCTTTCAAATCAGAATGCGAAGCTCAGGGTCTGACTTATGTGTATGACAACGCTGTTGACCCCATTTATTCTTCAGGAATCAAAGGCGCTCAGCTTTACATAAGAGAATCCATCGCAAGACTTTACAATAACGATAAGATTAGCGGCAATAACATTGCTCTCTTCTCGACAGACAGCTCCGTACAGTCAACCCTCATTGATATAGCAAATGAAAGAGGACTTATCTATGTTTGTCCTTCATTCCCTACCGCATACAACGGAATCGGTGAAGTTTATGAAATTGCAAAACCTGAAAAAATAAATGATGTCAAGACATATATTGAATCTGCAAAAGCCGCTGCAACAGACGGCAAGGCAAAGCTTAACATCTATAGCTTCCCTCTTGCATCAACTCTCCTCAAGAGCGCAGTTCACTGTGCATTTGATATTCTTAACGGAACAACAACCGCAGAAAATTTTACAGAGAAAGTTCAGGCAAGAGTCACTGCGGCAGCTGATAATAAAGAGTTTACAATCGCTCCGTACGGCACACTCTCAAATACTTTCATGACATACTGCCCCGGCTTCGAAGTTATTAAATAAAAAATCATAAGAAAACGGCTTGCACAATAAAGTGCAAGCCGTTATTTTTATTTACCAGCCCTGAGATCAACACGGCGGATTTTACCGCTGATGGTTTTGGGAAGTTCATCTCTGAACTCAACGATTCTGGGATATTTATAAGGAGCTGTGCGTTCCTTAACATATTTCTGGATTTCTTTCTTAAGAGCATCTGTCCTTTCGGTTCCCTTTGTAAGAACAATGTCTGCCTTAACAACCTGACCTCTGATTTCATCAGGCGCTGCAGAAACTGCACATTCAAGAACATAGGGAAGCTCCATGATAACGCTTTCGATTTCGAAAGGTCCTATACGGTAACCGGAAGATTTGATAAGATCATCGACTCTGCCGACATACCAGAAGAAACCGTCTTCATCACGCCATGCAGTATCGCCTGTATGATAAATATTGTCATGCCATGCTTCCTTGGTCTTCTCTTCGTCGCGGTAGTATTCCATGAACAGTCCGCAGGGAGAACCTGCCTCTGTATGAACAACAATTTCACCGACTTCACCGACCTTGGCAACCGTGCCTTCATTTGTAATAAGATCTACATCAAAGAGCGGACTGGGCTTACCCATTGAGCCGACTTTGATTGAAGAACCTACAAAATTGCCGATTGCAAGAGTTGTTTCAGTCTGACCGAAACCTTCCATAAGTCTTATACCTGTTGCCTTGAGGAACTGCTGGAATACTTCGGGATTGAGCGCTTCACCTGCAGTAGTAGCATACTTAATAGACTTAAGGTCATATTTTTCAAGGTCTTCTTTAATGAAGAAACGGTACATTGTGGGCGGTGCACAGAAAGTAGTTATCTTGTGCTTACCGATAAGTTTAAGAATATCATCGGCAATAAAACGGTCAAAGTCATATGTGAATACGCCTGCTTCGCAGAGCCACTGACCGTAAAGTTTGCCCCAGAGAGCCTTGCCCCAGCCTGTATCGGAGATTGTGAAATGAAGTCCGTTGGGATCAACATTGTGCCAATATTTAGCAGTAATGAAATGACCGAGGGGATATCTGTGGCTGTGCATTGCAATTTTGGGATAACCCGTTGTGCCGGATGTGAAGAACATAAGCATCGGATCATAACCGAACGCACCTTCTTCAGGTGAAGGTCTTCCGAACACATCGCTGAATTCACAGTATTCTTTATCGAAACTGCGCCATCCTTCACGCTCACCGTGAGCAATGATTTTTGTCTTAAGAACATCACACTTTTCAGCTGCAAGTTCAACCTGATGAGCAACATCACCGTCCGCAGTGCATACAATTGCACTTATCTGGCCTGCAGTAAAACGGTATTCAAAGTCATGTTCGACAAGCTGATTTGTTGCAGGTACAACAATTGCACCGATCTTATGAAGAGCAAGAATCGAGAACCAGAACTGATAATGACGCTTGAGTACAAGCATAACTCTGTCACCCTTTTTGATACCGAGTGACTTGAAATAGTTTGCTGTCATGTTCGAATGACGGCTCATATCAGCAAATGTAAAACGTCTTTCTGTTCCGTCGTTTTCAACATGAAGCATTGCAGTTTTGTCGGGTGATTTCTTTGCAAGTTCATCCACAACGTCAAATGCAAAATTAAACTTATCATCATTCTTGAACTTAATTCCGTTAAGAACTCCGTTTTCATCAAGAGTAGTTTCAATGAAATTCGCATAAACAGGATTCTGAAGATTTGCAAGATCAACGTTTGTTGTGCTGGGAGTTTTTATTTCTTCAACACACTCGACCATTTCGGATGAACCATCGGGCGAAATAACAATCGCATAGAATTCGCATTCCTTACCGCCGACTGCGATTTCATCATGAGGAACAGAGGAATCAAAATAAATACAGTCACCCTCATTGAGAGTTTCGGTTCTGTCACCGATAATCATTTTAAGAGTACCTTTGGTAACGATGTTGATTTCCTGACCTTCATGGCTAACGCAATGATAAGGAGGATTAAGAGCTTCTTCTGAATAAGGAATAACCACTCTGAACGGCTCTGCAATTTTATTTTTGAAGAAGGGAGCGAGTCTGTTATATACAAAACCCTCTCTTCTTGTTATGGGCATTCCTTCGCCCTTTCTGGTAAGTGTATACTCGGTAAGTCCGGGACTTGAACCCTCCATAATATCGGTGATTTCAACACCGCATACCTGAGCAATTTTATAAATGAAAGTAAAGCTAAAATCCTTGTTACCTGATTCGTAGAAGCAGTATTCCTCTTCGCTTAAACCGATTTTATTCGCCATTTCAGCCTGAGTAAGACCCATATCAAGGCGAAGTGAAATAATTCGCTGAGTAACCTCCATGATTTTGTTTTCAACCGAACCCTGACCAAATGTTATCATACTTCTTCTCCTTTCGCTCTGAGAATAAAAAACGTCTCAAAGCAATCATTTTGCTTTGAGACGAGTAAAAATCTAACCCGCGGTACCACTCAAATTGCGCTTAATGCGCCTCTCATCGGACTCTAACAAGCCCTACACATTAACGCTGTGTCTACGGAAGCTGTCTACTGACCTTAAGTGTTCGGAGCTTCGGCTCGGAAGTGATAGCCTTGAATTGATCCGCTGACGGCTCGCACCAAACGCCGCCTCTCTGAAAGCTTTGCAACTCTGCCTTCTTCGTCATCGCTTTTCTTGCAAATTATAATAACACCGCAAAATTGATTTGTCAACAGTTTTTTAAACAATTTTTACAGTCTTTATTTCCCACGGTTTAAACGAAAGTTTTCCGTCTTCTATCTTATCGGTTTCATTTCCGAGCAAGTCAGTTTCACTTATTTCGCCTTCGATATCGAACACGGCAACAGAATTCTCATCGGAGAAATTGCAGAAACGGGCAAACATAGAACCGTTTTCCGGATAGAAAGCCGTGAGCACTACTTCACCGCCGTCAGAACTGAACTTTGCAGCGGTAAATTCATTCAGACTACCGTTTCCTTTAGCGATAAGCTCTGCAACAGGCATATAGTTATAGCTCATTGAAAGGCGATGAATATCCGCATCGGAAAGCTCTGCGTCAAAAGGAAGAATCGCAAATTCATCATCAAAAACACCTTCGAGAATTCTTGTGCCGCACATATACTCATTCGAATAAAGAAGCGGAATGAGAAGCTTGTTACCCTGAACGGCAGAACCCATGCATCCCCTGTTAAAAACAGCCATACCGTTATTCTTATCACGCATTGCAAGCCAATAAATCCCCTGCATATATGTCGTTGAATTGAATGATTCTTCGGGAGAAACCTCGGTATCAATAAGAATTCTGTCGTTGGGATACCAGTATTCCTCAGTTTTGCGAAGAGCACCGTTCCAATCGGCAACTGCAAAAGGCAGGTCACGCACCATACGGCGGTCATTATCAAGACAAAGATTCATTATAAAGCAGAGTTTATCCTCCTGATGATGTCCGTTAAGAGTAAGAGGAACGGGTCTGCCCTGAGTAATATCCGTTCTGCCGACATGCTCTCCGTGCATTTCAAATCGGCTCTTGCAGTCAATTCTTGACCTGTTTCCTGCAAAATTCATTTCAAAGCGATAAGGAATACCGCCTATTTCACCGTTCTGAACTGCCTTTGCGCTGTTTGCATAAACATCAACTGTCCATTTGCCGTTTGAGAAACACTCTTTATCTTCAACCCAAGCACTGAAAAGTGCTCCGCTGCCGTTATCGAAAATGCGGCGATTATTTTTAATTTCATCAATATGCGAAATACCCGAATCGGTAAACTTGACTTTATAGACCGGTGTAATAAGCTCGCCTGTTTCCGCATTATAAAAATACAATGCCTTCGCATCAGTCTTTTCTTTCTTAATGTCAAAACGTTTTGCGGTCATCGGAGCAATATTGATATGAACATTCAAGTGCTTTTTACCGTCAACAAATACCGTTTCACATTCAAGAGCTTTATCACCGTCATAGGCACAAACATCGCAATCAGTCGGAATTTCAAACCATTCATCAACATCAAATGAATGCGGATTTATTATCAGGAGTCCTTCACTGTTATCCGAAGCAAATTTTCCTTTTATAACATCAAGCGACTTCGATTTGACTCCGGAAGAATATTTCAGCGACTCGGGAATGAATCTTCTTGAAAGGTCAAGAAGTCCGCAGATTGTTACATCATGATGCTGTGCGGCAAGAATATATTTCCACGCTTCCTCCGACTCTTTCTGCATTGACTCTCCGCCAAGCATAACAGAAAATGCATTGAGCTTTTCGCCTGTAAGCGCATCCACCTCACCCTGTCTAATGCCGTTAAAAATTTCATTGCCGCAATATCCCCAGGGCATCTGCACATGGAAATCGTTATCTTCGGTTTTAAGCTCGTCAACCGCTTCGCCGTAAAGCTCGGGAAGCTCTTCAAGAAGAACATATCTGTAGTTATCTTTGGTTTCTGTATAAGCTGTTAATTTTTCTATCGGCTGAGTAAGGTCATCGTATCTTGATGCAAGCAAAGGTTCATACTTTTTGAATTTTTCTTCGAAATCTTCAAGAGAATATCCTGCATTATCCTCCGACCAGCGGGAAAGAATCCAGTTATCAAGAGTCGTGCAGTTATATCCTCTGCCCATTCCGTCATAAACAGGTACAGCTGGAATTTCCGTTAAATCTTTGCCAATCCATCTGCCCCATGCGGAATCAAAAGTTTTGGTGTAGCCGTAACCCATAACATGAGAGCGGAGAATCGCAGCCTTATATCCGCATTTTGAGATAAGCTGCGGTGTCTGATTATTAAGAGCAAATTCCGAAATTGCATAAACAGGCGGAGTTACACCGTAATAATCAAGGTTTGTACGGATTGCATATGTAAGCTGACGTACATTTGATTCTTCCGAAACAAACATTGAAAGAGGCTGACCGTAGGTTGTAGCTCCAAGACCGATTCTGTCGGGATATTTTTTTAGCAAATCCCCTATCATTTCAACTATTTCAGGATCTTTTCTCGAAAATTCATCGAATGTGAACGATTCATAATCAAGCCCTATTTTCAGTTTGGGATACTTCTCCATCCAATCATAAATCTTGCGCAGTCTCGGCTTTACTTCATCGCCCCAAAGAACAAATCCGCCATGGTCATATGTCAAAATATTAAGTATTTTCTTATCCATATATATCACCTCATAATCAGTCTATAATTACAACAATTTCATGAATGAGTGTTTCAAAAAAATCAAGAACCGTCCTGATTAATTTCTGCAAAAGTGTTTCGCCGTTATATTCGGCATCAACTCCATCGCCTGCATAACATCCGATATTGTTACTCGTAATTTCATTGCCGAAGATATCCGTTGTGCATCCGTCATCAATTCTGACACCTGCACCGATAAGCGGAGAATACCTTGAGATTTCAAAGCTCATATAATCTGAATTGTCCTCACCGACAAATCCCGGAACGGTATTCATCGAAAGCATATCGGCAAGAGGATTGGCAACTTTATAGTAACAGTTATTTTTTAAAACATTATTCCTTGACGGATCAATATCATAGGCGATTGTTGCACCGTCTGTGGGAACAATAATATTATTGACAAACATAGAATCATAAAGATTTTTAATCTGGAATTCTCCGCAGTTTACAATAGTATTATTATAGAATTTAAAATCATGTTCACCGCAAGCGCCTACTGCAGTTGTTGATCTGCCTTTGTTATCATTAACAGAAAGACAGTATCTGACGGTATTGCCGTGCTGACCGCTGTAATTGGGGTTGTTGCACATAAATCGCATATTATCGTGGGAATAGATATACTGATAAGTACAATTATTTGAATGAGAATCAAAATCAACCGCCATGCCGTCACCGACATTCTTCTGACCTGCTATTTCGCAATACTGAATCGTGCTTTGTTCACTGCCGCAGAACCACATAGCAGCAGTGAAATACTCAATCTCACCGTTTTCGTCAATGCCCTCACCCTGACAGCAATTTATCGCTCTGCAATCAGTAACAAGCGCACCGTCACAGATACCAACAATTACCGCTTCCGCATCCATTTCATGGAAATAACAATTTTTGATTAACAAACCTTTATTATATACGGGATCAATCTCCTCTTCAGTTTCGCACCAGGGTGTTTGCGATTCGTTCCATGAACCCCATATCATAAAACCGTTAGCGCAGTTATAAACTTCACAATTGATAAGTGTAAGGTCATTTACGGCATATCTTGAACGGGCAGGAAGTCCTTTGACCATAACCGCTGCTCTTGCAACTGCGGCACCTGCAGAATTATTATCCCTGCTGTGAACTTTATAATTCTGCATATCCGTAAACAGAACATTGTCGATTATTATACCTTCTGAGGTTTTTTCGAGAGTATCAATCCAAATTCCGCCGCCGTTCGGAGCTTTGAAATGGAGATTGGAAACTGTTATGTATGAACAGTCGAATAAACAGAGGATATCAGCCTTTAAATCGGTTTTAAGTACCGCTTTCTCACCTTCGCCATAAGAAGAAATAACTATTGGGTTTTCTTTTGTTCCGCTGCATGTCAGCGTTGCAACGCAATCGTATTCACCGCCGTTTTTAAAAAGAATGGCTGTCCCCGGAACAAACTCTACACCGACAAGACCGTTAATTGTTTTTACGGGTGCGTTGATGTCGGTTCCTTCGTTCGCATCGTTTCCGTTTACCGAGTCAACATAATAAGTTTTGCCTGTTGCCGTCGCAAAAGAAGATAACTGTAACGACATCGCAACAATTGAAAGAATAAGAACGAAGCATAGAATTCTGAATGTTTTTTTCATATTGATTCCCCTTTCGGATTACTATTCACATTATAACATTACCACGTTAAAATGCAACAAGAAATGCACAGAGTATCCCCTGTGCATTTTTTTAAAACCCGCCGTTTACTGTAATAACATTATTCATAATTATAGACGAGCTCTGAACATCAGCACCAAACACCTTATAATCCTTGAGTCTGATTTCAACGGTATAACTCCACGTTCCTTTGATGATTTTTCCGTTTTCATCTATGAGAACTCTGACTACGGGATTTGTATAATGAATGGTTGTTGTATCGCTTGAAACTTCAATAGGCAAACCAAGCTCGGTAAGTTCTGATGTAACCGTACTTATATCACCTACAACATCAATTGCATGACCGACGCTTCCAGCCTGAACATCGGTTTTCGCACCGTCAGTCTGGTTCTTCATTACCATTTCAATTGCAGTGGTTTTACCGATTTTATACACCTTTGCCGAAGCAGCATCTGCTTCTTCAAGATTTTTATAGCCTCCGGTAATACCTTTGGTATCCTCGGTATTATTTGAAATAAATGTATTAATTATCTTCTTGATAAAATCAAATCCGCTGCCGAGTTCCTCGCCGTTGATTATTATTTTTGTTATCTCAACGGAATGCTGAGATGTAACGGAAGAATGGGTTTTTATTGCAGCAATCTTATATGCCTCAACGATTTCTGCTTTTGACCATTGAGAAATATCCATAACAGATGCTGTGATTGCTTCCGATGTTTCCGATGTCAGAACTGACGAAACTTCGGTTGTTTCGTCGCAAATAATCGTGGTTGTTTCATCAGAAACAGTACCAGCAACATTTTCTTCGGTTGTTTCGTCATAAGTAACTGTGGTTGTTTCTTCAGTTTGCTCATTATTTTTACACGCAGTAAATGATGAAATCGCAAAAATTGCCAAAACAATCGCAACAAATCTTTTAATAGTCATCTCTGCTCCTTTCAGAATATTCGGTTTATATTTTGTATTATATCAATTAACCATCGGTTTGTAAACAAGTATTTGCAGATATGTTTAATATTGCAAAAATAAAATAATAACTAAAATTTAATTTTACGTAAAAATATGCTATAATTAAAGAAAAAACAGGAGATTATGTTATGCAGGAATTCATAAAGATTTTTTATACGGTTATAACAACCGTATCTGTTTTTCTGACTTCTCTTTTTTCCCCTGCCACTCTGAATCCCGAAACAGAAGGATTTGACTTTGATTTTCTTCAATATCCCGACGAAGCAATTGTAACACTCGAAGAAGCAGGGCTTTCAGAAAAAGAATTCACCGAGCGCGCAAGCGCAAAACTTGCAGAATACGTTCAGTCGGGCGGCTATGACGATATTAACGGCGTTACCGTTTCGCCATATTACACAGCTGAAATATCGGGCAAAGAAATCCCCGTCTATGCTTCCATGGTTTTTATCAGATGCGAAGACACAGGCACTCTTCATTCTTTTTCCGAAATATACGTTGAACCTGACGAAGAATTTTCATTCAACATCGAAATCACGGAAAAATCAATTGATTTAAAAAATGCCATCGTTCTTCCTTCATCGCACGGAGTCGGCGCTGTATGCAAAAAAGGAGTTGTCAGTGCATCAATCAACAAACCCGGTATCTACACCTTCCTTTTCAACGGTGCGCAACAACCATACGGTTACACTCTTTTTGTGCGAGAAAAAATCAATGAGGAAGCTGAAATTGCTGAATACATTGAAGAATTCGGAGAAGAAAACGTAACTGTTTTTGATAAGGGTGTCCACGAATTTGATTATCTGAATTTCGTTGAAAAAGATAATCAGGTGCTTTATCTGAAGCAAGGTGCATATCTCATTGCGAACCACCATTACGACATCAACAGCGCTGAAGACGAAAATATCTATATCGAAGAAAAAGCACTGACCGATAACGCAATAGGTCTGACAAGATATCCATTCATTAATTTCTATAACTGCGACAATATAGTTATTAAAGGAAGAGGTGCAATTGACCTCACCCGTCTTGACAGAAGAGAGCGCAGAGGTGTTGTTTTTAACTATTGCAACAACATCGAAGTCAGCGGCATCAAAATTATCAATTCACCCGAATGGTCATTTATCACTTATTGCTGCAGGAATCTCAATATTGAACAGGTTGACATTCTCGGCTACAGAGGTAATGCAGACGGTTTTGCAATTTGCAATTCGGAGAACGCAATTATCAATAATTGCTTTGCAAGAACAGCGGACGATGAATTTGAAGTCAAAGGTCTCGGCGGCACGATGGGAAGCAACAACATCACCTTCTCAAACTGCATTGCATGGGGCGGCTATGCAAGATGTTTCGGAATTTGCGGCGAAGTAAGCAGACAAATTTCCAATATTACATTCCAAGACTGTGCCGTTGTTTATCGCGACGGAGTCTGGGATAACGACCGCATAGGTTCACTTGTTATTGTTGCAGAACAATGTGACGGCGGAATTGACGGCGTTCTTTTTGAAAACATTGAAATTTTCCGTGATGAAGGCAGAGCAATTCTTGTTAAGATTTATGACGAAGAAAAAGAAAATTTTGCAATCAGAAATGTTGAGTTCAAAAATATAACCTATACTTCATATATGTCTTCAAGAATCAAAGGCAACGACAGTAACACCAACACCGTTCAGGTCAGTCTTGAGAATATCAATGCCAACGGTTATAAATTAACAAAACCGAATCCAATATTCACCGTCGGTGACAATTGTGACGTTACATTTGTTAATTAAATAAGAAAAGAGCGGTTTGCAAAGATCATTCAATGCAAACCGCTGATTTTATTTCATGAATTATTCAGCCGAAAAAGCGTTCGTTTCCATTTTCATTCGGCAAATATCATAAACACAAAGACGCATTGCTCTGCCCATTCCGATGGGGTCTTTGGCATAAGCAAGTTTGAGTGAGAGAATTGTCTGAGGTGCAGAAACAACATAGAGCATTGTCAGAATTCCGCTATTACGTGCATAGACAGCAAGTGCAGGATCAAGATATCCTTCACCCGTAAGATCGATGCTTGCGTCAGTGATAACAAATCCGTCAAAACCCCATTCTTCTCTGAGAAGGTCAGTAATCAATGCTTTGCTGCCGCCACACCATTCGGAGCCGATTCTGTTGTAAGCAGACATAATACCTTTTGCATTTCCCTCTTTTACCGAAATTTCAAACGGTTCAAGATAGATTTCACGAAGTGACTGCTCACTGAGCCAAGTATAGAGACCGTTTGACTGCCTGTTGGTTTCTTGCTCATTAGCTGCAAAATGCTTGACTGTAACAACAAGACCCTTTGACTGTGCACCTCTTGTTACTGCAGCAGACATTCTGCCCGAAAGAAGCGGATCTTCGGAATAATACTCATTATTTCTTCCGCCCTGAGGGCTACGGTGAATATTGCATCCGGGAGCATACCATACATGAGTACCGAGCTGATTTGCTTCTTCACCGATTATTTCGCCGAATTCCTCTGCGAGTTCATCATTCCATGTGCACGCAAGAACGGTTGAAACAGGAAAAGCAAGTCCCGATTCTGAATAAAGAAGTCCGCCTTCACCTTTGACACAGGAAGGTCCGTCATTATCAGATGTGTTTGGTATGCCGAGTCTGTCAATCGCAGCTGTTTCATATCCGCAGTCGGTTATAAGAGTAATCATTTCATCAACGGTAAGCTGGTCAAGGAATGCATCCCAAAGGCTTTCATCCTTTGCGACATCCTCGAGTGTGATAACCCCGTCAGGATGTTTCACTCCGGTTTTGGGAGCTTCGCCTTCGGTTATCGGGTCGGGTCTCTTATCGCTGTTTTTAACTTCATCCGGAGCTTTATAATTCGTCGGAGACGCAGGATATGTTCCCTTTGCATCACTGCGAGAAAGATAAGTAAGGTCACCTTCAGCCTGCTCAAAAAGATTCCTTATCTCATTTCCCGAATTATCGTCTGTTTTATAAACAATTTTTTCCTTCACATTATAAATAAAGGTTTCCTCAAAAGTTCTGATGTCATGGGCAATACGAATTTTATATTCACCTTTATCAAGCACCCATGCTTCTTCTTTTTCAGCATCATATGACGCCATGTCAGCAATATCAAACGAAATCTCAAGTATATCGCTTTCACCGGGAGCAAGAAGCTTTGTTTTACCGTATGCAGCAAGCTCTATTGCACTCTTTTCAATTCCGTTTTCATAATAAGGTGCGGAAAAATAAATCTGAACAACATCCTTACCCGCAACGTCGCCTGTATTCTCAACCTTGACTTTAACCGTTATTTCATCGGAATTATATTTATAATTTTTTACATCCCAGTCAAACTCGGTATAAGAAAGCCCGTAACCGAAAGGATACTGAACCTTTTCAGGAGCAAACGTTTCAAAATATCTGTAACCGACATAAATACCTTCACTGTAATTAACAAAGTATTTAGGAATGCCGACTATGTTTTTGTACATATAATTTCCGAAGTTTTCGGACGCGGGATGATCTTCGATATCATACGAAACTGTGTCAACAAGCTTACCGGACGGATTGACTTCACCTGTCAGAATTTTACCGACACTGTCAGTCGCAACTTCACCGGGAAGCCACATAATCATAGCTGCCTTGATGTTGTCGTAATCCTCAAGCCATGACATATCCATGATATTTGAAATGTTAAAAACAACAATAACATCAGAAAAAACGGAGCAGACTTTTTCAATCATCTGCTTTTCTTCTTTAGTAAGATTAAGCGTTTCAACACTTAGGTCTTTCATTTCCGTTCCGACTCTGCCGATAACAATAATTGCTGTATCGGAATATTCGGCAGCTTTGTCGAAAAGGGACTGACTGATTCTGTTAATCGGCATTTCCGACTGTCCCCCACCAAAAAACTGCTTAAGAACAGTTATGACATAGCTGAGAAAACCTGCATCAAACTTAGTAAGTGTAAAATTTGCATATTTATTATAGATATCTTTATTGTATTCGATTCCGGCGTTTGAAAGCGCATCATAAAATCCGACCGCATCAGATGAGCGTACCGCTCCTGACCCTGCCGCGCCTGCAAACGCAATTGAACATGAAGATGCGCCAAAAACATTAACCTTTTTGGTCTTAAGAGGCAAGACATCCTCTTCATTCTTCAAAAGAACAACACCTTCGGATTCAATTTTATTTGCAATTTCAACTGATTTTGCCGTTGTCTCATCAGAAATGAGACTTGCCGCAAAAGCACCAAGCGAAGAAGATAAAAATATAATTACAGCAAGCAAAACAGAAACCGCACCGGTGATAACTTTCCTTTTATTCTTCATTTCTTAAAAATCTCCTTGCAAGAAAATTTTTATAATTTCATTACACAGTAATTATTGATAACAGCAGCTTTTCAGGAAGACAAGTGCTCTTTGATATTTATCATGTCTCTTCATGTCTTTTTCCGTGATTTCCCCTTTAAATCTTGAAAGATCACTGTTGTGAGTAAGGTCGGCAATCTTAACCTTTGTTGCAAGCTCTGAAGATGAAATTTTTTTGATATACTCATCATAACCGTCACTGTCACGATGAGTAAGAAGCAAGAGTGTGTCAACAATTTCATCGCCGAAAAGAATGCGAAGAGACTTCTCCGAAAACTCCGTATCTTCCATTACATCATGAAGAAGTGCGCAAATTTTTTCTTTCTCTCCGTCAACCAATGACGCAACAGTCAGCGGATGCTGAATATAATCAACTCCTGATTTATCAACCTGACCGTAATGAGCTTTTTCGGCAACATATCTTGCAACATCAACTGCACTTATTCTATTCATAATGTTTCTCCAAAACTTATCAATTTTTGCATTAAAATGAATCAGGAGCCGAAAAACAGCTCCTGAATTCCACTTATTTTTTCTTTGATTTTCTGACAAATGCGCCCGCAACGAGAATAACTGCAAATATAATCATGTAGAAAAGAATGGGGCATGAGAATTTGCCTTCAGCCTGAGCAAGACGGTATGGAGTAATACCGTGTGCGTATATAGCGGCAAATACCATGAATCCACATGAAAGAAGAGCGAGTATGGGGAGCAGAAAACGCTTTACAAAACCAAGCTCTTTTTCTTTGATCATCCAAACAATAAAAATAGGGATATAAAGAGCATAGATTGTAACGATAGGAAGTTCGGAAGAGTCGAAATTGAAATAGCCGAACCAGCCGCTTGTGAGGTTAGCGCCGTAGAAGTAGAGAAGCCACAATGCGCATACAAACAGACCCCAGATTGAGGAGTTTGTTACCATGTTTGTTGACTTATCAACCTGGCTGAACATTTCAGGTCTGGGACCTTCGTTACGCGATGCAATAGCGTACATACCGCGTGTTGAACCAACCATAAGGCCGTTAAGAGTACCGAGACAGGAAACAACGATGCAGATATTAAGTACTGTACCGCCTACTGTTCCGAAAATGTTGGAGAAAGCGGTTGTTGCACCTTCTGCCATAAGAACTTCGTTTGATGCGCCGCCGGCAACACCAATATAATATAAAACGTAAGCAGCAACAACGATTAATGAACCGATAATAAGAGCTATAGGAAGGTTTCTCTTGGGATTTTTAAGCTCGGCATTGATTGATGTTGCAACGATCCAGCCTTCGTAAGCGAAAACGGTTGCAACAATAGCTGCAAACAATCCACCGCTCTTGCCGCCGACTGCTTCTGAAACAACCGTTGTAAAGTTTTGTGTAAGAACGCCTGATTTAAAACCGGCAATAGTACCGACAACAGCCATCAGAATGATGGGAATAAGTTTGATTACTGTTGCGCTGATCTGGAATTTGCCTGCAAGCTTGGGTGAGAATGCATTGAGTGTGTAGGATGCGACAAGGGTAAATCCTGCAAGGCAGAGAACTTCTGGACCTGCAAGATCCCAACCGAAAAGAACACCAAAATAACGTGCTGATACCCATGCAAGAACCGATGTCATGCCGGGATAATAAATATTAACCATAAACCATGCAAGATAATAAGCATAGCCTTTGCCGCAAGTAACTTCGGCATAGTCAACAACGCCGCTGACCTTCTGATATTTCTGAGCCATTGTAGCAAACTGCAATGAGCAAAGAATCATCAAAACACCTGTGATAACCCATGCAAGAATACCGAGAGGCATATCACCGCCGGTTGCATTGAGAACGTTCTGTGCTTTGAAGAAAACTCCGGAGCCGATAACCGTTCCGACAACCATGCAAATCGCAGTCGGCAAACCGAATCTTTTTTCAAGTTTTTCCATAAACCCACCACTTTCATTTTATTCTTGATTTATGATTAAATCATTTAAGATAATCATAATACAGAAAAATAAATTTGTAAAGAATTTTTTAATATTTTTTTATCAATTTTTTAACATGATTTTTATCTGAAAAACAGGATCTTGATATGAAACTGCAGATATGGTATATTGTTTATAATATAATGAAACGGAGCTAAAAAAATGAAAAGATTTATCAGTATTGTTTTAATCTTGTCGATGATGCTTCTGATTCCTTTGGAAACAACCGCTTCGACTGAAACCAATTCCGAATCGGAATATGGTCCTTTAGCACCCAAAACAACACAGACAACCGAAATCAGAACACGAAAACAAGTTGAAGGTCTTCGAATGTACGTTGACGAAGAAAATCCCCTGTTTATGATAAGAAACTGCCCTATCTGGGGAGGACCTCAGACCGGCGAAGCTTTTGCATCATACGCAATCAAGACATATTATGCCTTACCCGAAGATGTCAGAAATTTTGCAGTCATCTATATTGACGAAGGCACAACAGATATGACCCCTGCACGCCAGCTTGAGTTCTGGGATGAACTTCTGACGATAACCGATGAAGCAAATGTACCTATTGTATGTCAATCCGAGTGCTTCTGCACCAACAAAACCCGTGATCCCTTTACACAGGAAGAACTCTCCGCATTATTCAAAAAACACAAGTCACTCATTGGCTTTGTTCAGGTTGAACTTTCAACAAACGGCGTTACAAACGACAAGCTTGCTTATGATGAAGTTACCGAGGATAACGGCGTTAACAATAATATTCTTGCAAGACTCAAATCCTGCATAAAAGCTTGCGCCGAAAACGGCGGACTTTTTATCTGGCAGGATATGGAGTATATCTATCGAAAAAAGCTTAACTATGTTAACCACATTCTCAAAGACAGAGAGCTTTATGATCTTCTCAAGAGCAATACCGAAAACATTATTATTATGGATAAACACAACGGTCACGGCAGACATTTTGCATCTCAGGCAAATATTATCGGATGCTGGCTTGATGATGTCTGCGGTAACTGGGGCGTTAATCTTGAAAACTTCCTTTGGTATGAAGAAGGGTTAACAGAATATGACAATGTCGGCGTTGCACCTAACGAAGCAGCTGTCGCATACACCGCAAAATACCCTCCTGCCCTTTACGGCATAGATATGATTTTTGACCTTGTAGCCGGTGCTACGGTTTATGCAATTGAAGGCACTTACAGCCGTGGCGGTCTTTACCATTTTATTAACGGAGAAGTTGTTTTGACTTCCACATTTTACGATGTGCTTTATCCGATTTATCAACTGGTGCTCAACGGCGCTGTTCCCAACAAGGAGCAAGTGAAAGAGAAAATCAAAGTAGCTTATAAAATGACATCGCCCACGTTCTACGCTCTCAGCGGCAACGACGCACATATTCTTCAGGGTCTCTATTGCGACTCCTTCTCCTTTATCGAAGAAAACATAGATATTACTCCTTATTTTGACTGCACCAAAGACTGGGTACCGTCAACAGGAAGATATTATATTATTCCCATTCTTCCGATTTATTCAAATCCCGAGGAAGTTTTACCTGAAAGCTATATTCTTAACGATTTCAAATATTTCACGAATCTTCTTTTTATCAATTCGATGAAAGAGAAGTTCTTCAATAAATATTATCAAGAAACCTACGATGGAGACGGGGTGCTGTTTGATATAAACGATTATATCTACATTTTCAACAGCAACGAAAACAAAACAATCGACAGTGAGCAAAGCGTAAGCTACACCTTGCCAGAAAACGATTTAAAAATCAAAACAACCTTCCCCGCTCATACATATGCCATCGTAAAAGAATCAGAAGAAAAAATCGAAATTGATTTGTGTAATCTGCGACTCGACGCTGACGCCGCATGCAACGGACTTGAAGATGAGAATCAGTTCATGATTAATTATGCCAACGGAGAAAAAATGAACAATCCGAGAGATTTCAGAACTTCATACATTGAGATTTCCGGATTCAAAGCAAAACCGAATACGCTTTTGGGTGAAGGCTCGAACGGTGCAAAAGGCAAAGCTGAATGGGATGAAGAAAGAAAAGCGTTGATATTATACGTTATTTCGAACGGAGACGTCAGAATAACAATAGAATAACATAAATCAAAAAACCGGCCGTTTTTACAGTCGGTTTTTCTGTACTCGGAAACAGAGCGAAAACTGTTTTCGGTTTTCTCAGGAGAAACACTGTAATTATCAAGCTTTTCTATTCTTTTATCTGTATCGGGGTGCAATGCACTCAGAGCAGACCAAAGACCTTTTGATTTAATTTTTTCTCCGCCTTCAAGCTTTACGAGTGCAGATATGAGTCCGCTTCCGAAACCGATATCAAAAGCAAATTTGTCTGCATGTAGTTAATTCTGTCTTGACGAGCTCATGCAAATCACAACTCCGAGCTTTGTCCAAAGCCACATAGCGACACCGAACAGCAGACTTACCAATCCGTTGAATTTTGAAGTAAGGAAACCGATAACAAATCCGCTTCTTTCGCTGCCTGAAAACATACTGATAATTAATACTAATATCCAGTTGAAAACCCTTACAATAACGCTTACCGAGGAAACTGCAAGAGCAACGAACATATTTCCTACCGCAATAACAAGGATTACATTCGTGTCCTTGTGAGACAGATGTCCGAATTCATGGGCAAGAATTCCTTTGATTTCATTCTCATCAAGAGCGAGAAGACCTTTTGTTATACAAACAGTTTTTCTGCCTGTTGCATATGCATTGGGGTTTTCATCATCGCTCATATAAAATTTGATTCCCCTGTCGTAGACCTTCCGGATCAAAACAAAAAACAGTCGTGATAAAAAACACCTTCTAATACAGGAGCATTAATTTACCTGCATCTGAAGTTTTTTGTTTTATTGAGAATCAGTCTCTAAAGTCTTAGATATCAAATATTTCAACAAGTTCATTTGGCATTAAAAAACCGCAAATTAAATGGTTTAATAATTTTAATTCAAAGGAAATATTTGCAATGCTGTTAAGCTGTAATGCCCTACGGCTAAGAATGCAAAAAAATTTGCTTCTTGACAATATCGGTAAACAGGATTATAATATTGAACAATTAAATATGAATTGATAAGATACGGTTTGAAACGCATTGCGGAGTAAATCAAAAGGGAAATCAGGTTCAAATCCTGAACAACCGCCATTACTGTAAATTACAAATAGTATTGTATAAGTCAGAACACCTGCCGTATCATTTTGGTTAAACACAACTTTGGTGAGAAGAGTGCAACCGATTAACTGCTTAACAGTATATCGGGTGTGCGTTTTTTATTGCCTTTGTTGAGTTGTTTGTCTGTTGTACTCTTTTAACTTTCGGGTTAAAAGAGTATTTTTTTATGTTCAAATTCAGTGGCCACTGTTTTGATAAAATCTATTCAAAGGAGTTTTCGGAATGAAAAAATTATTCTCGGTTATGCTTGCGTTCATTATGGTTACGGGATGCATGAGCATAACATCCTTTGCGGACGAAGCTTCCGCAACCGTTTATGTTTCAATCGCAAACAAAGGTCAGCTTGTCGCTGCACAAACAAAAGTTACAGTTACCGATATCGACGGTGACAACGCTCTGACCGTTAACGACGCTCTTTATGCAGCTCATGAGGCTGTATATATGGGCGGAGCAAAAGAAGGTTACAGCTATTACAATCATAAAGATTACGGTCTTTCAATCGGTAAGCTTTGGGGCGATACCAGCGGCAACTTCGGATACTATATCAATAATTCATCTTGTTGGAGTCTTGCAGATACAGTAAAAAACGGTGACTATCTTAATGCTTTTGTTTATTCCGACAGCAAAAACTATTCGGATAAATATTGTTTCTTCAACAGCTTTACCGTTACTGCAGATACAAATTCAGATATCGAACTGACGCTCAACGGAGCGGGTTATGATGCAAGTTGGAATCCTGTAACTCTTCCTGTAACCAATGCGGAAATTACCGTTGACGGTGTTAAAACAGGAGTTGAAACCGATGCAAACGGTAAGGCAACAATTCAGATAAGCGATGCAGGCGAACATATCATAAGTGCCGTTTCCGCATCGGAAACTCTTGTTCCTCCCGTATGCACAGCACAGATTAACGGCGGATTTTTCGCATCCGTTCTTTCTGCAATAACTTCATTTTTCTCTGCAATTATCAACTACATTCTTTCAATTTTTGCATAATTTATGAAAAGATTAACTGCCTTTATATTTGCTTTGATTGTTGCAACGGCAGGATTTGTTCCTGCCGTTGCATACGGTAACGAAGCAAAACAATATGAAGAAAGAATAGTTGAGTATAATCTGCAAAAATCATCTGTTGATTCCGTTCAGGAATGGATTGACGGCGATCTGACTGATGATGCGGGAGCGGGTTCCGAGTGGTATATTATTGCTTTGAGCAATCACGGCGATTATGATTTTTCAAATTACAATAATGCTTTAAACAACTATCTTTTGAAAAATGAAGTCGGCTCTGCATCCTCACGTCTTAAATATGCGCTCACATATATCGCAATCGGTGATAAATCAAACCCATATATCAACAAAGCTCTCGGCAATTCAATCGGAGAACAAGGAATAATGAGCCTTGTTTTCGGGTTGCATTTGCTTAATAACGGATGTAAATGCGATGCTTATTCCGTGAACGGACTAATTGATGAATTGCTCTCTTTACAGCTTGCGGACGGCGGTTTTTCGGTTGCCGGAGAAAACGGTGACGTTGATGTAACTGCAATGACAGTTCAGGCGCTGGCGGTTCATTATTATAATCCGGCGGTTAAATCCGTTATTGATGATGCGCTTGATTTTCTTTCTGCCCGTCAGCTTGAAAACGGAGGATATTCGGCATACGGAGTTACTAACCCCGAAAGTTCGGCACAGGTAATAATTGCGCTTTCAGCTTTAGGAATTGACGTTTGCAACGATGAAAGATTCATTAAAAACGGCAAATCTGTTTTTGACGGAATGAGCAGTTTCCTTTTGTCAGACGGAAGCTTTTGCCACAAAGAAGGCGGTGCTTCAAATGCAACCGCAACAGCTCAGGTTTTCAGTGCTTCAATTGCCTATGAGAATTTTATAAACAGTAAATCATTGTTCTATATTTTTAATGAAATCAAAAATGTTACTGAAGAAAAATCAACTAATGCAATCATAACCAAAACAACGCCGATGCAAACGACCTTAACGGAATCAACCTCAACAATCGAAACCTACATTTCAAATCAAAGTGCTCCGGAAATTACAGGCACAACAATAATCCCCGAATCTGAAATAACAAAAACTGAAATCACAGAAAACAGTAAAAACGAATCCGATACAATGCGATTTAGAATAATTTCTGTATGCGCTGTTTCAATATTGATATGTGCTGTTCTTTTCGTAACAAAAAAGCATAAAATTATAGTTATCGTTATAGTTGTAACAGTTGCAATTATTACTCTTATTATGGGAATATCGGGTAATGATAAACCAAACACGGTTGGCTCAGTTACAATAAGCATTAACTGTGAATCAGTAAAAGACAAGTACAAAAGCCATATACCCAAAAACGGAATTATTCTTGAAGAAACCGAAGTTGATATTCAAACCCGTGACACAGTTTATGATGTTCTTGCCGAAGTTTGCAAAGAAAACGGAATTCTGTTTTCTGCAAATATGGGATATATCGAGGGTATAAATAATCTGTTCGAAATGGATTTTGGCAAATCATCGGGATGGATATATTATGTAAACGGAGAATTGCCGTCTGTAGGCTGCAAGGATTATGAGCTTATCGACGGTGATAAGATTGAATGGCATTATACCATTAATTCAGGAGAAGACCTTGACGTTAGTCTAAAAAAAGAATATAATTAAATTACGGTTCGAAATGTTTTGACAAAGTAGATTAAAAGGGAAATCGGGTCAAATTCCCGAGCAACCTCCATTACCGTGTTTGTGTGTTTTCACATCAGTCGGAATACCTGCCGTAAATTGGTTTAATATCTTTGGACGGAAGAGTATAGCCGGCTTACACCTGAGTTTCGGGTCAGCACTGCTATGTAATTATACTTAAGCTCTTTCAGCCACTTGTGTTGGAAGAGTTTTTTATTTGGTGATTAATTAATGATAAATAATAAAAAGAAAGAATGGGCAATTGAAACTCTTCGCCATAAATATGAAGAACTCGACAGATTGCCTAAAAAGAGCGATTTTGATGTGGTGACAATGTCACGTATAAAAGCATTTCTTGGTCCCTGGCCAAGAGCATTGGAAGCGGCGGAGCTTAAAGAATCAAAGAAAAAGTAACGGAGATATTATGAAACAAGACGCATTCTCAAAACTTCATCCTGCGGTGAATCTGCTGTTTTTCATCGGAGCAATAGCTTTCGGTGTTCTTCTGCAACACCCCGTTTATCTGCTTGCAGGCATATTTGCAAGCGGAGTATATTACTTTTTGCTTAACGGCAGAAACGGGATTAAAAATATGTTGCTGATGATACCTCTTTTCATATTCATCACACTTTTTAATCCGATTGTCAATACAAGAGGTGTAACTGTAATTTTCACATGTTTCGACAGACCCTACACCCTTGAAGCTCTGATTTACGGAATAGCGGTTGCGGCAACATTCGTGCTGATGATTCTGTGGTTCGGATGCTACGGAAAAGTGCTGACGGGAGATAAATTTACTTGCCTTTTCGGCAATCTTGCGCCGTCGTTGTCTCTGCTTCTCGTTATGGTGTTTCGTATGATACCGAATCTTTTGCAGAAAGCAAAGCAGATTATCGGTGCAAGAAGTTCAATCGGCAAAGGAACGACAGAAAAATCATCAATAAAAGATAAACTGGCTTCGGGAATGACCGTTATCGGTGTTCTCACCTCGTGGGCACTTGAAGGCAGTATCACAACAAGTGATTCAATGCGTTCAAGAGGTTACGGCACATCAAAGCGGACAAGCTTTATGGTTTACCGAATGACAAAAACTGATTGGGTATTAATATTTGTTATGTTCGTCTTGCTCGGTATTGTTATCTTTTTTGCCGCAAACGGCGGAATGAATGCTGAATTTCTGCCTGAAAGAAATATTACACCGATAAACGGTTTTAACGTAATCGGATTTATCGCATATCTTGGATATCTTATGATTCCGACATTACTTCACATCAGGGAGGTTATACAGTGGAACATTTCAGAATCGAAAATTTAACATTTTCGTATCCGACCTCAAAAGATAAAAAGTCACTCAATAATGTATCACTCAGAATAGAAAAAGGTGAATATATAGTTCTTTGCGGCAAATCGGGAAGCGGAAAAACAACTCTTCTCCGACATCTGAAAACCGTTCTAACTCCTCACGGAAAAAGAACGGGTGAAATATTTTTTAACGGCATCGATTTGAAAGATGTTGACAACCGTGAACAATCGTCAAAAATAGGTTATGTTATGCAAAATCCCGATGACCAAATTGTGACGGACAAAGTATGGCACGAGCTTGCTTTCGGTCTTGAAAGCCTCGGTTGTGACCAAAAAACCATGCGTTCAAGAGTTGCGGAAATGGCTTGTTATTTCGGCATTCAGGATTGGTTCCACAGAGATGTTGCCGTTCTTTCGGGCGGTCAGAAACAGCTTCTTAATCTTGCTTCAATTATGGCAATGCAGCCCGAAGTTCTTATTCTTGATGAACCCACAAGCCAGCTTGACCCCATTGCGGCATCAGATTTTCTGAACACAGTCAGAAAAATCAACACCGAACTCGGTACAACAGTTATCATAACAGAGCACCGTCTTGAGGATATTTTCCCTTATGCCGACAGAGCGGTTGTTATGGATTCGGGCAGAATCATCGCCGATGACACACCGAGAAATATCGGCAAATTATTGTTTGAACAGAATAACCCCATGTTCACAGCTATGCCGACTCCCGTGCGTGTTTTCTATAATGCAAACAGTAACGGTGACTGCCCTCTGACAGTCAGAGAAGGCAGAGCGTGGCTGAATAAAGAATTTGAAACCGAACCCGAAATCAAAGAATTTCCTTACAAAAATATCGATGAAGATATTGAAAATCCTGCATTATCGCTCAAAGAATTATGGTTCAGATATGAAAAAGACACCCCCGATATTCTCAGAGGTGTCAGCCTTGAAATCCCGTCAGGCAGTATTTCCGCAATAGTCGGCGGAAACGGTGCGGGTAAATCCACAACACTCAAAACAATTTGCGGAATCTGTAAACCTTACAGGGGCAAAATCAAAGTTTTCGGAAAACCCGTTAATAAATTCAAATCGGGCGAGCTTTTCAGAAACTGCATTTCTATGCTTCCGCAAGACCCGAAAAGTCTGTTTGTGAAAAACAAAGTTTATGATGAACTCACAGAAATGACGAAGGATAAAAACAAGATAAATGAAATTGCTGAAATCTGTCAGATAACAGAGCTGATGAATAATCACCCGTATGATTTGTCGGGCGGTGAACAGCAGAGAGTAGCTCTTGCAAAAGTTCTTTTGACTGAGCCGAGAATCCTTCTTCTTGATGAACCCACAAAGGGTATGGACAGCTTCTTCAAAGAAACATTTGCAACAGATCTAAACAAACTCAAAAGTCAAGGCATAACAATTCTTATGGTTTCTCACGACGTTGAATTCTGTGCAAAATACGCTGACAGAGTAAGTATGTTTTTTGACGGTCAGGTACTCACAACCGACACACCGCAGAATTTCTTCGGCGGCAACAGTTTTTACACAACAGCGGCAAACCGTATGAGCAAACACGTTTTCAAAAATGCCGTTACCGCAGAAAATGTTGTTGAGCTTTACCGCAAAAACAAGGGAGGAACAGTATGAAAAAATCAAACGTTGCAATGCTGATTGTGTTTCTTGCTTTAATTCCTTTAACTTTGTTTCTCGGAGATAAACTTCCCGGAAAAGGCTACTACATAACAGGTGTTCTTATCATAATTGAACTTTCGATTCCGTTTTTTATGGCATTTGAAAAAAGAAAACCGCAGGCAAGAGAGCTTGTTATATTGGCTGTTATGATTGCTCTTGCCGTTATAGGGCGTGTCGCAATTCCCATTCCGCATTTTAAAGCGGCGTTTGCGGTAATAATGCTTACGGGTATAGCCTTCGGACCTGAAGCTGGGTTCATTGTCGGCGCAATAACCGCATTTGCAAGCAACTTTTTTTACGGTCAGGGTGCTTACATGCCATGGCAGATGATGGCTTACGGTGCAGGCGGAATGCTCGCAGGCTTTGTGTTTATAAAAAATAAAATTCCGAGGAAACCGTGGATTATGGCAATATTCGGATTCCTTGCAGTTGTTATCTGGATAGGACCTCTGCTTGACACTTCACATATCTTCATTATGATGCCTGAAATCAATATTTCAACAATAACAGCATCTCTCGCATCGGGATTCCCCGTGAATGTAAGTCAGGGACTTTGCACTGCAATTATGATGTTTGTTTTTGGAAAACTGCTTCTTGAAAAAATCGACAGAGTGAAGATTAAGTACGGCATGCTGGAGGATTAAAATGGGAGTTGAGCTTTACCGTTCTGCAGTTAATCTGATTAAATGACTGTAAAAATCAAAAATCCGGATGCATCAAAACGATACGTCCGGATTTTTTATGCTTTTTTGTTAGCTGAATTCGATTAAAACTTTTTGTTGTCAATGATCCATTCGAGCAACTCGTCATATTTCATTTCTCCCGAAGCAACAGCAAGTCCTACACGGGTAACATCATCAACGGTCGGGTCAATTTTAATTCCGTTAACCTCCAGAAACGTCATCATAACGTACATTCCGATTCTTTTATTGCCATCAACAAAAGCGTGATTGGATATCAAAGAATAGCCGAGACGAGCGCCTTTCTCTTCTTTTGAAGGATAAAGCTCTTGGCCGTCAAATGTCTGAAAAGATGATTCCAATGCACTTTCAAGTAATGCAAAATCGCGTATGTTAGGATCTCCGCCTGTTTCTTCCGTAATAAGATTGTGAAGCAAAAGCACCTTTTCCTGACTGAATTTTATCATTTTGCCAACTCCTCAAATGCGCGTCTGTATTTTTTGAGAATTCTTGCCGCAACAAAATCAATTTTTTCATCATCACTCATTTCAATTACGGTATCATTCTCAATATCAATTAGTTTGTATTTAGGTTTATTGTTTTTAAAAATATATACTTCCCCCAATTTATCAGCCATACGGGCAACTCTTGAAAAATTCTGATTTGCTTCGGAAATAGGAACAATCTGATTAATATTGATGTTCATTACATGATCCCTCCTTGGTTTCAAAAGTATTGTATACAAATTTTAGGATGTTGTCAACCTAAAAATAAGATGTACAATGTTATTTGATGCAAAAATAATAATACACAAATGTCACTAAGATACGTTCAAATTATTATCTTTTAGTCGGAGTGGCGGGATTTAAACCCACGGCCTCTTAGTCCCGAATTAGAATAGTCGCAATAAAACACAACACCTTCACACGCAGGAGCGTTGATTTCACAGCGTATGAAGGTGTTTTTCTTTGTTTTACCTTAATGAGAATTAGTCACTTTTGTAGTCACTAATGTTGACTTTCAAAAGCCTCCCTGCATATACAGAGAGGCTTTGAAAATCATTGATAATAAATCTTTTTATTGTGGAAAACACTTAAATGATATATGGAATAAGCGATCTGAAAATCTCTTTGAGATTAATAACAAAATCATGAAGTTTTACTTCAAAGAATTTGTTGAATTCTTCCCTGAAACTCTGCTTCAATCCTTCTGTTTCAGTCTGCTTATTAACTACTATCTTCGTTGTTTTCTTGGCATGAATATCGTTTCCGAGCGAGTCTTTGCCATGGCAAGTGATTGTTATTTTACACTTACCTTCGCCCACTGCAGTCACTTTTCCGTTTGAGTTAACCTTGGCAACCGATGTATCGCTTGAAGTCCATGTTTTATGAGTTATTTCGAAGTTGCACGATGGTAACAAAAGGAATGATTCACCGATATCAAGAGTAACTTTTGATGTTGCGGTTACTTCGGGAGAAGAGTATTTTGCAGTTATAGTCATATCTTTCGCATCAATTTTGTAATATCTCCAAGTTCCGATATAACCGGCTTTGGGCGGAATAGGCGGTTCGATAAGCTTTTGGGTTTCCACCGTAAATATTTGAGTTGAAATTACTTCTCCATCAGCAATAAATTTGGCAGTATACTCAACAGGTGTGCATATTGCATCAATTCTTTGATTTCTGTATTCCAAATTAAATTCTGGCCACGAAACATTGTATCCCTTTTTTACTGGCGCAGCAGGAATAGAAATATCGCTTATTATGTTTTCATCTCTGTACCACAACTGTTTAACCAACACATCATCAAAATAGAATAACAACTCATATCTAATAGGCACATATATTTCATTTACGGTTATGTTGCCTATTCTTCCCTGCCATTTCTCCCATTGGGTTGTATGATTCGGTTTAGCGGGTAATGAAAGTTTTGGAGGAACAATTGAATCAATTGTCTCAATTGTATATTCCTGAATCTTCTTGACAACACCGTTCGAAACAAACCTGATGGTATAAATTACCGGAACATATTTACCGGTAACAGTCATATTGTTTGTATCAATTTTATGTTCATCCCAAACCCAGTTATAATGTGCTTTATATGGAACATAAGGATAGTCAAGAGCTGCATCTTCTATAGTGAATGTATCCGTTCCAACTGTTTTTCCCTCGCACACAAATGTGGCTGTATATCGGATAGGTGTATACACAGCAGTTATCGTACAATCGGATATCCCTGGGGTATAGGTTTCGGGAATCCATTTTGCTGTATATCCTTTACGTTCAGGTATTTCAGGGTATACAATGTTGCTGTTTTCTTTTGTATCTTGCTGTACACTTATTGTTTCACCGTCAACAACAAAAGCAACAGTATAACTTATCGGAACATATGTACCGCTTACAATCATGTTCTCCGGTTTGAGTTTATGTTCATCCCATATCCAGCGATAATAAAGTCTGGTCTCTATTCCCGGATAATCAAGAGTATGGTCAAACATCGTGAACTCATCCGTACCAATAACTTCATCTCCGTTCATAAATGTTGCAGTATAAGTAATAGGCTTATAAACAGCATAGAAATAGCAGTTTTCCGACGGCATTCCTTCCGGCACTTCGGGAGCCCATCCGGCAAAATAGCAGTATTCTACTTCAGGAACAGACTCTGGTATAATTATTTCTTCACCGGGATCATAGTCTGTCTGACTGAGTTTTATGCCATCCGCCACAAATGTTGCTGTGAATTCAGCAAACTTGACAAGATCTAAACTCAATCCCGAATCCGCTTCATTAGTAACCATATCATTCCAAGTTCCTAAACCTTTGGGATAACAGAAAGTTTTTAAATTTGTGCGTCTGAAGGCATACTTTTTAATGATTTTCAAAGATGCCGGTGCATGTAAAGTTTCAAGCAACTGCACATCTTCAAAAGCACAACCTGAAATCTCTTCAACTGTTTCAGGCAGATAAAATTCATTTCCTTCCTTTGCGGCAGGATATCTTACTATTTTTGTTTTGGAAACATTATATAACACTCCGTCTTCGGAAACAAAATACTCACTGCCTTCTGCAACTCCTATGCTTTTAAGCCTGGGCTGATTTCCTAAAAAGGAGGTATATGATGCATTTAAAAAGGAATACAGCAATACACTACTGATGTTTTTACCCAAACAAATACTCTCAAGCTCAACATTCTCAAAAGCGGAAACATTTATTTCCGTCACAGGATAACTGCTGATTGTATCGGGGATAACCACATTGACATCTGAACCAAGATACGAAACAATTTTCAGATTATTGGAACCGGATATAAATTCACACTCAAAATCCGGATGGGGAACAAACGGCACAAGTTCAATAACCGCAGTAATTGTCAAATCATTATCCGGCATTGTTTCGGGAATTTCCGTATCCCAGCCAATAAATGTAAAATAATCCTTTGACGGATCTTCGGGAATTATTATCGGTTCTCCATATGCACAATCATATGAATAATATGTTTTGCCTTCCGCCTTAAATGTCACCTTGTGAACATTAAGCGTCCACTCGGCTTCATAAACCATATCCTCGGAAGTCATCGTTTCCTGAACTTCCGGAGACCATTGAGCAAAAGTATATCCTACCTTAGTGGGTACGGTTTCCGGAATATTTATCGTTTCACCTTCATAACGATAGTCATACCAATACAGTGCACCGTCAACATAGAATTCAACCATTCTTGTTGCTTCAGATACCTCATATACTGCCGTAAAGCTTATATTATGTTCAGGCATTGTTTCAGGAACGGCAGGCGTCCACCCGGTGAATGTATAGTATTTCTTTTCTGTGATATTATCAGGCAATAGAATTGTTTCGCCCGGCATATAATCGCTTTGGTTGATTGTTTCACCTTCACATATAAATGTTGCAGTAAACTTTCCGAAAACAATTGTCTTTCCCGACAAACCTGAGTCGCTTGCCTTTGTAATATTATTCCAGATTCGTCCGCTTCCCGCATAATTAATTTCTGTAAGATTAATGCCTGAAAATGATTTTGATTTGATTGATGTTACTGATTCGGGGATACAAACAGAAGCAAGTCCCGTTGCACCGTTAAATGCATTTACATCAATCGTTGTCACCGTATCGGGAATTACAACAGCTTTATTCTCGTTCGCTAACGGACAACGGATTAATGTTGATTTATCTGCATTATAAAGCATTCCGTTATCGGAACAGAAAACTATGTTGTTTTCATCAACATCAATTGATTTAAGCGATGTCAGACCGTTAAACACCGACTGTCCGATATCAGTAATTTCCGAATTGATTTTGACGGTTTCAAAATTACAACCGCTGAAAGAATTATCCGCTACAGAAGTTATGGGATATCCGCCTATAGAATCAGGAATAATAAGATTTGTTTCATCTCCGTAATAACCTATAATTTCAAGTTCGGTGTTATTATTAATTAATCGGCAATCAAAATCGTTTTCACCTGCTCCGGGGAAAGATTCAACAAGCACATTATAAGTGTGAATATATCCTGTCGGAGTTGTTGCGGTAACATTTGTTTTTCCTATTTTTTTGCCTGTTACAACTCCCCTTCCGTTTACCGAAGCAATACTCTCATCGGCACTTTTCCACTCAAGAACATCTGTTGCATTTTCAGGTATCAGCGAATATTCAATATTGGTTTCCGTTCCTTTTGCTACAGTTACTTGAGAATCATTTACAGATATTCCTGTTGGCAATATACATACAAACTCATTGTTGCTGTAATCAATATCTCTCGTTATCCGGCCTTCATCAAGTACAATTCTCATACCCTCAACAAGATATTCTCTTGAGAATGTGTAATCAACCGAACTGTTTGCATCAAGATTCACAGTGCTTACTTCAATAAGCTCGTCGCCGACATAAAGATAGATAAGCGTTCTCATCGCCTTTCCGTCGGTTGAGTTTGTGAGCGTGCAAGTTGCCGTACTTTCATCAACAATAAATGACGATGTATCAACAGCTACATCGGGTGCACCGTAAACAACAATATAGTCATCTGTAACTCCGTCTGTCATAGGCTCAAGGGGGTTCAAATCATTCCAAAGTTCAACGGAATCATAGACATTGTCACCGTCTGTATCGGGGTTAAGCGGATTGGTTCCGTTCTGATATTCCTGAAGATTTGTTAAGCCGTCTTCATCACTGTCTGTGCCGGGTATATCTTCAAGTTCAGCGAGTGAAGGATACCAGTTGAGCCAGTAATCGGGAATACCGTCAGCATCATCGTCATACGGCGCGAGCGAGAAATAATCAGGCTCACTCAGCGGTGACTTCCCGCCGTCTTTGCCAATCACTTCAACATAGAAATAATAACTGCCATATTCATCATTAAGATACAGAGTATACGAATCATTTCCGGGTTTGACGGAAACGCAGGTTACTCCCTCAGCATTCGTATCGGTTATTTCTGATTTGCTGTAATAAATGTTATATGTAGCAACATTATAGATATCATTTGTATCTTCAAATGAAACATGAATTTCTTTTTCATGGGTTGAATTTATATCATCAACCAAGAGATTTGTCGGAGCTTCATATACCGTTTCGGCAGGAGATTTTGCCATAAGAATATACTTACCCTCTCCCGAATACGGAAAGCTGACATAGGCACAGTTGTTTTCACCGCCGCCAACATAAGTTTCGAGCGGAGTATAAACTTCACCGTCAAACATAAATGCAGTAATCGAAGTGAAATCAATTTCAGCATTATACGAAACGGTTTGAGTGAAAGTATCTTCGATTTCAGCATCTGTTAATTCAACGGCATAAAATGAATCGGCAACCGAGAAAAACTCACCTTCTTCATATGAGCTTTCATCGGAATATACTGCAAGGTTTTCAGAATTATCGTTTGCAGTCGAAACAGTCATAACAGTTGAATTATAAGAACCGTCACTTACAGCTTCACCGAAAGTTTCATAAATAAACTGATTATATGTATATGTTCCGTCTTCGTTTTCCAATATAGCATAGACATATTCAATTGTTCCGTTTGCATCGGAAATTCCAATCGTTGCAGAACCGTTTTCAAAAACAGCGTCAAACCTTTCATAGGTGGGATTGTTACTGTATTTAACAAGCAGAATCAGGTTGGTCAAATCAGCTGATGAAAGATTAATGGTTGTTCCTGTTGCCGATTTATCAAACGAAGTAAAACATATGTGAGAAGTGCTGCAAATAGCACTATGTAAAAGAGCGGAATTTTCATCAGAGGTTATTTCTTCTTCGATCTCTTCGTGAACATAATCGGTATCAAGCTGAAGTTCCGTATGAGATAAATCCATTGCTCCCAAAAGCACGCTGGCCTCATATTTATTTGAAGTTGCCTTGCTTTTAATAAAATCCTCCAACTGATTTTCAACCGGTTTATAGTTGTAGTACCATTGGGGTGTATAACTGTGCACAGTTTTATTTTCTATACCATTCAGATATGAATAACTCGAATATGAAGATAAATATAAAGCATATCCTTTGTCCATAATTCCAAAATTAGAAGGTCTTGGATAAACAGTCCCCCAGTATGTTGCTTTAGATTCTTCAATATTTCCAATAACTGATTTTCTGCTGTAAATTATTTCGTCTGATTCATCCATAACAAAATAATCATTCGTATAATTTTTATAATTTATCCAATAAAGTTCACCATTTCTATTAGAAATATCTCCAATGTTTATGTTGTTTTTTAATAATTCAGAACGATATTGTTCCCATTTTAATGATAGGTATTCATTTGATTCGAATTTATAACTTTTCGGTAATACATAGTTTTCGTTTTCAGCCCAATATATATAATAAATGTAATCTTCGATTTTACCATTTCCATTAAAATCCAATGCATACATTTTATCATTATCGTTATATTTTGAGGCGCAACAATACTCATCTCGTGCTCCAATAAAATAATGTAAAGATTCATGACAAAGTATATTTGGTGTTAATCCGGTATCTTTTATACCGACGCGTATAAATTTAGCATTTTTTCCATATCCGTTTGTATGGGCATTTGTTTTAAATTTATTACCTATAAGTAAATCGCGGTTTGAAAAAAATAAAAGGTGATCTGAAGTATAGGCAGATATACTTGAAATTGAAACCAAAATACTTCCTCGAGTTAAATAATATAAACCATTAACATATGCATCTAACGTACGCTTAACTTCATTATAAGTTACAACACCATTATTGTAACCGACCGATATAGTTGGTCTGAACTGTAAATTATCAAGTGTAATATCAACATTTGATTTATTGCTCAAACTATCTTCCAAGTTGGTAACATACATCTCATTTCCAATACTTTTAGATGCAACCACCGAAGCACTTTTGATAACATTTGAAATATCATGTCCGGTTTTGGAAATTTCATTTCTTGTAAATGTCGCAACACCATTATTTGACTTTTTACTGATAATAGTCTTGCCGTCAAGTTTTATTTCAACAGTAGCGCCATCAACTGAAACAAGTTCACCGGTTTTCTCATCAACAGCTTTTACGTTAATTGTTATTTCATTTTGCTCTTGAGTATTTGATATTGTACCAAACTCTTCGCCATAAAATGAACAATGATAGTATATTTTTGAATTAGATAATCCGTCATTGCTCCCACCTTTCGAAATTGATTTCCACTGTTCTTGACTCCCCTGATAATATATGCCACTTAAATTGTTACAAGCGTAAAAAGCATAATCAGAAATTGATGTTAATGTAGACGGAAGCATTATACGAGAAAGAGATGTGTCGCCAAAGCAATAGTATCCTATGCTTTTAAGTTGACTGCCTTTTTCAAAGATCACTGTGTTAAGACTCTTGTTATAATAAAATGTGTGTGATTCTAAAGTATTAACCGAAGCAGGAATAATTATGCTGGAAATGTTTGTTCGACCAAATGCATATCTTCTGATTGTGTTTACAGATGACGGAATAACAATATTTTTTATTTTTGAGCAAAAATGAAAAGCATCGATTCCAATATAAGTGATTGTGCTCGGCATAGAAATGCTCTCGAGGTTCTCGCAATAGTAAAAAGCGAAATCACCAATAGTTGTAACACCCTCATTGATTATCGCTCTTTTGATTTGATGCTCATATCCGCTCCAGCGCCTTCTGTTTGTATTATACTGACCGGCTGTACTTATTTTATCATTTATCATACTTCCGGTTCCGCTTACTACAAGAGTGCCGTCTTCATAATAAACATAAGTAACATTGGTACCGTGTTTCCCACTTGCCAATACTTTTCCGTAACCACTGTCCGCTGCTTCGGCATAAATTCCCAATTGAGATAACAAGGAAAACCGATTACCATCAACAATAAAAGAGGTTGTTTCAAAAATAGCAATAACCGATATTAAAAGCGCAATAATTCTTCTGAAAAATGTTCTGTTCAAGATAATCGCTCCCTTAAAATGAAATAAAATTATCAAATCGATACGAAAAATAAATCCAACTAAAGCATTCAAAATTCATGCTATTTCAAGAATAACAAACAATTCGATTATTAATATTTAATAATTATATCATGGGTTTTTTTATATTTCAACAATTAAC
>JAZSCO010000189.1:0-25795 GCA_045602965.1 Acutalibacteraceae bacterium | reverse complement strand
CAGATACGTTCATATGTATTTATGCCCTACACCCTCGCAAAAGACCACAGAACAGGTTTTGAAGCAGGTAATATCAACGCTGTTATGGACGGCGACATTGACGGCTTCATCAACGCCTACCTCAAAATGGAGTCATTGAAGGGACAGTAATATGGAAATCATTGATATTTCCCGTAAGTTTTTCCAAAGCGACGTTTATCCCGGCGACCCTGAACCCAGAGCGGAAACACTTTCCCAAATCAGCGAAGATTCCGATTGCAATCTGACGGCGGTTCATGCCTGTTCGCACACGGCGACTCATGCCGATGCTCCGCTTCACTTTGTTGACGGCGGAAAAACGATTGAGCAGCTTCCGCTTGAACCCTATATCGGACCCTGCACGGTCATTCAGGTTCCCGAAGGGGTTATAACGGGCGAATATGTTGATAAACACTTCCCCGAAAAATGTGACCGTCTGCTGATAAAAGGCGACGGCAAAGCATTTTTCATGGATTCATCCGCACAGGAGCTTGCCGACAGAGGACTCCCCCTCATCGGTACGGATTCTCTTTCTGTCGGATGCAAGGGAAACCAGACAGGACCTCACAAAGCATTCCTTCTCGGCGGAGTTGCCGTTCTCGAAGGGCTTGACCTTTCCGATGTTATACCCGGCGAATATTTTCTCATTGCGCCGCCTGTCTGCTATGACGGACTTGAAGGCGCACCCGTAAGAGCAGTTCTTATCAAAGACCATATATTCTGGTCGAAGCGTTCATAAACCAGAGGTGCGAAATGAAACGAGCTTTTGATTTCACGGTGAGCCTTTTGCTCATCATCATTCTTTTCCCCTTATTCCTGCTGATAAGCCTTATTGTGCTTATCGATGCGGGTTCTCCCGTTATATTCAGACAGTACAGGGTCGGAAAAGACAACAAGCTTTTTTATATTTTCAAATTCAGAACAATGCGCAGGGGTGTAAAGAACGTTGCTACGGCTGACCTCAAGAACTCCGAAAAATACATCACAAGAAGCGGCAGATTCCTTCGCAAAACAAGCCTTGATGAACTTCCCCAGCTTGTTAATGTTCTTCTCGGTGACATGAGTTTTGTAGGTCCCAGACCCCTTATTCCCGAAGAAAAAGAAATCAGAGCAATCAGAAAAAAATATAATGTTTATTCCGTACGCCCAGGCATAACAGGTTGGGCGCAGGTTAACGGCAGAGATAATCTTACCGACAAAGAAAAAGCCCTGTTTGACAAAGAATACATTGACAAACAGAGCGTTGGGTTTGATATTAAAATTATGATTAGGACCGTTTTTGTTGTTCTCAAAAGAGAGAATATCTCCGAGGGCGGAGAGGCGGAAAACAAAAGAAAACCTTAAGCTACGCCTAAATATTCCTCAAAACATTCGCCGCTCGCCTTCATTTCCTTTGCGGCCTCAACTCCGACATATCTCCAATGCCAGGGTTCATAAATAATTTTTGTTATATCCTGCTTATCCTCAGGATAGCGAAGAATAAATCCGTAGTCTGCGGCATTTTCACAAAGCCATCTGAATTCCTTGGTCTCTTCGAAATCCTGCTCAAGACTGCAGATATCCATTGCAAGCCCTGCGTTATGCTCGCTTGTGCCGGGAGGAAGAATGATTGTTGCCGCCATCTGGGTTGCTTCAATCTTTCCGTAACCCTGGTCCATATATTTATTAATCTTGTTTTCGAAGTTTCTCTCCTGACGCTCAACCGAGCGATATCCCGAAACAGGTACAAGTCTGATTCCGTCTTCAAGCGCCGCTTTATACATCTTGTTATAATGAGGTGCAACACGGTAATCAAGCTTCAGGCTGTCGGGGTCATCAGTGATGCAGGGAGCAAGCTCAACCTCAAAATCATCGGGGAGAATATAGTCCCTGTTAACAAGAATCATTTTCCAGTCGTCGATTTCAAGGTTTGCATATGCAGGCTCAAAACCTGCGTATGCATATTTATAATCGCTGATTTTCTCAGGCGCAGCGGTTGTCTGCACTTCAGTTATCGTTTCGGTAACATTCACAAAGACATCAAGAATCGACTTCTTGGTTGTTTCTTCCGTCATCGGCTCTTTTGTTGTAACCTCTTCGGAGGTCGTTCCGATTGCGGCGGTCATTTCCGAAGTTGTTGCCTCTTCAATTGTAGGTTCGTCGTCGGAGAAAACCGTTACCGCGCCGTAACCAACAAGCACAACGGCAAGAATGCCAATAAGAATCATCGCGAGAGTTTTTTTCATTTTCAGTTACCTCGTTCATTACTTTTCTTTAATTATATTAATCCGAAAAGCTGCGGTTGTCAAATAAAAACCGCTTTATTAATAAAAAAATTACATTTCAAAAATATTTCGGGAAAGAAACTGAAAGGAGTGTTTGTTTTGAAAGCAAACGAAAGCGTTAAGAATTACGCATCCGAAAGAAGAATGTACGCCAACTATGCCGCAAGGGCAATCAAGAAGGTGTGCAAAGAGATCGGTCCCCGTTTTTCGGGCTCCGAAGAAGAAAAAAAGGCTATCGAATTCATGTCCGAAGAGCTGAAAACCTGCTCCGACGATGTTAAAACCGATTCATTCAGCGTTCATCCGAAGGCTTTTCTCGGCTGGGTCCCCATGTCGGGTACACTCATGATTATCGCAACCGCACTTTTCTTTGTTGCACAGTTTTTTGAAATAGCAGCGCTTTTCATTGCAACTCTTGCAATTTCGGCAATCTGCCTTTTCTTCGGCATAACCGAATTTGGCTTCTATCTTGAAACCCTCGATAAATTCACTCCCAAAAAGACTTCATACAACACCTACGGTGTCAGAAAAGCTTCGGGTGAAACAAAACGCCGCATCATTTTTGCCGGTCACGCAGACTCCTCCATGGAATGGCGCTTCAGCTATCTCGGCGGTCCGAAGCTTCTCATTCTCACCCTCGGCGGTGCACTCGTCGGTCTTGTCTATTCGTTTGCCGCAAGCATTTTCGCCGTTGTCAAAACATCCCTGAATCCCGAATTCATTTCTTCGCTCACACTTGATATACTCAGCTATATCATGATTTTCTTTATTCTTTTCTTCATCAGCGCAATTTTCATGTATGATAAGAAGCGTGTTGTTGAAGGCGCAAACGATGACCTTACAGGCTGCTTCACCTCAATCGCAATTCTCAAATTCATGCAGGATAATAACATTCGCCTTGAAAATACCGAAGTTGTTGCACTCTGCACAGGCTCCGAAGAAACAGGTCTCAGAGGTGCTAAGGATTTCGTGAAGAAACACGCAGAAGAATTTTCCGATGTTGAAACAATCTTCATCGCTCTTGACACAATCCGTGACTATGACTACATGGGTATTTATAACAAGGATATGAGCGGTATCGTTAAAAATGACCCCGAAGTATGCAACCTTCTCAAAGAAGCAGGCAACATCGCAGGTCTTGAAAATCTTCCCTATCTCACCGTTTCTCTCGGCTCAACCGATGCTGCCGCAGTTTCAAGAAGCAAAAACTCAATCAAGGCTGCCGCATTCGCCGCTATGGACCCCGCACCCGCACGCTATTATCACACAAGACTTGATACCCACGAAAATATTGACCTCAAAGCAATCGAAGCAGGCGTCGGTCTTTGCCTTGAAACCGCATTTCTCTACGACGAAAAGGGTCTGAACGTTTAATTCATTATGCATTTTTAACAAATCGGAACATCTGATTTTTTTCACTTTCAACAAAAATTTTTAATTCTCAAAAATTGGATGTAATTTGTCACTTAGTATGCTATAATGTTTCTATTATAATGCGCAAAAAGGCATCTGCCCTTGCGAAAGGAGATTATCTAAATGAATAAAAAGATTCTTGCAATAATCAGCATCGTTCTCGCATTTTCGTTCCTCTTCGGCTTTGCAGGCTGCTCAGGAACAACTGAAGAAGAAACCACCACAACAACAACAATCAATGTCAAAACTCCTCTTCCCACCGATATCACAACATCGATTGATGAAGAAAGCATGGTTGTTACTGACACTACATATTCCGCAGAAGCTCTCAAGGCTAACACTGCAACTATCTTCGAATACTTCAACCTTCACATCAACGAGGTTAAGGGCGCAACCGCAAAGGTTGAAATGAGCCAGGATAAGAGCATCGGTAAGGCAACTGACGCAGAAGGCAACGAAGTTGCAATGAGCGAAAATGATTACCTCAACGCTGCTATCACTTCTCTTGACGATTATATGCTTCACGAAGACGGAGCAACTCTCGAATACGGCGAAGATATGGTTGCATTCCTTCCCGTTAAGGGTCAGAGCTATGTAAGCTCACTCACTCTTGAAGATGTTGAAAGCGCAACTTGCGTTGATAACGAAACTATCAGAACAATCACCGTTAACCTCAAGAGCCCCACCCTTCCCGCAACAATCGAGAAGGCATATGACATGGGCAATGTTGACGACGTTCTTGCAGAATTCAAAAAAGCTGAAAATTACATGACAGTTGCTCAGCCCACTCTTGAATATAAGGACTGCCAGATTATCATCACAGCTAATGTTGAAACAGACGAAGTTCTTTCAATCGAATATGTTAAGAACATCGATGTTAAAACAGAAGTAACAGGCACAGGCACTCTTGCAGATATGGGTACAGTTCCCGTAACATTCCGTTACAGAAACGCAGTTAAATATTCAATCGACAGAACAGTTCCCGAAACAACAGCAGCTGCTGAATAATCAAAAATTAAAGCCGTCGGAAAATTCCGACGGCTTTTGCGTTTATTTTTTACTCATGGAATTTATCAGTTCAAGTATCAGGAACTTATCTCTTTCCGATAAAGCTGAAAATTTTTCGGATAATTCATTTTGCAGATATTCACTCTGCCCTTTTGCTGTTCCTGAAACAAGATAAGAAATATCGCTGTTCAGAACAGAACTTATTTCTGAAAGCGTTTCAAGACTGATTTTTGTTATTCCCCTCTCAACCTGACTAATATATCCTACGCTCACATCAAGCTTTTCTGCAAGCCATTCCTGCGTTTTGCCTGCACCCTTTCTTGCCGCTTTAATACGTGAGCCTATAAGGCCAAAATCAACACTCATCACTATCACCTCAAGTATATTTTGATAGTAATAGCTAAAGTTTAACAGACATCTATAACTAAAATTTTAGGTATAGGTATTGATTTTTAGATTTTTTATGCTATAATAAAAATTACTGAAACATTTAAGGAGGAAATAGTATGACCGCAGTTTTTCTCAAACTTGTATCATCAGTTATGACCGTTGTTGTTTTTCTTTCGGGAACATTCCCCGGTCTTTTCGGAGACAGAGAATATATTGACCCGAGCGGCGACAATGTAACTGTTATTGACAAAAAGATTTCAGACGAATTAATTCACAATTCAATCATCATCAAAGACTATGAATCATTTGAAGCGCTTGGTGAAATCGGAGCTGATTACGATGCAAATTATTTTGAAGAAAATGCACTCGCAATCATAACTCTTGAGTATCAGACAGGCGATGAGATCTTCATTAAGTCGATCTATAAAGACGGAGCGGTTTATGAAATTGAATACTATTATTTCGATAACAATCTTACTTTGTTATATTCTCCCGCATACATGACATTTATTATCGAAACAACGAAGGATACAAGACTAGTGCATGCATATGATCCCTTGCATCAATCACAAATTAAACTCTATGAGTTGTTAGGAATTATCAAGTGATGTGCTGTTAATTTTGCAATCAATTTACCAAAAGCTTTAACAAAAAGGCTTGTATGAGATTCATACCTCATACAAGTCTTAATTTTTATATTATATCGTTGAACTCTACAACCTTGTTGGTTTTGCCTGATTCAAAAATCGCTTCAACAAGACGCATGAGTCTGCGCTGCTGATCGTGGGTTACTATTGCATCGCACTCTCCTCTGAGGTGAGCAAAGATATTTTTATAGTATTCGCCCCAATCTGCCTTCTGAACGGGAAGCGGATATGTTTCGATTGTGTCATCGGTTCTGGGTGCCATGGTCTTTGTTATTCCTGCGCCCGCAACGATAGGAACGGCATCCCTGTTTTCCCAGTCGGAAACCATAACGGTTTTGCCGTTGCAATCCCAGTCAGTGATAACCGAAGTTCCGTTTTCACCAAGCATATACCAGAGAGGAAGCTCGATGAAGTTGCTCGTCGTGACCTCAACATAGAACGAAAGTCCGTCATCAAAAATCAGCGTTGTGCGGAAACCGTCATCGCAATTTTCATTGGTAACATTGGTAAGCTCCGCATAAACAGTCTTGAGCTTTCGGGGAAGAGTCATCATGAGAGCCTGGTCAAGCAGATGAATTCCCCAGTCAAAAACCATTCCTCCGCCGTGCTGCGGCTGATTTCTCCAATCGCCGGGAACGCCTCTCGAACCCTGAACACGGGATTCAATGCGGAATACTCTTCCGAGAGTATTCTCGTCAAGGAGTTTCTTCATTGTGAGATAATCCTCATCCCAGCGTCTGTTCTGATGAACGGTGAAAAGCTTTCCTGTTTCTTTTGCACAGGCTATCATTTCTTCAAGATCAGCCGTGCAGAGGGTAACAGGCTTTTCGCTGATAACATTTTTACCGTGGCGCATGGCATCAATAGCAATTTCCTTGTGAACATCGTTGGGAGTTGCAATTGTTACAAGGTCAACGCGCTCATCACAGAGCAATTCTTCTCGGGAAGAATAGAAATGGAATCCCTTTTCGTCAGCAACTTTTTTTCTGTCGGGATTAATATCGAAAACACCGAGAACTTCGGCATATTCACCCATCTCTTCCTTGATTTTTCTTGCGTGCCAGCCGCCCATGCCGCCATATCCGATAACGGCACAACCGAATTTATTGTTAATCATGGTATCGCTTCCTTAGATAGATAAAAATAGTTTAATTTCAGTTTGATAACAGATTTTCGTCAAGACAAGGAAATCCGCCGAAGGAATATGCGGATATTTCAAGGCGGATTGACGCAGTATTGGCGAAAAATCAAACCCACCACATCTCGCCTGTTGATTCGGTAAGAATTATATTCTTGAGGAATGAAACAGCCTTCGAAAGACCTTCATTCTGGCTCATGAGCGAATCCTCATGCTCAATGCTGATTGCATAGTCATAGCCGACCATGCGAAGGTTGGAAATGATATCCTTCCAATATGCATTGTCGTTGCCGTAACCGATTGTACGGAAAATCCACGAACGGTTGATTTCATCGCCGTAGGGCTTGTTATCAAGAACGCCGTTAACTGCGGTGTTATATTTATCAATCTTCGTATCCTTTGCGTGGAAATGGAAGATAGCATCGCCGAGCTTACGGATGCATGCAACGGGATCCATGCCCTGCCAGATAAGATGGCTGGGGTCGAAGTTTGCACCGATTTCGGGACCTACTGCCTCACGAAGACGCAGGAGTGATTCTGTATTATATACGCAGAAACCGGGATGAAGCTCAAGAGCAATTTTGTTAACGCCGTGAGCCTTTGCAAACTCAACAAGGTCTTTCCAATAAGGGATAAGAACCTCGTTCCACTGCCAATCAAGGATTTCACCGAAATCATTGGGCCAGGGACAGGTTACCCAGTTGGGATATTTTGCGGTTTCGCAGTCTCCGGGACAACCCGAGAAAGTATTTATCTGATGAAGACCGAGTTTTTCTGCAAGCAGAATTGTGTTTCTGATTGTCTTATCGTAATCAGCGGCAATTTCCTTGTTGGGATGCACGGGGTTGCCGTGACATGAAAGCGCACTGATTTCAACGCCGTACTTCTTGATGAGAGCCTTGAATTCTTCAAGCTTTGCTTCATCGTTGAGAAGAACTTCGGGGTCTGCATGAGCATTGCCGGGATATCCGCCGCAGCCGATTTCCACCATTTCAATGCCGAGAGATGTGAAATATTTGAGAGCTTCTTCAAGCGAAAGATTTGAAAGAAGCGTTGTGAATACGCCGAGTTTCATAGTTTTTTTCTCCTTGTAAAAAGTGGGCTGTGGGCATTCCACCCCGCAATACGGTTATATAATGCTCTTAATATACTTGATGCTTCTTGTGATATCCTCGAAACCTGTGGGTACGGGGTCATCGTTTTCAACAATAAGCCACTCCATGCCGATATCCTTTGCAGCCTTTACAACCGTTGCAAGGTCATTGTTGCCTTCGCCAAGCGCCATAGGCTTACCGTCAATACCGTCCTTAACATGAAGAAGAACAATATTATCCTTCTTTTCGGTAAGAAGCTTATAGTTATCCTCACCTGCATGGAAGCTCCAGTATGTATCGATTTCAAGAGAGCATCTGTCGCCGATAACATCAATGGGAAGAAGTCCGTTTTCAAGAGCAACGAATTCCTCGCAATGGTTATGGTAATAAACCTTGATGCCGTATTTATCCATAGCGTATTTCTGAGCATTGCCGAGCACGTCGCCTGTATTTACAGCCTCTTCCATTGTGGAATGGGGAGCACCGCCAACGCCGATAGCCTTTGCGCCGAGTGTGTTTGCAAATTCAATTGTTTCGGCAAGCTTATCTTCCTTGAAATCGTCAAGACCCATATGAGAGCCCACGCAAACAAGTCCGAGTTCATCGAGCTTTGCCTTGATTGTTGCGGCGTCGGTGTTGAAATATCCTGCAAATTCAACGCCGTCATAGCCGATTTTCTTGATTTCCTCAAGAGCCTTGAGAAGAGTTTCGCTGTCGTTTATATGGTCTCTTACAGAATAGACCTGAACTGCTAATTTCATGTTTCGCTCCTTATAATCCGCCGAAATTTGTGACCGATTCAGGCGGCTGTAAACTTAATCGTTGTTGATATATACAGGCTTGCCTGTGTTGGCCGATTCATAGATTGCTTCAAGAATCTGAGTAACAACCATAGCCTGCTCGGGTCTTGTGCGAAGTTCTGCACCGTTGAGCACTGCATCATAGAATGCACGGCATTCAAGCTCTTCGGGTCTGTTGCTTGCGCCGACATAGAAAGCAACACCGACTGCATCGAAGTTGGGAGTTTCGATAACCTGTCTGCCGTTCTTTACATAGTTGATGCGAAGGTCGTCGCCGAGCATATCTGCACCGCCCTTAACGCCTGCGATAAGAGTTGATGCTTCGCAGGGGTCTGCAATGTTGAGAGCCCATGCGGATTCAACGCTGATTGTTGCACCGTTTTCCATAACAACAAATCCGAAAGCTGAATCTTCAACGGTATACTTTTCGGGATCCCAGTCGCCCCATGCGTTTGCGGTTCTCTTCTGGTCACCGAGTTTCTTATATTTTGTACCTACTACCATCTTGGGCTTGTAGTTATCCATCATCCAGAGAGTAAGGTCGAGGGCGTGAGTACCGATATCGATAAGCGGACCGCCGCCCTGCTCTTCTTCGTTAAGGAATACACCCCATGTGGGAACAGCTCTTCTGCGCAGTGCAAGAGCTCTTGCGTAATAAATTTCACCGAAATCACCGTTTTCGCAGCATTCCTTGAGATAGAGGGAATCTCCTCTCCAACGTGACTGATAGCCGATTGAAAGAACCTTGCCTGTTCTTACGGACGCTTCATACATAGCTTTTGCTTCCGCATATGTTTTAGCCATGGGCTTTTCGCAGAGAACGTGCTTGCCTGCTTCCATTGCATCAATTGAAATCATGCTGTGTGACTTGTTGGGAGTACAAACATGAACAGCAACAATGCTCTCATCCTTAAGAAGCTCTTTATAATCTGTGTAAACTTTAGCATTCTCTCCGCCGTATTTTTTAGCGGTTTCAATTGCTCTTTCTTCAATAATGTCACAGAATGCAACGGGCTCAAGAAAATCAACGCTTGAAATTGCACGAAGATGTTTTCCGTTTGCGATGCCGCCGCAGCCGATTATACCTATTTTTACTTTATCTGCCATTTCTTTTTCTCCTTTATGTAACGGTATTTACGGATAACCGCATTCATCTTTATTATAACTCTTTATCACTTTAATGCAACAACAAATTATACTTTATAAGTGTAAAAAATACAGAGCGGAATTTGGGCAACATTAACAAAAACAATTTAACATATAATTCATTGACGGATGTACATTTTCTTTGATATAATTAAACACGGTGATAGTTATGAAAATTTACAGAAACGCCGCCGAAACCGTCGGCAACACTCCCCTCGTCAGATTCGGTGCATATGCAAAAAAAGCCAACGCCGATGCAAACATTCTCGCAAAACTCGAATACAGGAATCCTGCAGGAAGCGCAAAGGACAGAGTTGGTCTTGAGATGCTTGAATCCGCATGGAACGAAGGCGAAATCAACGAAAAATCAGTTATAATTGAACCCACCAGCGGCAACACAGGCATCGGTATAGCCTCGGTTGCGGCGCAGATGGGTCTGAAGGTTATTATCACTATGCCCGAAACCATGAGCATTGAAAGAAGAAAACTTCTTTCGGCTTACGGCGCAGAGCTTGTGCTGACCGACGGAAGCAAGGGTATGGCAGGCGCAATTGAAAAGGCAAACGAGCTTGCAAAAGAAATTCCCGACAGCTTTATTCCCGCACAGTTTGACAACCCCGCAAACTGCATGGCTCACTATAAAACAACAGGTCCCGAAATCTGGACCGACACCGACGGCAGGGTTGATATACTTGTTGCCGGAGTCGGTACGGGAGGCACAATAACAGGCACGGGCAAATACCTCAAAGAAAAAAATCCTGATATTAAAATAATAGCGGTTGAGCCTGCAGATTCTCCGTTTCTTTCGGAAGGCAGAGCAGGTGCGCACGGACTTCAAGGCATCGGTGCAGGATTTATTCCGTCTATTCTCGACACAAAAATTTATGACGAAATCATAACCGTCACAACCGAAGAAGCCTACGAAGCCGCAAGACTCACAGTTAAAACCGAAGGAATTCTTATCGGCATTTCATCGGGTGCGGCACTTCACGCGGCAAGCGTTGCTGCATCAAGACCCGAAAACAAGGGCAAGAATATAGTTGTTATCCTTCCCGACGGCGGAGAGCGATATCTTTCAACACCGATATTTGAATGAAAGGAGATGTAGTGTGTTAAAAGAACTGAAACAATTACGCATTAAAAACTTTATTCTTCTCACCGTTGCAGGAATAATAAATGCAATAGGAGTCACAATTTTTCTTTCGCCCGTAAATCTTTATGACAGCGGAATTTCGGGTACATCAATGCTGCTTGCACAAATAACCCCCGAAAGGTTCACCCTCTCAATATTTCTTGTGGCGCTGAACATTCCTCTGTTCCTTTTCGGACTGAAAAAACAAGGTGCAAAATTCACCGTCTATGCTATATATACCGTTTCGGTTTATTCTGTTGCGGCATGGCTTATCACGGATATTCTGCCGATTGACGTAAGCGTTGCATCGCCTCTTGCAGGCACGGATTTACTCCTCTACGCTCTTTTCGGAGGCATAATTTCGGGCATCGGAAGCGGTCTTGCAATCCGTTTCGGCGGAGCAATGGACGGCATTGAGGTTATGGCGGTTATTTTTGCAAAAAGACTGACAATGACCGTCGGCACATTCGTTATGATTTACAACGTTGTACTTTATATTATATGCGGAATTGTAATCCGAAGCTGGATTCTGCCGCTTTATTCGATAGTTACATATGCCGCGGCACTTAAAACGATAGACTATATCGTTGAAGGCATGGACCGTGCAAAGGGTGCAATGATAATCACCTCAAAGCCCGGCGAAATCTGCGCTGTGCTTTCCGAAGTTTTTGAAAGCGGAATGACGAAAATCAAGGCAGAGGGCGGTTATTCAAACGCTGAAAAAACCGTTGTTTATTTTGTAGTCAACCGTTTTCAGGTACCTAAAATGCGTGAAATCGTTCATGAACTTGATCCCGAGGCATACATCACAATCAGCGAGGTTGCGGATGTATTCGCCGCAAATCAGGACAAGACGTAAAAAGAGGCTGGTAAACAGCCTCTTTTTATTTATCCAAATCCCCCGTTGAGGGATTATCGAGCAATTTTCCGTCTTCGGAAAATCTTGAGCCGTGACACGGACAGTCCCATGAGCGTTCTTGCTTATTCCATTTCAGCGCACACCCGAGGTGGGGACATCTCGGACGTGAAAAAGTCAAAATGTTTGCACCTGCTTCAACGATATTCTTGAAAAGCTGTGCATGAAGAACCGATCTTGAGGGATAATAAATCTCCTCACAGCGGTTCTTCTTTTTTGTTATCGCATCGCAGAGAAGCTCTGCCGCAATCATCGACTGCGTCATTCCCCATTTGTTGAATCCCGTTGCAACGTAAAGACCTTCTGAATCCTTGGCATATCTTCCGATATATGCCGCCCCGTCAAGAGTCATGCAATCCTGCGCCGCCCATTCGTATTTAATTTTTGAATCGGGATAGTGTTTCCGTGCGAAATCTTCGAGAGGTTTCCAGCCGTCACTCGGTTTACCCGTTCTGTGTGAACCGCCGCCGAGCAAAAGCAAATCGCCGTAACTTCTGAACGACAGTCCTCCCTCTGCTTCGTCAAGATACATTCCGTCAACATTCTGTGCATTTTCAAGCGCTGCAACATACGAGCGATTCTGATGCATCTTCAGAAAAAACGCACCGTGTTTATTAATAATCGGAAAATGCGTTGCAACAATTATATTTTTTGCCGAAACAGTTCCCGAATCCGTTGTAACAAAACCTTTTCCGAATTCCTTCGCCGTCGTATTTTCACGGATATTGAGTCCTTTCGATATTGCGGAAACGAATTTCACAGGGTTGAACTGCGCCTGATTTTTAAATTCAATCGCTCCCGAAACCGAAAAAGGCAACTCGGTTTCCCTGACATAAGACGCAGGTATTCCGAGTTTTTTCAGTGCATTCATTTCGGAAATAATATTTCCGTCATTTCCGACTGAATAAATAAAACTGCTCTTCTCTTCAAAATCGCACGGAAAAGTCCGACACAAACTGCGATAATTTTCAATCGCATCTTCGTTCGACTTCCAATACATTCGGGCATAATCCTCACCGTAAGCACGAAGCAGTTTTCCGTAAATCAGACCGTGCTGCGAGGTTATTTTTGCCGTTGTGTTGCCTGTAATTCCGCTGCAGATTTTCTCCTTTTCGATAAGAAGATAACCGACTCCAACTTTTTCGAGCATAAACGCAGTCAGAACACCCGCCAATCCGCCGCCGACAATAAGAACATCGGTTTTTACATCGCCGTCAAGCTTCGGAAACGACGGCATTTTTTCTGTACTTTTCCAAACAGATTCCATATAATCACCAAGATTATTATCTGCCGCCACGGCATAAAAAAACCGTAACTTTAAAATAAAAGTTACGGTTTTTGATGTTATTTACCTTCGGGATCTTTTGTAAGCTTTGAATTGATAGCCGACAGTCTGTTTGTTGCTTCCTTAAGCTGTTTTTCAAGCTCGTTTTTCTTTGCTTTGATCGGTGCAAGTGCCTTATTAGCTTCGTCTGATCTGAGTTTCTTTTCTGCCGCAATATTGCCCTTAAGAGACTCAATTTTTGCCTGGATTGAAGCGATTTCTTCGCCAATCTGCTTCTTTTCCTTGCCGGCAAAGAGACCGAGACCTGCTCTGCGGGTTTCAAGCTCCTGAATCTTAGCAATCATTCTGCCGGTTTCAATCTCTGAAGGCACAGCGCCTGAAGGCTGCGCATTGTTTATCTGTTTGTCCAGGTTGGCGATTTCAGTTTTGAGACTGCGTTCTTTCTCTGTAAGTTCCTTCTTTTCGGCATCAAGTTTTGCCTTTTCATCGGCGTGAGCTGCCCAATAAGCTTCAATGCGTTTTTTCTTTTCTTCTTCTGCAGCCTTTTTAGCTGCTTCCGCTTTTTCTTTCTTCTTCTTTTCAATAGCGGCAATCTTAGCTTTGCACTCAGCAACTTCTTTTCTTCTGGACTGCTTTGCGGATTCGGACAAGCTGTATTCTCTTACCCAGTCATATTCACTCTTCCACGAAATCCACTCTCTCTTATATGAGCATGCATCAACATCCATAGGCTCTTCAAGAGAAATGATAAGGTTCTTATATCTGACGATATCTGCTTCCTCGTCTTCATCACTGGTCTCAATTGCTTCACGGAAAACCTGTGAGATATTAACATTCCATCCCAGATATGTATCAAAATCCTTTTCGCTCGGATGTTCAACCTTGCTCCATGCTTTACGAGCCATGTTAAGAGCGGCAACGCCTGCCTGATTCATAAGAGATGCAACCTCTTCAAGGAAGCCCTCAGGCATGCTGACAATATTACCGTGAGACAGCAAAACAAGCACTGACTTCAATACTACTGCCTTGTCAGATGTGAAACCTTTCAGTTCCTTGCTGTCGGGACTGCTGCTGAATCTGTTCTTACGAAGAGTGATAAGTGCAATACCAAGACTTCTGATTTCTTCAACAGCCTCTTTTTTAAGTTCTTCCTTCTCTTCTTCAGGCGCAAAGTCAATCGCCTTGCAGAAAGAGTGAGCTGCTTCTTCAATGCGGAGATTATCAATCTTTGACTGCCAGCCGACAGCTTTACCCTTCAGCATCCATGCCTTATAGCAAGTTGCGTCCAGAACAATCGCCTGATTACAGTAGTTTTCTGCTTCAGCCTTATTGTCAGCTTCATAAGCAGAAGTTGCCAGAAGCAGAACATTATCCAACTGCTGCTGGTTAACATTTCCCGTAGGTGCAGCGCTGACAGGAGCGCCGGCAGACACCGATGCGTCGCCGTCAACTTCACGCATAAGCGCACGTGCTTCTTCTGCGGTGTATTTTGTGCCGCAGCTGTTGCAGATAAACATACCGCCGTCTTTTGTAAATTCCATGCCTTCGCACAATTCACAAATAATTTTTTTCATTTTACCTACCTCCGGAAAACATATTTAATTATAATTTCAAATACAATTTAGTTTGCATGAAAATGATACATTTTATTGTCTGATTTGTCAACCGTTTGTCGGAAACATTATAATTATGAGTTCAGATTTTTGGCTTGAATTGACAAAGAACCGTTTTATGTAACCATGAAAAAATATTCGGTTATAACTTCGGGACTTTCCTTCATACCGTTCTCAATCCACCATCTTATTGTTTCCGCAAAAGTGGACACTATATGATTCTTCCAGAAAGTTTCGGGAAGATTTTCGTTCTTTTTTGATTCAAACAAATAAAGATGGCTTTCTATAAGGTCTTCAAGATTTGTCCTGAAATATTTCAGAAACAGCTCATTGTTTTTTGAAGATAACAAAGCCAATATGTTATTGTCATTCTTTCTGAAATGCTCAAACAGATGCAGAAAAACAGACTCCGAGCCGTCACAGTCAAAAATATGCCTGTGTTTGTGTCCTTCATCATTCTCGGCATCAAATATATGGCAAAACAAATCCTCGCAGAATTCTTTCAGCAGATAATCCTTCGTTTCAAAATGAGAATAAAAAGTAGCTCTGCCCACATCTGCAGCTTCAATGATTTCGCCTACGGTTATTTGGTTAAAATCTTTTTCGGAAAGCAATTGCGTAAACGCATTGAAAATCGCTTCCCGTGTTTTTCTCTGACGTCTGTCCATATTTTTTCTCCGTACAATTTTTGTGATTTGTTCAGTAATGAATAACTGAACGATATCGTATGTTGGAATTAACGATGGTTTTGATATAATAATACAGAACGGTGTGTTCGGTAACGAATACATTGTATCACAAATAAACACATCGGTCAATCGGAGGGCAATATGAAAACTGAACAGAACATTTTAACTGCATTTATTCTCAATCTGTCTTTTTCAATTTTTGAATTTCTGGGCGGTGTATTTACCGGCAGTGTGGCAATCGTTTCCGATGCTGTTCACGACGCGGGCGATGCGGTGAGTATCGGTATATCTTACTTTCTGGAGAGGAAAAGCAAAAAACAGCCCGACGAAAAGTACACCTATGGCTATGCAAGGTACTCTGTGTTGGGAGGATTTATAACAACCGTTATTCTTTTAATCGGCTCTGTTGCAGTGATATGCAATGCTGTCGGCAGAATTATCAGACCTGCAGAAATCAACTATAACGGAATGATAGTGTTTGCCGTTGTGGGCGTTTGCGTAAATTTCTGCGCAGCGTTTTTTACCCGTGAGGGCGATTCCGTTAATCAGAAAGCGGTTAATCTGCATATGCTTGAAGATGTGCTCGGTTGGGCAGTTGTACTGGTGGGTGCAATTGTGATGCGATTTACAAATTTCACTCTTATTGATCCGATTGTATCTATTGGTGTATCGCTCTTTATCATTATCAATGCAATCAGAAATCTTAAAGTTATCACAGATTTGTTTCTTGAAAAAACACCTGATAATATCGAAGTTGCGAAAATCAAAGAACATATCGAAAATGTTGACGGAGTTCTTGAAGTTCACCATATTCATATCCGAAGCATTGACGGACAAAACAATATTGCAACAATGCATGTTGTTACCGACAGCGATCCCCACAAAATCAAAGATGAAATCCGCAAAGAACTTCATAATCACGGAATCGGACACGTAACCATAGAAACCGAAACAAGTTCGGAACATTGCCACGATAAGCAGTGCCGTACAGAAACCTGTACGGAATTAAAACACGGACATCACCATCATCACCACGGTCATCATTCTCATTAAAACACAGGCTCTGAATAAAAAGAAAAGCTCCTTTTTACAGGAGCTTTTTCTTTTTGGTCGGAGTGACACGGTTCGAACGTGCGACATCCTGCTCCCAAAGCAGGCGCGCTACCAGCTTTCGGTCAGAAACATTGTCGCTCTGCTCGCTTGGAGCGCTTCGCATTGCTCTGTGTTTCTTCCTGCTCCGCCATTGCCTTCTTCCGCCACCGGCGGCGGCAATGCCCGAGCCACTACACCCCGTCGGGGTTTCGCTTGCAAGAAAAAAGCACCGATTCCTCGGTGCCTGGTCGGAGTGACACGGTTCGAACGTGCGACATCCTGCTCCCAAAGCAGGCGCGCTACCAGCTGCGCTACACCCCGAAATATTTATCTTACATATTCTATTCCATTTATCCGTTATTGTCAACAGTTTAATTTTCATATGTACAAAAAATATAACAATCATTTGTATATACCTTCTGTTGAACATCAACATCGGCAACTATTGACTTTTTATTAAGTTCGATTGTATAATAATTATAAAATTGGCAGATTTGCACAAAATTTGTTCTGATTATCGCCAAAATCATTTAACAATCAACTGTAAAAAAGAAATCCAAATAACTACAGCAATAAATCACAACTATTTTTCGGACAGTCAGGAGGATAAGATGGAAAACAAATTAACAAACAGCAAGCTTCTGGACCATATTATCAAGTGTGCTGAAATCAAAAAAACAGACAGCAAAAATACGGTGTTGACCGTTAATCATATTTTTGCTGTCATGTTGGAATGCTTCAGCTCTTCCTCATCCGCTCAGAGTTTATACGAATACGGTGACTCTTCGGAAGTGGACACACTTTTCGAGATGATTAGCAACATTAAACTTTCCGATACCGTTTCCGCTTGCGTGGATATACTGTGTTCAAAAAGTTATTCTTTCATGGATGATCTCTTTTATAGGCAGATTTTTGCTTCGTCAAAAGACGCTTCAGAAAAAAAAGGCAGAAAGGATATCTCTGCAGATATTTTTCTGAAATGCATACTTGACGCTCCGACCGATGAGATAAAGTCGCTTCTCGCAGATTCAGAAATGAAGAAAGAAGAAACCGATTTATCGGGCGATGCAATTTCAAAAGCTACGGAAGCATTCAAAAAAAGTCTTAAAGGCAGTAAGGAAAATGATTCGGACAGCGGCGACTCTTCAAACGGCAACGCAACTGAAACCCCAAAAGAGCCCGAAGACAACTCTCAGCCCAAAGAACAAATTGCAAAGATTACCGAAAAGGTCAAATTGATGCAAAAGAAATTAAGCAGTGTTGTTTTCGGTCAGGACAACGCAATCAGCATTTTTACCTCCGGATATTTCCAGTCGGAGCTCAGAAAAATAACTGACAAGAAAAGCAGAAAGCCAAAGGCAACATATCTTTTTGCAGGCCCTCCCGGTGTGGGAAAAACATTTTTGGCTGAACAGGCAGCAGAAATGTTGGAGCTTCCCTTTATGAGATTTGACATGAGTGAGTTTTCCGAAAGGGATTCTCTCATGGAGCTGTTAGGCACCAACAAATCTTTCAAAGGCGATAAAGAGGGTGCTTTGACAGGCTTTGTTGAAAAAAATCCCCGCTGTATATTACTTTTCGACGAAATCGAAAAAGCCAACATTGCAGTAATCCATTTGTTTCTGCAAGTGCTGGATGCTGGCAGACTCCGTGACAACAACTCAGGAAAAGAAGTTGATTTTTCACAGACAATTATCATATTTACCACCAATGCCGGCAGAAAAGTATACGAAGGTTCCCTTACCCCGAATTTATCCGGCATATCCAGAAAAACAATATTAAAAGCACTGGAATCCGATGTCGATCCCAAAACAGGCATGGGTTCATTCCCCGCTGCGATTTGTTCGAGATTTGCTACAGGTAATGTTGTTATGTTCAACCACATGGAAGCTCATTCTCTAAGAAAAATTGCAGAAAATGAAATCACCAGAAATATGAAGTGCTTTGAGGAAGAAACAGGAATCAAATGCAACGTTTCCGACGATGTGTATTCATGCGTACTGTTTTCGGAAGGCGGACACGCTGATGCCCGCACGGTAAAAAGCAGAGCAAACAGCTTTTTCAGCACTGAATTGTTTGAATTGTTCAGGTTGATTTCAAACGAAGATAATAACGCCGCCATCGAAAACATTGAAACTATAAACATCACACTGGAGCTTCCCAAAAATGAGCAGGCACTCAGATTGTTCCGTGACGACTCCAAAGGTTGCATATTATCTTTCGGTGATGCGGAAATATGCGAAAAAGTTAAGCTCATTGAAGAAAAAACAGGCTATTCCATCAAAACTTCATCCTCTGTGGATGAAGCAAAAGAAATTATCAACAAACATGATGTGGAACTTGTTTTTTGCGATTTGCACAGCGGAAAACACTCTGATATTTCAAGAGCGTTAAATATCGAAGATGTTGATTCCGAAGGAAGAGCATTCTTCAGATATATATGCGAATCAACTGACACTCCTCTCTATGTGCTCTCCGACAACAGCCACAACTATTCCGATGAAGAAAAATTCTCGTTGGTAAAAGAAGGTGCACGCGGCGTTGTTGATACAAGTACAGCAGAGGAGCTCGACCTGACAATCAAAGATATTCTGATGCAGCTTCACCATCAGCAAAGCATGATCAATTTAGCAAAAGCAAGCAAACTCGTTACTTATGAAACCTCGCAGTCTATAACCGACGACGGTAAAACTGCAGAAATCAAATTGTTTGACATTGATCTGGAAACAACCGTTGATGCTGAGGATCGCGACAGTATTCTGAGCGATGTTTCTAAACCCGACATTCGATTCGACGATATAATCGGTGTCGATTCTGCCAAAAACGAGTTGAAATACTTCGTAAATTATCTGAAAAATCCAAAAGAATTTGCCTCGAAAGGACTGGGCGTTCCCAAGGGCGTACTGTTTTACGGACCTCCCGGAACAGGCAAAACAATGCTTGCCAAAGCTGTTGCCGGAGAATCCGACGTAACCTTTATCTGTGCAGAAGGTAATCAGTTCCTGAAAAAATATGTCGGCGAAGGAGAAGAAACGGTTCATAATTTATTTGCAACTGCAAGAAAATATGCTCCGACCATTATATTTATCGATGAAATAGACGCAATTGCAAAAGAACGAAAGGGCGGAGAATATTCATCAGCCAGTATCCTGACCGCATTTTTGTCTGAAATGGACGGCTTCAAAACCGATGCAAAAAAACCTATCTTCGTTTTGGCGGCAACCAATTTTGAAGTTGAACCCGGAACCAGCAAAAGCCTTGACCCTGCTATTCTGAGACGCTTTGACAGACACATATATATCGAGCTTCCCGATAAAAAAGCAAGAATAGAATACATTAATATGAAAATAAAGAACAAACCTATTTTCAACATTTCAGATGAAGAAATCGAAAATATTGCTGTTCGTTCAACCGGAATGAGCTTAGCTCAACTTGCATCCGTTTTTGAATTTTCTATGCGTATTGCAATAAGAGAAAACAAAAGCGAAGTAAATGACGAAGTATTTGAAGAAGCCTTCGAATCGTTCAATTACGGTGAGGAAAAGAAATGGGATGCTTCCGAACTGAAAAAAACTGCATACCACGAAGCCGGACATGCCTTCTTATGCTGGTACAGCGGTGAAACGCCGTCATATTTAACAATCGTTGCCAGAGGAAACCACGGCGGTTATATGCTTCACGGCGATACAGAAAGTCGCGGCAGTTACACCAAATCCATGTTGCTTGACCGTATCAGAACTTCTTTGGGCGGAAGAGCTTCCGAACTGGTTTTCTTCGGGGACGAAGACGGTCTGACCACCGGTGCAAGCGGTGACCTGAAAACCGCAACAGCGATTGCAAAAAGCATTGTATGCTCTTACGGTATGGATGACAACATGGGGCTGGCTGTTGTTCAGGAAAATGAACTTTCAACCGGAATAATGGCACAGCAGGTAAGAGATGCCGTTAATTCAATTCTGACAAAAGAATTAAACAACGCAAAGAACATTCTTCAGCAGAATGAAACTGCAATAAGAAAAATCGTCGAAGAATTGTTGCACAAAAATCATTTGTCTGCAAATGAAATCGACAGCATCTTTTCAGCATATTCAACAAAAAAGATAAACTGATTGTTGAATTTTTGTTTTAATACTTGAATTATTATTCCGCAAATGATATAATTCGACTCAACAGTCATACTGACAATGAATGCGGCAATGCATTCTTCTCAGGATTGTATAATCCGCAATACCGTTATCTACAATTTATCAGGAGGTAAGTAAAATGGCAGAAGTAAACATGGTAAAAGCAAAGGAAACATATGATCTCTTATGCAAAATGCTGGACAACAAAAACTGGCATTATGACAAACACGATGAAGACTTGCTCATTAAATCAAGCGTTAAGGGCGATGACTTCCCCATCGACTTCATCATGAGAGTTAATCCCCGTAACCAGCTTGTTTCGTTCCTCTCATGGTTGCCTTTCAAAGCCGATGAATCAAAGAGAATTGATATAGCTCTCGCTACCTGCGTTGCAAACTACGGATTGGCAGACGGTTCATTCGATTATAATCTTGCAGACGGTTCTATTATGTTCAGACTTACATCAAGCTACAGAGAAAGCATTATAAGCGAAGATCTGCTCGAATATATGCTTATTATTGCTTCAACAACAGTTGACAAATACAACGATAAATTCTTCATGATTCAAAAAGGTATGATGACAATCCAGCAGTTCATCGAATCCGAAAACAACTGATTAAACATTTCCATAAAGTAAAGCTCATGTAATGTGAGCTTTATTTTTTTGAGTAAAGAGATTATTAAATTCTTAATTCGGAAAACTTTGTAATTTAAAACATTCAATTCGTCATCTCAACCAAAAAACAGAATAATTTTTAGTATAAAATGTTATCTTTTAAAAGGGAACGATAAGTGATATAATACATTTACGAATGCGAAGGTTATGCTTTCGGATTTCTGTTTATCTAAAGGAGACATTACTATGAACAACACCTTTTTCTGTGCAAGAGAAAACGGTAAGCTTCACCGACCCAGAACAATTTTGACCGGTTTCGGTTTCATGGCTTCCTCTATTGCATGGGCAATCTACGACCCCTACATCACCAAAATCCTCGAAAGACTCCTCAATGCCTCTGCTATGGTTACGGCATGGAGCACAAAACTTAACGAAATGTTCCCCGTTCTCGCAAAATTTGCGGAAACTCAGGGTGAAAATGTTGTTACCGAAGCCGGCGGCATAACTCTTGTCCCGCTTTTCATCGGTATCATAATGACCTTCGATAATATTTTCGGCGTTATTTTCCAGCCAACCTTCGGCAAGCTTTCCGACCGCTGCCACTCAAAGCTCGGCAAACGCCGTCCGTTCATCGTTTTCGGTGCTCCTGTTTCGGCATTCCTCTTTGCCGTTATCCCCTGGGTTGCACTTTCAAATTCGCTTCCCCTCACAATGCTCTTCATCATCCTCTTCGTTTTCTCGATGTCACTCTGGAGAGCTCCCTGCGTTGCGCTCATGCCTGCGCTTACTCCTCCTTCACTCCGCAGTGAAGGTAACGCAATCATCAACCTCATGGGCGGCATCGGTTCAGCCCTCGGCATGTTCGCAGGTACAATCGTAGGTCTTATCTATACAGGCTTTACAGGCGTAAAAATCACAACCGATAACGAGCAGATTGCATTCCCCTATGTTTTCCTTCTCGGTGCAATCGTTATGATAATCGGCATGCTTGTTGTTTTCTTCTTCGTAAAAGAACCTTCAAGCAAGCTTGAATCCGTTGCCGCACGCAATCAGGCGCTTGACGAAGCAGCAAGAGCCAAAGCAGAAAAAGCTGCACAGAAGGCTGCTCAAAAAGCTCAGAAGCTTTCAAAGGGCGAAAGAAAGAGCCTTATCTTCATGCTCGGCGGTCTCTTCTTCCTCTTCTGCGGCACAAACGCAATCACAACTTTCTTTGCACTTTTCGCAGCAGAAGTTCTCGGAAAGACAACATCGGAAGCTACAATCATGACAACTCTCTTTGCCGTTTGCTCAGCAATTGCAGCAATTCCCGCAGGCTATCTCGGCAAAAAGATCGGCAGAAAGAAGACCATTCTTATCGGTCTTGTTGTATTCATGGCAGTATTTGCACTCTACGTTCTTACACAGAGCTTTGCACTCATCTGGGTTGCTCTCGTTCTCGGCGGCTTTGCAAATATGTTCATCACAGTTAATACTCTTCCCCTTGTTCTCGAAATCGGCGGCATTGATAAGGTTGGTACTTTCACAGGTTATTACTACACAGCAACCTTCTCCGCACAGATCGCTTCTCCCATCATTTACGGTATTGTCCGTATGCTTTCGGGCACATATCTTTCACTCTTCATTTACAGCCCCATCATGTTCCTTCTCAGCATTCTCTGCATCTTCTTCGTTAAACACGGCGAAGCTGTTCCCGATGAAATTGTAAAGGCTGCAGCTGAAGAAAACGATTAAAATCCGAATACTTCCGCCGTAATTGAAACCGCACGGCGTTCCGCAGCCTGCGGCGGATATTCCGGCAAACATACATCCTTCTATAAAGCCAAGGGCATCGACCTTCAGTCGGTGCTTTTGGTTTTTTAAGGCAGATTTACGATTGAACGAAACAAAAAACTTCGGTGTTGCAGTGCGAATCTGCGAAAATTAATGAATTGTTAAGATTTTCTCATGCCCTTGATTTTATCAACATCTTATGATAGTATAATATGCATGAATAAATTAAGACATATATATTTAAGATGCGCATGGGTTATTCTGCTTTGCGCAATGCTTGCAACGGTCATTTCCGGATGCGGACAAGCCGAAACAACCGATGCGCCTGCAACTTCAAACACCGTCAGGGTTATGTTTCCTGAAGGAACTTCTGTCAGTCAGATGGCGCACATGCTTGAGGAAAACGGAGTATGCTCTGCGGCAGAATTCATGGCGGAGGCTGATAATCCTCTTAACCTTGAAGGCTTTTCTTTCAATATACCGAATCCCGATGAGCGTTCGTTTCTTCTTGAGGGATATCTTTTTCCGGATACCTATGAATTCTATCGCAACGAAAACTCTTCTTCGGTAATAAAAAGATTTCTTAAGAATACGGAATCAAAACTCACGGCGGAAATCCGTGCCGAATGCGAAAGGCTCGGATATACTCTCGATGAAATTCTTTCCCTTGCATCAATAATTCAGGAAGAAGCCGGAGACCCTGCTGAAATGTATAAGGTTTCATCCGTACTTCACAATCGCCTGAACAGCCAAAAATTTCCGAAGCTTCAGTGTGACGTTGCAACATTCTATCTCAGGGATTATGTGAATCCGTACGTTGACGAAATCCGTCGCGAAGAGCTTGTTGAGCTTTACAACACCTATCACTGCGAAGGATTGCCGGCAGGTCCGATAACAAACAGCGGAATCGATGCCGTCATGGCAGCTCTGTCCCCGAGGGAATCTGACTGGTATTATTTCATCTCCGACAGCGACGGCGTTTATCACTACGCCGAAACCTGGTCGGAACATCTTGAAAACTGTGAAAATGCAGGGCTTTAAGCCTTGAATATAACCGAAAGGATTTTTTGTTATGAAAAAAATTATATCACTCGTTCTTGTTTTTGCCGCTGTACTGACACTCTTCTGCTCATGCGATAAAAGCAATGAATCAAAACCCGTTGAATCAGGCGAATATACATATGTTATCCTTGAAGACAACACCGCAAAGATAACAAAATATAACGGCACTGCGAACGTTGTAACCCTTGATATTCCCTCTTCATTTGACGATGTAACCGTAACTGTTATCGGCAAAGAAGCTTTCGCGGGCGTACAGACAATCACCGTTGTCAACTTCCCCGACACTATCATAAAGATTGAAGAAAAAGCTTTCGCGGGCAGTTCAATCAAAAAGGCTTTCATGCACCGTTCATCAATCGCAGAAATCGGCGCATATGCATTCTCGGAATGCCCGAATCTCGTTCAGACAGATATGCCCATATCACTCACAACTCTCGGTGAAAAAGCATATTACAACTGCGGCATGCTGAAGGTTGCAACCTTCAGAGGCGACACAGCAAGCATCGACAAGTTTGCATTCGATGCTTGCCCCAAAGTTAAGCTCTATGTAAAGAGCTCCATGCAGAATGTAATTGATTTTGCAAACGCTTATAACCTTGAGCTCGATATCAAAGAATAATAATTCAAGCCGTTGCCTCATAAGATTTAATGAGGTGACGGCTTTGTTTTTGAAACTTAACCATGCAATAAGCTCCGTTATCTGGGGACCGCCGATGCTTGCGGTTTTTCTCGGTACGGGGCTTTTTTTATCCGTAAAAACTAAATTTTATCAGATTTTCGGCATGGGTGACTGGCTGAAATCAACCGTCGGGTCTGTTATAACCGACAAAGAGAAAAGAAAATCCGACAAAGAATCCGTATCTCAGCTCGGCGCTCTTTTTTCATCGCTCGCCGCCTGTCTGGGCACAGGAAATATTATCGGGGTTGCAACAGCCTTATGTGCAGGAGGTGCAGGCTCGGTTTTCTGGATGTGCGTATCTTCAATTCTCGGAATGATGACCTGCTGCTGCGAAAATATTCTCGGAATCAGATATCGCATAAAGGATTCTTCGGGGAAATTTGCAGGCGGTCCGATGTACTATATCGAAAAGGGTCTCGGCATGAAAAACCTTGCACGTATTTACTCCGTTTTTCTGATAGGAGCCTCTCTCGGCATGGGCAACATGACTCAGGCAAATTCCGTTGCGCAGGGTCTTTCCGCATTCGGCGTTACCCCTGCCGTAACGGGAATTTTCCTTTGCACCGCAATTCTTCTTGCCGTTTCGGGCGGTCTGAAACGAATAACCGCAATTTCTCAAACGCTCATCCCCCTGCTTTCGGGCGCATTTATCATTGCGTGTTTCGCAGTGATTTTTGTAAACCGTGAAAACCTTATTCCGAGCATAAAGAATATTATTTCAGAAGCTTTTTCCGTCAGAGCAGTTTCGGGATTCGGAATGGCAAAAGCGGCAAGATACGGAATCTCCAGAGGAGTTTTTTCAAACGAAGCGGGTCTCGGAAGCAGTGCAATCATCCACGCCTCGGCAGACTGCAATAATGCGGGAGAACAGGGAAAATGGGGAATCCTCGAAGAATTCA
>JAZSCO010000188.1:0-50966 GCA_045602965.1 Acutalibacteraceae bacterium | reverse complement strand
ACGCTGAATATCCAGATCAAAAAGCTGATTTATCGTATTCACCGCAAGACCGACACCGTCGAAGGAATATGCGGCATTGATTCTGTTCCACTTGTGACCTTCAATTGGTACGAGAGAGTCACGAAGCACGGAAACCATTTTAATTGCACCTGTTTTTTTGTTGTAAGACAAAACGATCATCGCATCGCTTCTGCCTCTCTCAACGGTAACATCCCTTGAATCCGTGCCGAGAATAAGAATATTCTCGATATCGGGGTCTTTTTTCTCCACCTTATAAATCGGTGTTTTACCGTAAACACTTATCGCATTCGAATTTCTGCCGAAGGAATTATTTGGATTGAAACGGCTCTTGGTGGTGGATTTATTGCCATTTTTTCCGCCCTGATTTATGTTGTTCGCAAGAGTTTCGCGAACTGTTGTTGTGATATCCATGCCGAGGTCATCTTCTCTGAGAGTGACATCCTCCCATTCTGACGGCTGAGGGTCTGTTTCGGGAACAACGTATTCGTCGGTTCTTTCAACAATCTCTGCCTTTTCGTAAGCGTTATTGTTGTAGCTGATTATGATAGGAAGCGTTATTCCGGCAATTGCTCCGATGACAATAATAATCGGAATAAGAATGATGCTCAACACAATATTCTTTTTCTTTGGATTTTTCAAAAAAATCACCATTTTTCCCAATTATACTTATATATTGTAATTCTATCATAAAAGTTCGAAAAAAACAATATTATTATATATAAATATTTATATATAAAAACACCTTGCACGGATGCAAAGTGTTACTTAAAATGTTTATCCTCCCGAAGATGCTTTGAAATTGCAGGTATCGCAGTCAAATTTCAAGCTATTCATAATGTGATTGAGAGTTTCGGCGATTACATAATTCTTTTCCGCAAGCCTTTATGTAATCACAATGCAATTGTAAAAGTATTTTTTGCAGCATAAAATCGCAGAATATGACAAACAATAACAGGGCAACCAAAATATAAGCAGAAAGATATATATGAAAGCCACAGGTATTGTCAGAAGAACTGTGAGAATCCGCGAAGAGAGCCGTTACAGACAGCATGACACCGTTTGATTCCTGTTGCTCAGCAATGCTTGAGCTTGAAAAACAGTTAAACATAAATAAAGACTGCATTTCAATTATTCCATGCAGTCTTTTTATACCATATCAAGCTGTTATCTCCCCATCATGAGTAAGCAAAGATGCAGAAGAAACGCCTTCAATTTTTATCATTTCCTGAACGATAAGACTGTCGTTGTCCACGTTCAATTCGATTATAATATTTATTGAGTCGTTAGTTAAGCTTTTTGATTTTATTTTGCAATTCTTGTCAAAACTTTTTACTGCCGACATTATGCTCTGTTCGCAATCGGGGACAGTACCGTTAACAACTAAAAGCATAGAAGCTTTTTTTATCGGATATTTTTGAATTACAACGATTACAATTGAAATAACCGCAGAAAGAATAAATGCTATTGCAGTAAGGCCTGCGCCGCATATGATTCCGATACTGATAGACCAATACAAGAAAACCAAATCGAGCGGATCTTTAATTGCGGTCCTGAAGCGAACAATGGACAAAGCACCAACCATACCGAGTGAAAGAACAATATTGGATTGAATGGTAATAATTATTGCTGCTGTAATTATAGCCATAGCAACTAATGAAATATTAAAGTTCTTTGAGTAGAACGCTTTTTTGCTCATAAAACGGTAAACAAAAAAGATATAAACAGAAAGCAAAGCAGTTCCGCAGAAACAAACGATTATTGTTTTCATATCAATTCCGTTTGTAAATCCTTCTAAAAAGGAGCTTTTGAAAATATCATTAAAAGTCATAATAAACCTCCGATTGAAAATTTTTTGCATAAGTAGTATTTTGAAAATGTTACTTGTTGAAGTTCACCGGTCTGCAAAGAGGTTTTTATAAATTCCGGTAAAAATTCATCGTACTTTATTTCTATCAGGTGTTGACCGGTTGGCTGTATGGGGCGACGATGTATATCGCTTTTAAAAAAACCGGAAAAATCTGTCGAGGAACTTATATTTTTATCAATAGTTATACGAACATTTCCTTCTTTAAAAACATACGGAATTCTGTCATAGTCCACAATTATTGACGGTTTGAATAATTGCGTATGTAGCAACAAATGAAATTTTCGCAAAAGAGCGGGTTTGAATTCAATATCTTCGAGTGCTCTTCTGTTTAAAATATCATCATAATCTTTCATTGACAGCAAACAGGCTGTTTTGTGAGTCATACCGTTTTTCTTTTGTTTGCATTCGAGAGTAATTCGCTCATTGCTGTGATTGTATATCCGTATTCTGTATTTTTCTCTGGGATTTGTGCCGTCTTCGTTTTCGAAATAGCACCGATTTTCAAAATTGTCGAAATACAAACTGCGAATATTGTAACTTCCGTTCTCTACGTGCTTATCAAGAGTTAACAAAGCATTAAGCCGAACCGTTAAATTGGCAATTTGTTCTTCGGAGCACATGTATTTCAATTCATGTCGGTATTTATCGTTTTCGTTCATTCTTTTTCCTCCGAAAAAGTTTGGTTGTCAACAAATCTTTAACTGTAATAACCGCAACAGTTATAAAAATAAATATAAAACACCAAATCTCAAACTCAATGTCAATTATTTGTTTTACAGCATCTTTAAGAAAAAGAACTGCTGTTTTTTCTTCGCTTTGATCGAGATCTGTTGTTGCTTCTGAATCAGGCAATACAGATAAAGAAAGTTTGGCTGTGTATGTTTTGTCTTGGGTTATTTTTTCTCCCGAGACATATTCAACACCGTTTTCATCAAACCAGCCTATAAAAGTATAGTTGTTTGGTACAACATATGACAGCAAGGCTTCGTTGAACGGTTCTCCCGATTTTATACGGTATTTCGTTTTAAACTCATTTTCATCTTTAAAAATTACGGTGTAATAACTTATGTTTTCTATCCACACATCATCCAAAAAGCCACTTCTTGCAGAAAGAAACTCTTCTATTCTGAGTATGTGTTCATCCAGAGTGTCAAAACGTTGCTGACTATTGTTTGCAACCGCATCAGTTTGCTCAACATGTTTCCAACGTATTTTATTCATAAGAAATGATTTCTCAATCAACTTTTTATATTCTCTGAGTTTTTCAGATACAAAGCGATTGATGCGGTTATGATACTCTTTCTCATAAGTGGTTTTTAACATTTCGTAAAACTCTTGGTTGTTACACAAAACAGCAAACAAATCCACATTTGAGTAATAGCTGTTATTAGACTCATTAATTAATTTATTCCAGCCATTTCCCATACTCAGGTCATAATCCCACAGCGGACCGCACATCAGTTTATCACTTGTTTTGTCCGTGTCTTTAATTAAAAAGATACTGCAATTATCTGCGTTAGCAAAAAATTCATAAATAATAATCTGAGTAATAAAAGAATCTGTATCAATTTTTGATAAATCCCCTGATTGCAGTCTTTTTTCCATGTCAAGAAAATAATTTGATATGTATGTTATTTGTTCTTTTGTTGCATCCTGAGGAGAAGATAATACGATGGGCGTGACAGGAGTGGAAAAAAAGCTTTTTTCTTCATCATTTGTTCTTTCGTGATAATCAATTTGTAACAAATATCCCCCTGTAATGTCTGACGGATTATCAGGTATTAAACGACCTTTTTTTCTTATACCGTTAACATCTTCCTGAAAGCTTGGAAAAGATGAAAGCTTCTCCATATTAACCTGCTGTGTACTTTTTTGTAAGTCGGCAATGTTTATGCGATTCTCCGCCACCTGTATTTTTTCACACAGCAAATAAAGACCCATATATTGGCCGTTTATATATAAATCAACATAGTCGGAATCTATGGCATAGTTTACACCATAATGTTTTGCAGTGTCATAAACCAATTTATTCCGCAAAGAAGATTCGTCGAAAGAATTGGATATCAGCAGCCAGTGAGTGCCCCGTTTCATATTAAGCAAAGAAACTTCTTCTTCGAATTCTATGGTATACGATTTCTTTTCTTCTCCCCAGGACGAGTTGCCTCGTCCGTGAAATTTTTTAAACTGTCCTTGATAGTCAACCGTATTATCCGAAAAAACGGTTTGTAAGTATCCTGTTTTTGAAACGTTCTTATCTTTATTGACTTCTCCGACTGTTCCGTCTGTCAGTGTTATTGAAATTGAAGGGATATTTTCCGAGCGAAGCAAAATCAATGTTTCCGAAGCAATTTTAACCCCAAATATATTAAAGATTTCTATATCATATTCTTTCTCGAGCTCAAATTTATAATTCGATGTTTCTTGAGAAAAAGGTGTGTTGTCAATTCTGATTTGATAATCGGATGCGGATTCTATTCTGATGTTATCAACATTTGCATTTGATGGCAAAAACGCATAATATTTATTATCACAATTAAATAAATCCAATGATTTTGATGTCTCTGCATAATCAAACACTATTTTAATGCTGTTCATGCAATCCTGATTTTCAAAATGTATACCTAAACAAATCGTAAATGTAAGAAGAATTATCGAAAATAATAAAATAAATATTTTTTGTTTTTTCAATAAAACAACCTCCATTACAACAAAACTGCACTGTCTATGACAAATATTATCACAAAAGCTCTATAAAATCAATCAATTAATGTTTTTGATAAACGGTTCTCCAAAACGTTGCTGTGGATTTCCTCTGATTTCGATAGTATCTATGAAAAAATTCTTTGATTCGCATTTTCTGAAATCCTAATTGCTCAGCTATTTCTCTATGAGTCAGTCCTTTCGATTTTAACTCCAATATCTCTTTTTTATATATCCAAATTCCTTTGACATACAAAATCCCCCTATGGCAGTTTCTTTAATTCTACCATAGGGGGCTCTTTTTTCATTGTCCGTTTTTAACGGACCTGTTCAAAAATCGGACGGCTTTGGTTTTATCATTCAACTTTTTTGCCGACTTTTTCGGCAAATCTTTTCAGTTTACCCTTTTCAAGTGCAAGGTAAACCTTCTTTATTGGCGGACAAATTGCAAAAAGTATGCCCGAAAGAGTGAAAAGGAAACTGGGGTTAACACTCTTTTTGCCTTTTTCAATGCCTTTGACCATCTTTTTTGCAACGGTTTTCGGACTCTGCACGGGGAAAGGTCTTTCAAATTTGCTTTATATATGTGCAGTTGCCGTCTTTTCGTCCGTACCACGCAACAACCTTTGCATAATGTTCCCAATTCACAAAGGGTTTTGCCGAAACGGAGCGTATGAGCTTGTCGGTCTTGAGCTTTGCAGGTTTACTGTTGAGAAGATTATTAAAATATTCGTCAAAATTATGCTCTGCTTCGATTGTTACTTCACTGTCGAACGGTCTTTTCATAATTCTTCTCTGGAAATTCAGCAGGTCGCTAAAAACGTCTTTTTCAATTCCGAAAGTTGCAAGGAATTCCGCAATTTCGTCATAGAATTTATCAATTTCATACACAATGCAGAGATATACGTATTCCTCAAACGGCCATTGAACCTTGCCGAAACGTTCGTCGCAACAGCTCAGAGTGCCCTTTTCCGCAAGCACGTCATCAAGATATCCGATAACGGTGTTGAAAGCTCTGCCTGCAACGGTATCGGGATTTGAAAGGAAATAATCGAGCAGGGACGTATAGAAATTTTTATATGAACTGAGATTTTCGTTATATAGATAGAGCGCAAAAAACTGCAGAAGACCCATATGATGAAACGCCTGCACGGTAAACGAAAACAGATTCATCTTCTTCCAGCCCTCGCCGTCGGTTGAATAGGTTGAGGTGACGATTCGGGACCATTCGGGAATATTATCGTCGTCATCAGGCTCGCGGTGAGGCTGATTGAGAGGAATATGGGATGTTTTTATTTTATATTTTTCAACGTATTCCTTTTCGCCCATGGTTGAGCAGGGCAGCCACTCGCAGTTATGAATATATATCGAGTTATGCTGACCGAGATTAAGCAGAGTATCAATGCCGTCTGCAAGGGTTTCGAAAGTTTCGCCCGGCAGACCGAGAATAAGCTCCGTATAGGTTGAAATGCCTGCCTCGTTATACATCGCCATAAGCTCTTTATAATAGTCAATACCGATGTTACGTCTGCCGATATTATCGAGCACAGTTTCGTCCATTGACTGAAATGAGAGGGTTATCCCCTTGTTCATTCTGCTTTTTTCGAGCTTCATGCCGATATTAAAAACGGTTTTGCTGCTGTTTTTAGCATAGGAAGTCTGGAATCCAAGCGGATATCCGCCTTTCTGACGGGCTTGGATGATTTTATCGGTTATTTCTTCATCTCTCTCAAAAAGTCCGAAATTCGAATCGGCAGACCCGAGTCCGCAGATTTTATTTTTCATCATCCACTCAATTTCGCCGTAGATTCGCTCAATGGGAAACTTACGGATTCGGGATTTCATATTGCTCCAGTCGCAATATGCGCAGGAATTGGGACAACCCCTTGAGGTTTCGATAAGCGCCATAAAATCCGTGTCGGGATATTCCCTTATGATATCGTCAAAATATCCGTTAAGATAGGGCGACGGGAAATTACATTCCGATGAAATCATCTCGGGATTGGTCAGAATTCCGTTTTCGGTTCTCATTGAAATGCCGGGGATTTCGTGCATATCGTCAAGACCGATGAGCGCACGCATCAGCCGCCTGAAAATTATTTCGCCTTCGCCGTGGAGAAGATAGTCAATATAAGGGCATTCATCAAGCATATCGCCGCCGGGCGAAACGTGATGACCGCCGAAAACAACGGTGCAATCGGGATATTTTTCTTTTATCATCCTTGCGAGCGTTTTGTTATAGTTGCAATTCCAGATGTAGGTTGAAAAAGCAACGATAAAAGGCTCATCAATCTCAGCCATAACGGAATCAACGTTTTTTCTGAGAAAGAAAATCTTTTCAAGCTTATAGTTTTCGGCAACATCCCTGTCGTCAAACGCATAGGCGGCAAGCTGACCGGCAGTATAGGGAATATGAGCCGATTTGCCGTAAGGATAGTTTACCTGAAAAAAGTATAGCTTCTTTTTCACCGACTGCACTCCTTTCTTTTAATATTAAATATCCTTTTTTGTCATGTCCTTCAGCTTATTGCCGTTTGTTTTTAATTTGACAAAAAAGCTTGCATTCGTCATAAGATTACTCAGGAAAACAGTTTTCGGGAAAAAACAGCGGACATATATATTTTCTCCTCTTTTTGACTGCAATATATCGTTCGCCATTTTATCCGACGCTTTTTTAAAACTGTTTTTTCTTGTTTTTTCCAAAAATTCAGGCTCATATGTAAACACTTTAACGGCAACAAGCCCTACAATACTCCACAGGGTGATTTTGCCGTTGCCCGAGCTGTTTTTTTCAACAAGCAAACGTTCGCCCGAGCCTATTCCCAACCCGTACATCCACCTGAAACCGCATTTTGAACACCAATTTGATACGATTCTTAATGCAGTTGAATTATTGACACTTTCCGAAAAACCGCAGTTTATTACAGCAAAAACACTGATGTTTTTTTCGGCTGAACCCGAAAGAGCTTCAATATCGGACATCGCTTGTACAACGTGAGACGGGAGACCGTCAACATAAAGCGGGGCTGCAATCACAATTGAGTTGCAGGATAAAATTTCTTTGATTTCCTCTTCGGTTAAGCGGTTTTTATAAAGATTGAATTCAGCAAAATCAGATTTGTCGCCAATATTTGATTTTAACCTTCCGAGAACAAAACCCGAAACATTTTTTGCTCTGGGGCTGCCGTTAATCAAGGCAATTTTCATTTCGGACACCCCCAAATCTCGCTTATATCACTGAAAAATTCAACATTATAATCGCTGCAATCCCAGAGAGCGGCATTCGCTTTGCAAAGTTCAAGAGCAGTGTCTTTTTCTTCTTCCGTAAGATTTTTTGAATAAAACAATGCCGAACATCTGATAACGTTGGAGTATCTCCTGTGGTGATAGGAGCTTTTGCCCTTTTTCCTGAACAACGGCAACATATATGAAATGCTTCTGTCGATAACATTTTTAACAAACGGACTGAATCCGCCGTATGCACATTCGCTGATAAAAATCATTTCCGTACATTCTGAAATCGCTTTGCCCATATGGGTAAAGCTGTCGTTAAGCACACAGACTCCCGGAGTTTTAAGCCAGCAACCAAGGCAGCCGACACAGGGTTTTATAGGTTTTTCAGGCGAAACAATAACACATTCAGGATATTTTTCTTTCAGTCTTTCGTTAAAACTGTTGTCGTTTGAATCGTGTATTATCAAATATTTCGGATTAATGATACTCACCATCCTGATTTAATTAGAATTTTTTATATAATTCCGAATCCTTCTTGAGCATATCCTTTTTCTTCATAAAACGTATATGCAGGGCGGTTGAAAGATACATCGCCGTCTGCTTGAAGGAATTCTTTGATTTACCCTGCTTTCTCGGGTAGCAGTTTGTCGGCACTTCCGAAAACTTATAGCCGAGTCTGAGAGGCTTGAGTACCATTTCAATAAGAATCGGGAAGCCTTCGTTTTCCCATTCGATTGACTGATAAAGCTCGGTCGGAGCTATCTGGCAGGGATTTGTGAAATCCGTCATTTTTGCCTTGAAAAGAATACGCAGAAAAATCTGGGCAAGGCGGTTAAGGAAATGCTTTGTTTTGCTGTATTCAAAGAATTCGCAGCCGCTCAGCCAACGTGATGAAGAAATGATTGTGTCGCCGTCTTTTTTTGCTTCTTCAATCATTTTTGCAACGCAGTCAAGGTCAAGCGCCATATCCGATGCAACAAGAATGCAGTGAGAGCCCCTTGCAACGTCAATCATATCAACAAGTCCCGAAATGCCCTTTCTTTTCTGCATAAAAGTAACGATAGGCACATCGGTATCAAGCGCCGCCATTTCGTCAACAACAGCCTTGCTTTCGGGCGTAACCCTCTGAGAATAACCGATTATTATTTCACGCAAATCTTTGTGGTCGCAGAGCTTCAGTACGGTCAGAACGGTTTCTCTGAGCGAATCCGTTTCATCAACCGCACCCATCATAATTGTTGCATTTTTGAATTCAGCCATATTTTTCTTTCCATCCTTCTTGCCTTACCGCATTTATCAGAGAGCTTCGTTTGTTATGCCAACGTTGAAAGTGCCGCCGTTCTTTCCGAACCACGCCGCTTCAAGAGCATAGTCTGTCCAGCTTTCGGGGGATTTTTCGTTGCGTACGTTTATGCGGTTAGCATATTTTTTGAGCGGAGTATATTCTCCCGCAACTGCTTTTGTGAAATATTCGTGCCAGCCGTAGGTGAAATCGCGGCTGTAGTTGTTATGCTGCGGTCTCTTGAGCATACATTTCTGGTATTCGATGATTTCATCAAGAATATCCTTGTCAACACCGTATGACTCAAAGAGGGGCATCATTGCCTCGTAGTATTCTTCGAGCCTGAAAATTGAATCCATGTGAGCAACATGCTCGGGCGCCCAGGTTATTTTGCCGTAAACCTCTTCGTTATAATAGAGCTTCATGGGCTGCTCAAGAACAACCGTTTTATAGAAATTATAGAGGAAGGCGTAAGCATTATTGACAAATCCGTTTTCAGGATTTTTGCACCAATCAATTACGCTGTTATAGAAATCCTCATAGGGAATATTCTTTTCATAGTGAAGATAGATTGCGATATTTTTGAGAATGCCGTAGTGGTGAAGCGATTTTTCAAAGCAGGCAAAGATATTTGCCGCAATCCATTCTTCAGGTGTCATGCTGTCAGTACCGATAACATACTTCGTTTTTTCAACAACCTCGGATTTTGCCTTGCTGTGGGAGGTAAGGAAAACAACCTCGGCGGTTTTTATGCCGTATTTTTCGAGATAATCCTTTGCCGCCATGGGTGAATTGGGCAGAATTTCGCAGTTGTAAACGTTAATGAGTCTGTGCTGACCTGCTTCGAGCAGCATTCCTATTCCCCTGCAGAAAGATTCGTATGTTTCGCTCGGCAAACCGAGAATAAGCTCGGAATAGGTTGTTACGCCCGAATTTCTGTACATCATCATAAGCTCCTTGAATTTATCAAGGCTCATATTCTTTCTGCCGATGTTTTCGAGAGTTTCGGGATTAAGGCTCTGGAAAGAAAGGGTTGCGCCTTCCTTGCTCAAGCCGTATTTTTCAAGCTTCTGATTGATTTTGAAAACAAAATCGTGTCTGTTTTTGGCATAGTTTGTACGGATTCTTTCGGGATATCCGTATTTTTCTCTCACTTCGACAAGATGGTCAACGATTTCTTCATCTCTGTCGAATGCGCCGAAGTTTGCATCAGCGCCCCAGAGGAAGGCAACCTTATTTTTGGCAAACCATTCAATTTCGGCGTGCACTCTCTCAATCGGGAAAAGCTTCACCTTTGAGTTTGTGCAGCCCCAATCGCAGTATGCGCAGTTTCTGGGACAGCCGCGGCTTGTTTCAAGAATTGCGTCAAGCTGCATATTGGGATTTTCTCTTATTATGTCATCAAAAACACCTGTGAGGTAAGGTGAGGGATAGTCGATTTTTGTGAGAATCTCAACGGGGGTGCTTGAGTATCCTCCGTCTTTATTTCTGAATGAAAGGTTGGGTACGGCGGTGAAATCGGGCTCATCCTTTGCAAGCTCAAGAAGAAGATGAAGAAACGCTTCTTCACCCTCACCGTGAATGAGAAAATCGATATAATCATATTTCTCAAGAAAATCTGTATCGGGCGGCACGTTATGACCGCCGAAAACGATAAGGCAATCGGGATAAAGCTCCTTTATTCTCTTTGCAAGCGCCTTGTTATACTCGGTGTTCCAGATATAGTTTGAAAATCCGACAACTGCGGGATTTTCAAGCGACGAAGCCGCCGACTCAATTTCTTCACGAGTAAAAATGAATCTTTTGAAACAATATTCTTTTTTTACAGTTTCATCAGTCCATGCATAGGCAACAAGCAAACCTGCCGCATAAGGAAGATAAGCAGCTTTAAAAAGATCGCCGCCGTATGTTGTTGATGCCTGAACCATATAAACATTTTTCATTTTATTTCTCCTTAACTCTGAAGATGTCGTTTCTGATATTTCAGTTTATAGTTATATACCCATTCCGTGCCGTACTTTGCAAGGTAGAGCATAAGATGGTCGGTGTCGGTAAAAGTCAGCGACCACATTGAATCCGATGTTTTTCTGAGGAAATCCATCTGGAACTCCATACGGTTACGCTTTATATCACCTGTTTTCATTCCTGAAAGCTCATAGTTGCAGGAAACGTGAAAATCACCGTTGTTGACGATATTTTTGATACCCATTTCCTCTGCCATATCGTGAAGAATAGCGTTCTTTTTGAGGGCAAAGTTTGAGGGTGTGCAGCTGTTAATCAAATCTCTCTGCCAGATAATATCCTTTGTTGCCTGAGTTTCTTCTTCGGTTTCCGTAGGATAGCTCAGAAGGAAAGTGCAGTGATTCCACAGACCGATTTTCTTTGCATTTTCAAGAAGAGTCAATCTGTAATCGACGTCAACGCCCTTATTGAGAAGCTTCATTATTCTGGGCGAATTTGCTTCATAGCCCCAGGCAAAGAAGCAGGCACCGGCATCAAAGAGCTTTTTGAGCACTTCGGGAGTGAAGCCTTTTTCAAGCCTTGCAAAGGAATAAAAATTGATTTTTATATTGCGCCTCAGGAGTTCATCGGCGAATTTTTCATAGTAAACGGGCGGAACGGCTTCGTCAACAAAAGCAAAGTGATGATAACCGTATTTATTGATAAGATGCTCAACCTCATCAACCGCACGCCCAACGCCTTTTATATCAAAGCACTGCTGACCTGTATAAAAATCGCAGAATGTGCATTTGCCCCAGTAGCAGCCCTTTGAAAGCTGAACGGGAACAACAATGTCTGCCGAGAAATATTTTGAGAAATCGTAGCCTTCGAAATCGGGGAATTCGATTTTGTCCATATCGAGCTTCGGCGCTTCTTCGGTTGCAACGATTTCGCCATTGCCGTTTTTATAAACAAGCGAATAAACCTTGCTTATGTCTTTTTTGCCGCTGAGATAATCGCAAAGAGTGATGAGCGAGATTTCGCCGTCACCGATTTGAAGAGAATCGCAGAAAACATCAAAAAATTCGGGAATTTTCCTTAGATCGTTGCGGATTTTGAAAATATAGTTTCCGCCGAGAGAGATGTGAGCGGAGCAACGCTCTTTAATCATTTTTGCAAGCGTAAGACCCGGAACAACCTGACTCAGGTCGCAGATGCTTATGCCGATAAGCTCATATTTATCAAGGTCAATTCCGTTGAGTTTTTCTTCGTAATATTCAATAAACATATTCAGTTCAGGGCTGACGCACTGCTTTTTTATGTCATCATAGTTATATGAATAAAACGGGTTTGCGATATAGTTATCAAGCAGAATTCTTGAAGGAAGATAGGGCAAAGATGCAATTTCGAGCGCATCCTTGATTATATCCTTTGCCCAAAAATGTTTTTCGGGGTCATAGAAGGTGTTTTTATCCTTCATAACCGAAACCGCTTCTTCAATATTTGCCGAAGCATCCTGAACTCTGTCGGGATTTTTCGCAAAATATTCGCTTATCATCTGAAAACGGGCAAGCTTTGTTTTAACGTCGGCAGAGTAAGTGTCAAACTTCTCTGCGGAATAGCCGTTTTTGGCAATCTCAGCGACAAAGCCGTCTGCGAAAGCCTTGGCTTTTTCGGCATAGTACAAAACTTTATCCTTTTTCAGAATATCATTGAAAAACTCAATGTTTATATCGTAAGCCTCGGCCTTGTATCCCCTGCCTTTGAGCTGACCTGTAAGCTGAGCAAGCGAGAGATAGGGATTCATCGGATACCACTGAGGAGGCATAAGCAAAAGTGTATTCATACTGATTTTACCTTTCGGTTTTACAATTTATATTTCGATTGAGATATCACTCACGGGGGTTACACAGCAAGGGTGAATGTAGCCGTAGATAACATCTGCCGATGTGCGTCGGTCTGCCTTGTGGGCAAGGAATCTGATTTCGCCGCTGAGAAGTCTGCTTCTGCAGTAGCCGCATTCGCCGTTTGCGCACTTGCCGTTTACGGGAATATCCGCATTCTCAAGAGCATAAAGAAGCTTTTCGCCCTCACGGCATTCAAGTTCATAGGTTTTGCCCTTGCAGAGAACGGTGCATTTATGGATTTTCTGCGAAGGAATTTCTTCCTGAGCGCCGAGATTGAGAATTCTCAGGCTGACGGGTGCATATCCGCTGTCCTTTATTTCTGCCTGCATTTTTTCGCAGAATTCGTGAGAGCCGCAGATGTAAACACTGCATTTGCCGAGCTTTTCAAAATCGGGAAGCTCCGATGCGGGAATCAGAGCAAGGTTGCGGAAACTATTTTTATCACCGCCGAAAAAGTATACGTCAAACGAAGCCGCACTTGCTGCACCTGCGATTGAATGAACGGATGCAACGCCGTTTATATCTGTTAAAACACAGATTTTATCGCCGTCACGAAGGCGGTTATAAAAGAAATTGCCTTCAAAGGAAATGCCCGTAAGCTTTTTTCCTTCGGAATTCCTGAAAAGTTCATAGGCAGGGAAAAGCTTTGTTACGCAAACAACAAGCTGCTTCTTGCCCGAAACGCTCATAACGGGAACGGAAAACGAATTTTTGCTTTCAGCAAACTTAAGGGCAAGCTGCTGACCTTCCCTGAAATATAAAGTCATTTCATTTTCAGGCTCAAGAGTTGCAATGATAACGCCGTCTTCTTCGCAGCAACTTGTGACGGTAAGCGCAAAGTTTTTTGCATGAAGCTTATCTGCAAGCTCGTTTGCGGGATAAACTTCTCGCAGCGGAGTATTCGGCGCAGCCTCAATCATTTCGCTTCTTTTCTGCGGAATGGAGCCTGAATTGCGCATATCTTTAAGGAAGGACTGAACGACTATTCTTTTCATTTGTCAGCGCCCTCCGTTTCGCTTAGAATATTGTGGGCAACAGCTCTGCCCGATGAAAGCGCTGAGCTGTAGCCGAGAAGCATATGTCCGTAGCCGCCCGCAAAATGAAGACCTTTTACTGTTGGACCGGGTCTTTCCATTCTTCTGGCAACAACGCCGTCATTCTTCTGACCGAGATAGCCGTAAATTACGCCGTCGGTTGCATCGGTAAACCTTGCAAAGGTTAAAGGCGATGCGGTTTCGATTTCTTCGATACAGTCGCGGATTTTAACTCCCGTTGCTTTTTCAAAAACGTCAATCATATGAAGAGCAAATTTTTCTTTTTCTTCATAGTAATTTTCGGGGCTGACATGACCCCAGTAATCGCTCGTGAAAAGAGTTGTCATGCAAAGCATGCAGGTGCCTTCGGGAGAAGCCTGCGGATTGATCGCATTAAGGCAGACTGTATTCTGAACGTCGTTTGTTTCAGGCACAGCCATACGCTTGAACTGCTTGACGGTATCCATATCGGGGAAGATGAAATATGAGTAATCCTTAAGTCCGAGCTCCTCGGCGGATTTGTTAAGACCGAGGAATACGCAGAAGCCTCTGCCGCCGAAAGTTCGTGCATTTGCTTTTTTGATTTCGTATTCGGGAATCTCGTTTTTATCCATCATCTTTCCGAAAACGTTGTGGGGCGAGCAGTTGCAGACAACCGTTTCAGCCTCAAAAATCTCGCCGTCTTCAAGCTCAACGCCTGTTACGGCGCCGTTTACGGAGTTGACTTTTGTAACCTTTGAGTTAAGACGGATTTCTCCGCCGAATTCCCTGAAGCAATCAACAAGACAGTTGACCATTTCGTGACTGCGGTGTCTGGGAACAACGGATTTTAATTCTATATATGAATTAAGCATCTGAATATAATGAACAAAATCGAGCGAATCAAGGTCTGTGCAGAGATAAGCCCAGTATGCTCTCAATATATCCTTTGCTTTCTGAGGCAGGTCGAAGGAGTCGAGCACTTCGTTGGTGCTGTATGATGCGGTGTGCAAAAGCACTCCGTTTTTCATAAGTGCGGCAATTTTTTTTGCGCCGCCTATCGGAGCGGAAAGAGCTTCAATTTCTTTGCGCACGCTTTCGCCCGACTGAAAAAGCCTTGTAACTTCTTTTTTGCTGCCGGGTACATATTCTTCGAGCTTTTCGATATATTCCTTGATTCCGAAGGGCATACGGATATCATATTTGTTTTCATCGTCAAAGGTCAGGAGTCTGTATGCATCGGGAATGTCAACCCAATCAATTCTGTCGGAAATTCCGAGATAATTGAACAGACCTCTTACGGGACCGAAGGGCATATCATATCTGCCGAAGCCGCAGAGCTCGTGGAGCGAAACTTCAAACTCAAACCTGCCCCTGACAAAGCTGTTTGCAAAACCGCCCGCAGAATGAGCCTGCTCAAGAAGAAGAACTCTTTTTTTGTTTTTTGCAAGCACACAGGCACAGGCAAGACCGCCCATACCGGCGCCGACAACAATTACATCATACTTTTTCAAAATAAAAACTCCATTTTTGAATATTTATCTGAACATGAGAGTCAGATTTTCTTCGGATTTATAATTTGCAACGTAATCAAGCGGATACTTTGAAAGATAGAGCAGCAGAAGGTCAAAATCGGAATAGTTGACGGGCCAGATACTGCCGCTGTAATCCGTTATAAGCTCAAGATGAAAATCACGTCTTATCTCACGGCGTATATGCTGGGGTACACCTTCGATTTCGTCCTTGCAGACGGTGTAGAATTCGCCGTTTGTTTTTCCTGAAATGATTCCGCCTTTGCCTATTTCATCGTGAAGAATGGCATTTTTCTTGAGCGAGAAATTCGACGGGGTAACGCTGTTTACGATGTCACGGTTATTCCTTACAAAATCGAGTGTCTGCTCAATTTCTTCTCTTGTTTCGGTCGGATAGCCGATAATGAAAAGAACGTTGTTCCAGATGCCTGCATTGTGGGCGTTTCTGAGAATTTCTTCTCTTCTGTCGGCATCGATACCCTTATTCATCAGGCTAAGCACTCTTTCGGAATATGCTTCATAGCCCCAAAGGCATATTCTCGCACCCGATTCGTGAAGAATTTCCATCGCTTCGGGAGTGAATTCCTTCTCAAGCCTTGCGAATGAATAGTAGCAGATATCAAGCTTTGCATCGATGATTGCTTTGGCAAGCTTTATATAATAAACAGGCGGAATTGCTTCGTCGATAAAAGCAAATCTTCTTATGCCGTATTTCTCAATATAATATCTGAATTCGTCAATAACGCTGTCGATTTTCTTTATATCGAAGCACTGCTGACCGTAATAATAATCGCAGAAACTGCATTTGCCCCAGTAACAGCCCTTCGAAAGCTGGAAAGGAAGCACGGGCTCGGGCGAAAAATACTCGGAGAAATCATAGCCGTCAAGGTTAAGATAAGCAACGTTTTCAAAATCGAGCTTTTTGCTCTCATAGGTGAAAACCGCCTTGTTATTCTCACCGAGATAAACAGTATTCGGCACCTGTTCGATACCGATTTCGCCGTTTATAAAACGGGCAACCTCGATAATCGCCGTTTCTCCGTCGCCGACGGAAAGAAAATCAACATATTCGCCGAATATTTCGGGGTGATTCATAAAATCGCGCATATTCTGGGTTATGTAGTTACCGCCGATGCAGATTTTTGAATTTGTTTTATTTTTCAGAATCCTTGCAAGGGTGAATGCAGGGATAAGCTGGCTGAGGTCGGGCACGGAAATGCCTATATAATCATAGTTCTTCTGCGCAATTTCCGAAGCCTTGCTCTCAAAGAAATCAATAAACATATTGACCTCTTTATCTTTGCACTGACTGTCGATATTCACCCAGTCCTGCTTTAAAAGAGGGTTGGAAAAATAGTTGTCATAAATTATTTCGTTCGGCGCAAAGGGGAGAGAGGCAATCTTAAGCGCCTGAAGAATTGTCTTTTTTGCCGCAAAGAGCTTTTCGGGAACATAAAAACCGTCTTCGTTTCTCAGAACGGCAACCGCAGAGTCAACAGCGTCAGCGGTTTTGCGAAGCTGCTCAATTGAACCCGAAAGCATATCGTTCATCTTTTTGAATTTAAGGAACACCGTCTGCTCTTCAACAGAGTATGAACCGAAGTTTTCGGCAGCGTCGGGATATTTTTCTGCAATCAGTCTGCCGAGTTCCTTATGCTTTTCAATGCAGATATCAATCATCCTGTTGAGATGAGCTGAGTTGAGAATATGATTGAAAAATTTAACGTTAAGGTCAAGGCAATCCGCATCATAACCCGCATTGCGAAGCTGAGATGTAAGCAAAGGCACCGAAAGATATATTGATGTCGGATTCCATTGCGGCGGATAAATAAGCAGCATTTTCATAAATAATTACTCCTGCAATAATGTGCATTCGATTTTTTCTCTGGGATTTGTGCAGAGAGTTGCACTGCGGCGTTTACCGAACCAGATGATTTCTCTGGCGTAAACCGCCCACGAGTCAACTTTCTTTTCAAGTTCAATGTTGAGCCTTGTTTTTTGTTTATTCAGAGGAGAATATTTGTCTTCATAGATATTCTCAAAGTAGTTATAGAAATCGTAATCGCTCTCGACAACAACCGTTTCCTGATTGGGCAGGCGGATTATCGATTTCTGATAGTCAAGAAGTGCATCGGCAATATCCTTTTCGATTCCGAGCGAACCGATGAAATCCCTCAGGTCATCCCAGAGCTTATCGGAATTATATACCATGTCAAGGAATGCGCCTTCCTCAAAATACCATCCGACCTTGCTGAAAATATCGTTCTGATAGCACCAGTCGGAATTTTCGGTATCCTCCGTCTTGCTCTTTATCATATTGAACAAGCCGTAGATATACTTTGATGAATCGGAACCGATATAATCAAGAAGTCTGTTATAGAACTCATAATATGAAATACCGAGCTCATATCTTGAATAAATCGCAAAGCATCTGAGCAATCCGAGATGATGGAAACTCTGAAGGCAGACCGAGAACATATTCGCCTTAATCCACTCTTCTTTTGTCATATCCTTTGTTTCAACAACGATGTCATAGTATTCCTGCACGCCGTTGAAGTTTGCGGGATAATGGATGCCGTGAAGAGGCACCCTCTCCCATCTGATGCCGTATTTTTCTTTGTAATCAGGCTGTGCAAGGGGCGAATTACAGTAAACCTGACAGGTATAAACCGTTATCGAGTTATGCTGCCCTGCTTCAAGCAGACCGCAAAGACCGTTGCAGAATGATTCGTAGGTTTCACCGGGCAGACCGAGAATAAGCTCGGTGTAGGTAGGAATACCCTCTGCACTGTAGAGCGCATTGAGGCGGGAATAATAATCTATATCAAGGTTTCTTCTGCCGATGTTTTCAAGCACCGTCGGCGACATCGACTGATAAGCAAGGGTTACGCCCTTGTCAACGCCGTTTTTATTGAGCAGTTTGCCGATTTCAAAAATATTTTCGTCGCTGTTTTTTGCATAGCAGGGTTTAAAAATCTGGGGATAGCCGTTTTTCTTGTTGCAGTCAACGACGTGCTGAGCAATCTCAATATCTCTTGACGAAATTCCGAAGTTTGCGTCGGCGCAGTAGCAATAGGATATTTTATGCTCCGACATCCACTCGATTTCCTTTTTGATTTTGTCCATGGGGAAATATCTGATTTTCTCGGTAAAGCACCAGTCGCAGAATGCGCAGGAATAGGGGCAGCCTCGGTTGGTTTCGAGCGTTGCCTGAAAATCAATCAAAGGATAATCCGCCATCATTTTATCGAAAACGCCTGTTGTGTAAGGTGAGGGCAATTCCTCAAGCGAAAGGCAGGTGTTATCTTTAACTGCGGGGATTATTTTACCGTCAATGCGGTATGATATGTTTTTAAGCTCAGAATATCCGTTTTTCTCCGCCGCCTTTGCATAATCAACAAAAGCTCGCTCGCCTTCGCCGTGAATAAGCGCATCAACAAACGGAGCTTTCTCAAGCACTTCGGTGTTGAAAGGAATATTGTGACCGCCGAAAACAATCAGACATTCGGGATATTTTTCCTTTATCATCCTTGCAAGAGTCAGATTATATTCCATATTCCAGATGTAGCAAGAAAAACCTACAATAAAAGGATTTTCGATTCTCTTTAATGCATCATCCGTCTTTTCTCTGAGAAAAAGAATGTCTCCGATATTAAATTTTTCATTGAACTCGCAGTCGCTCATCGCATATGCGGCAATGCAGCCTGCTGCATACGGTATATATGCAAGACGGTCGCTGTAAGCAACGTTAATCTGTGCAAGATAAATGTTTTTTTTCATCTTTTCCTCCTGAAAACGGCACTATCCTTATTATACAGTATATAGTAACATATATAAAAAAGAAATGCAAGTTAAATATACAGTCTGTATTGCAGGTACATTATACCTCTGTTGCCTGTAACAGACCTGTCGGCAAGGCTGAAAAAAACGGCGCTGTTAACGGAATACGGCAATAATTATTTCCGTTTGTATTGCAATATCAGAATTAAAATGCTATATTAAAATCAACAAATATTTTCAGAGGTGATTTTATGTTCTGGAATTTTTTAACCGACGTTCTTAAGCTTGCACCGAGACAGATATGGGGAGTTGAACAGCAAATTCACTATCTCACGGAGATTTTCACTTCCTTTTCACCTAAAAAGATTATTGCTTCAATTCTTGCAATAATCGAGCTTTGCGGTCTGACTGTTCTTGATTTGCCGACAACTCCTCGCGGTCAGGAACTTGATCTTACAGGCTACAGTCTTGTTTTTGAAGATGAGTTTGAAGGCGCTGAGCTCAACACCGATGTGTGGAAATACTGCAACCCCGGCGATCGCCGCGGAGGATACCGCGCGCCGAGTCAGGTTGAAGTGAAAGACGGCAACTGCATAATCACGGCAGAATACCTTGAAGACGGTCAGTTCGGCGAAGGCTGGTACGCAGGCGACCTTGCTCTTCAGAAATGGTATAAGCAGGGATATTTTGAAATTCGCTGCAAATGCAACGACGGCGGAGCATTCTGGAGCGCATTCTGGATTCAGGCAGCTCATCCGTACGAAGCCGAATATTCAAAAGGCGGCATAGGCGGAGCCGAACTTGATATTTTCGAAGCAAATTGCTGGGATGATCCTTTGGCAAGAAACTCTGTTTCACAGACCATCCACTGTGCAGGCGTTGACGGCGTTCAGGAAGGTTTCCAATCGGAAATACTCGGCTTTTTCAAAGGAAACGATATTTATAACGAGTACAATACCTACGGACTTGAATGGACAGAGGATGAGTATATTTTCTATGTAAACGGAGTTGAAACCAGACGTTCAACCTTTGGCAACGGAACTTCACAGGTTGAAGAAGAAGTCAGAGTTTCGCTTGAAGTTCCGAGTGCAGAAGAACTTGAAGCTCTCGATAAAGAAACATACCATTCGGAATATGTTATTGATTATGTAAGAATCTATCAGAAGTAAAAAAATGCCGTCCGAGCAATCGGACGGCTTGTTTTTTTATGTGTTTGATTTTTTGAATTTTGCAAAAAGTTTATCGAGTCCTTTGTCCGCAACGGGGAAAAGGAACTTAACTATTAAAACTGCAATAAGTCCGCATATTGCGCCTGCGACAATTCCGCCGAATACGTCTGTGCAGTAATGCACCTGAACGTAAATTCTCGAAAACCCCATAATTGCCGCAAAAACCACTGTCGGAATGCCCCATTTTCTGCTGTGCCAAAGAAGCGCTGTTGCCGCAGCAAAAGCCGATGCCGTGTGTCCCGACGGGAATGAAAAGCTTGAGGGTTTATACACAAGCTCGGGGAAAATATATTCAGTACCCCATATGGCATATTTTTCGGGATTGGACTCAAAAAGATTAAACGGTCTTACTCTTGCGAAGAATTCTTTGAGAAAAAGGTCGCTGCAAAGAAGCATTACAATAAGAGCAACAAGCACGGCAAGTCCTGCCTTGCGGTATTTTTTCGTAAACAAAAGCGCAAAACCGAGAACAATAAAAATCGCGCCTGCATTGCCCAGAGTTGTAACGCCGACCATCAAAGCATCAAGAAAATCGTTCTGAATGCTCTGAATCCATTGGAATACGCCAAGGTCGAAGCTTAAAAGCGAGTCAAAAAACAAATCCATATTATTTCTTCTTTCCGTTTTTTATAATTCTATTGTATCAAAAAAGATATCACTTTCAACAGTTTTGTTTATCCTTAAAGCGCAGTCAGAACACATTTCCGTGCTTTTGTCACAGCTCAACAACCTGAACACCGTCTTTCATGACGTAATTCTTTTTCACTCCGAGCTTTTTCATCCAGCTGCGTGTGACAAGTGTTTTGTACGGACCTGTACCCAGACGGTTTGTCCAGAGCCACGACGGCGTCGGCCACAGACATATATCGGGCGAAACAGCCTTATAAAATTCTCGGCTGAGTCCGTTTTGTCCGTGATGCGACATCTGGCAGATATCACAGTTAAGCAGCCCCGAATCCTTCCAGAGACGCAGAATTTTTTCTCCTGCAGCCTCTTCGCTGTCGCCCGTAAACATAACGCTTTTGCCGCCGAGCTGCATACGGAAAACGAGAGAAGAATTATTGCAGTTTTTGATTTCAAAATCCTGAGAATACAGAATAAAAAATTTTGCAGAGCCTATTCGAAGAGTGTCACCGCCGCAAACGGTACGGATTTTCGTTGCAATCAGAGGAAGCACACGGTAAAAATCATCCATTGTTTCCGCAGCGGATTCGTCATTCCCTTCAAAAAATCCGCGTGAGGGAAAATTGCAGTAAATGCGTTCAACCTCCGCTTCATCGGCGTGATGCTCAATTACATCAAAAAAGCAGTTCACATGGTCGCTGTGCGGATGAGTCAGAAACCACGCATCAATATGCGGTCTGTCTTCGCAGGAAATCCGTCTGAGGTTTTCAAGGAAGTTTTCGGTTTCGCTCTCATAACCGCCGTCGATAACAATGAGCTTACCGTCATGGGTTGTTATAATAAAGCTGTTGCAGATGTCGTCCGTAGCGGAATTCAGCATATACACCGCATTTTTAAAAGTTCTGTTCATACCCGTTTTCCTTTATAATCATGAATTAACTTTTATCTTTTTTATCATAACATATCAGATGCGAAAAAACAAGCAAACACAATCCCCGTCAGAGCTGAAAATTTATCCGTTGACGCTCACGGTAAAACGCATATTACAACCGGAATAGTCTTTCGGCTACAATAAATTCATTGATTGCTCCGGAAATATGAAACTCCTCTGCAAAAAACTTGACCTTCGGATTTGTATGATGTATCATATGAGTGAGTAATTTCCTGAAAAAACAAAAAACAAAGGAGAAAACCATGAAAATCTGTAATGTTTGTTCATCGAAAAATGAAGACGATGCACGCTTCTGTTTCAGTTGCGGCGCATCTCTCGCCACCGCTTCAGTTTCCGAGCCTCCCAAGCAGCCGAGCGCAGGAGAACAGTTTGAAGGACAGTGCGCACAGACAACAGGCGTTCCGCTTTATGATGCACTCACTCAGGAGCCTGTTGCACAGGTTCAGGAGAAAGACAACGGAAAAATTATTCCCGGTATTCTCGGTGCAATTCTCTTTTCTCTCGGCGGTGTCCTGGCTTACTGTGTGCTTTATCAGCTTGGCATAATTGCAGGCCTTGCTTGTCTGCTTATGTTTGTGCTTGCAAGCATGGGTTACGATAAATTCGCAGGCACAAAGGGCAAAAATTCTCCCGTAGGCAATGCCGTTTCGTTTATTTTGGTAATTGTTATGATTCTTTTTGCCGAATATGTTTCGATGGGTATTTCGATATTTATCGAAATGAACGGCGACGGTTACACTCTCATCGATTCATTCTCCATGATTCCCTATCTGCTCGAGTACGATGATGTAAGAGAAGCGTTTGTTGGAGATCTTGCTTTTGCATACATTTTCGGTATTATTGCAGCTGCCGCCAGCCTTATTAAAACAAAGAAGTCCAAAAAAAAGGAAAACAAATAAAATGAGAGAATTTTTCGAAAAACAAAAAAGAAATTCGTATATTCTTATCGGATTATTGGCAGCTGTCACGGCTGTATTCTTCATCGGTTTCCCCATTGCGGTAACAGATGAAAATCTTCACGACGGACTGTTCGCATTAGCCTTCATTTCTTTATGGGGATTTATAATACTGTTAACGGTCTGGTCAATGAAATACAGAGGCACTGTTTATACAAGCAATTTCCTGAAAAACAGAGGCCTTGAACATGTTCTGGACGATATCAATCCCGAGCAGCCCACCTTACCCAAATCAAAAATTTATTGCGGAAGCAAGGCTCTTGTGTCCAAAAAACCTATTATGGCGATTCCTTATTCCGAAATCGGATGGGTATACGTTCAGGTGCAGAAGCTCTACGGTCTTGTTACCATCAACAAAACGGTTCACGTTTGCACAAGAGACGGCAAGCACTTCGTTATCCGTGCGGATATTGAAGAGTTCAAATGGTTGCTGGAAAACGTGCTTCTGAAAGCAAATCCCGATATTGTCATCGGTTTCGGAGCAGAGCAAAGAAAACGCTATAACGCAATCAAAGCCGCTTACAAAGCTTCGGTCGGCAAATAAAAAACAAAAAAGGCTGCCTTTTGGAAGGCGGCCTTTCGTTTTGTATCACGGTTTTTTAACGGAAAAATTGAGTCCGAGTGCGCATACGGCAAGAATCAGCAGCATTGCAAAGGGTGCTGTGTATCCGCCGTGCTGTGCAAGCAGGGAATTGCTGAATTTTGCAATGAATGCGGCAACAATCAGGTTGAAATTCGTAAGACTGTAGTTGACGGAAAAATATTTCTGACCGTAGAAAGAGGAAGTGAATGCCGAGGTCAGCGTCGGGCATGAGCCGTAGGAAAGACCCGTCAGACAAAGACCGACGATGCATATCGGCAACGAACCGATATATACAGCCAGAAGAGTTGTGCCTGCGGCAACGATTGTGAGAATATTTGCCGAAATCATCGTTATGCGGCGTCCGAGAGAATCATAAAATGCGCCCGTGAGAATTCTGCCGATACCGTTGCAAACGGAAAGAATTCCGACAAGAGTAACGGCAAGTGACTCCGTTGCTTCAACCGAAATCGCAAGGTCTCTTGCAAAGCTGATTACCGAATTGCCAACGGCGGTGATGAACGCCATGCACACAAAAGCTCTCCAGAAAGTGAAGCTTTTAAGCATTTCCGCCGTTGTGAAATCGCGGCTCTCAAAAGCCTCTTTTTTAACGCTTTTCGTCTCTTTGGGCGAAGGAAGCCTGTCAGCTTCCGAAGGTTTGCGCAGAATAATTCCCGCAAAAATAAGAACTGCCGCAATAACTGCACCGAGCAAAATATAGGTTTTGCTCACGCCGAAATCCGCATTACCGAAAAGACTGCTTATAACGTTGCCCATGAGCAGCGTGCTGATTCCGAAGCCCATCATAAGACAGCCCGAGCAAAATCCCTTTCTGTCGGGAAACCATGAGCAAACGGTTGATACAACAACGTTATACGAAATGCCGATGCCCGTACCTGCAAGAATCGCATAGGTTATGCAGAGCAGCCACTGACCCGAATCGGGTGTAAGCAGACCCGTTGAAACAAAACCTGCGCCGACAAGCAGACCTGCAATAATGAGAGTTATTTTAACCCCGATTTTTTTGCAGATAAGGCTGCCGAAGAATGCTCCGAGACAGAAAAAACACATCGTAAGGGTGAAATTGAGCGAAAGCAGGTCTTCACCGAAACCGAAATCCTCCTTGAACGGAACTTTGAGGATTGACCATGTATAAAGTACGCCCGAAAAAAGCATTGCAAAAACACCCGTTGCAAGATAAATCCAACGCTTTTTCAGGCTGCTGAGATCTGACATAAAAACCTCTCCCCGAAAAAAATTTAAACCATTGTACCATAACCCGACAAAGGTTTCAACTGTTAAAATTTCAAAAAGTAAAAAAGAACAGATGCCTTGCAGCGTCTGTTCTTTTTGATTTATGCTTTGGTTTCGATTCCGGGACAGAATGCAGGCATGAGCTGAAGCTTGAAAAGATTGGCAGCGTGCTTTCTGTCAATAATCGCTTTTTTCTCCTTGTCCTCGATTTCGCCCGTACGGATATACTTATCAAGCTCCGCATAAGTGAATCCGAGATTTTCTTCGTCGGTTTTGCCGCAAAGACCGTCAATGGGAGTTTTTTCAACAAGCTCTGCAGGCAATCCCATAAGATGACCTATCTGCTTGATTTCCGCAACGGTGAGATGGCTCAGAGGAGAAAAATCGCCCACCGAATCACCGTAACGGGTTGAATATCCGACCCAGTCCTCCGAAAGATTGCAGGTATTGCAGACTCTGCCGTTTACGGACTGACTGACTGCATAAAGGGTTGTCATTCTTATTCTGGGAGGAATATTCTGAACGGTCTGCGCCGTTGCTTCCAGTCCTTCGGGGAAATTATTGAGAATGGCATCAACCGCCTGTGCAACATTGATTTCAAAATGCTTTATTCCCAGATGATTGACAAGCATATATGCCTTGTCGATGTCATGCTGTTCGCCTTTGGGCATGAGCACACCGATTACACGGTCTTTTCCCAGAGCCTCAACGCAGAGCGCAGCGGCAATCGAGCTGTCCTTTCCTCCCGAAATACCGACAACGGCGTTGCAGCCGGGACCGTTTTTTTCAAAGAAATTTCTTATCCATTCAACACATTCGTTCTTAATTTTAAGAGCGTCAAACATAAATCTGTCCTCCGTGAAGTTTTTTCGATTTCACAATATTCTTTGCCCGAACTTATTCTCCGATAACGTTCACCTGACACATTTTCATCGTTGTGAGAGCTGCGTTATGGCTTTCAACGGTTACGCCTGCACAGCATGAAGCATCAACGCTCACCTTTGTTTCAAGGAAATTCGCCTTCATGAGCAGGGCGTTTGAAACAACGCAGATGTCCGTGCAAAGACCGATGAGTTCAATCTCGATTTCATCGGGATTATAGTTTTCTTTAATATATTCGGGAAGCTCCGTTGAACCGAAAGTTAGCTTTTCGATTGTCTTGTATTCTCTGCCGTCAAGAGCTTCCTGAACCTTGCTGTCAAGCTTCCAGCCGTCGCTGCCCTTGATACAGTGTGGAACGGGAAGTTTTTTGCCTTCCTGAGTTTCTGAATAATTCTCAAAATGAGTATCGTATGTCACAATGATATCGCCGTCGTGTTCCCTGATTTTTTTAACAACACCGTCAACAACTGCAACCGCTTCCGGTGAACCGAGCGCACCGTCAACAAAATCCTTCTGCATATCTACCACTATCAGTATCTTTTTCATTTTTTACCCTCCTGTATGAAATAAACGCTTTCGGGAATCACTGTCTGCGTACCGAATGCAGATATTATATCAAATATTTCATGACGTTTCAACTGTTTAATAAAATACGGCTTGGGCGGATATTTGCTTGAAAAAGAGAGTTTAATGTGATAAAATGCATTTCAGGTGATAATTATGAAGAAAAGAAAAAGAAAATCGGGAATTTTTTCGAGAATACATTATCTTATTGACAACACAATGACAAAGGGCATGAAATCAATGATGCTTGTTCTTGTTGTTGCGGTTGTCGTGCTTTCTCTCGTGCTGGGACTGATTATCTCTCTGGCAGGCGGCGAAGGGTCAATTTTATCGGGAATCTGGATAAGCCTGATGCATATCATCGACCCCGGAACAATCACGGGCGACAGCGACAAAAGCCTTCTTTATATGGCGGCGATGTCCGTTGCAACAATCTGCGGCCTTGTTATTATCAGTACGCTCATCGGTATCATAAACACCAGCTTCACAATCAAGCTCGAAAACATCAAAAAAGGCAAATCAAAAATAGTTGAAAACGACCATATCGTTATTCTCGGCTTCGACGAAGAAATCTACAAAATACTCGAAGAATTAATAATTGCCAACCGCAACGAAACAAGAAGAAGGAAATCAATCGTTATTCTCGATTCCGAAAAAACCCCCGACGAAATGGAAGACGCCGTCAACAAGCGCATTCCGAACAAATGCAACACCAGAATTATTTACCGCAAGGGTAATCTTTATGACGTCAACGCCATTGACATCTGCTCGGTCAACACCTGCAGAAGCGTTATCGTCAACGTCGAAAACGACTTTGTGACCATAAAGTGCATTCTTGCCGTTGCGAGCGTTCTGAAAGATAACGACAACGTTCACATAACCGCAGTTATCAAAAATTCAGACTACAGAGAATCGGCAACGCTTGCAAGCAACAACAAGGTAAAGCTTCTCGACTTTGAAGAAATCATCGCAAAAATCATCGCTCAGTCAAGCCGACATACGGGCGCATCCTATGTTTTCTCAGAGATTTTCAACTACAAGGGCTCGGAATTCTATACCGTTCCCGCCGACGGTAAGCTCATCGGCAAAAACGTTTCCGAAATTAATCTTTATTGCAACAATGCGGTATTTGTCGGCAAGGAAGTCCAAAAGACCGAACCCGACGGTGAAAAGAGAGTAACATATCTTTTCCCCTGCATTCCCGAAGAAGAAAAAACCGTCAGAAAAGACGATAATCTTATTTTCCTTTCTGCCGACAGCCACATAAACTATTCGGACAATCCTTACCATTCAAAGAAGAACCGACCTGAAATTGATTTCAGCAAAGAGTCCGAAAGAATTGTCAGAAATACGCTTATTCTCAGATACAGCAAGAAAATTGAGACAATCCTCAATGAACACGCAAAATTCACCGACAGCAATTCAAAAATCACCGTTGCGGTCAAGCAGGAGCACGTTGAAAAGATAAAACAGCTCAAAGAAAAGCTCAATATCATGAATCTTGATATTGTTGAAAACTTTGAGTTTTCAACCGAAAACCTCAAGAATCTGATTGAAAAAGTGAAGCCCGAATCGGTCATAGTCCTTGCAAGCACATCCGATAACAAAAACGATTTCGAGATGAGCGACATGAGAAGAAAAATGCTCATGCACAGAGAAGATTCCGAAATCATTCTGCTTCTTCTCCAGCTCAGAAGCCTTATCAATAATTCCGACGAAATATTCGATTTCAGCATCACAAGCGAGATTCAGTACAGCGAAAATCAGAATCTTATCAGCGAAACAGGCATCAACGATTTCGTTGTCGGAAGCGTTATCACCAACGAAATTCTCGCTCAGGTTGCAAGGCAGAAAAGCAGACTTGAAATCTTTGAGGATATCATTACGGCAGGCGGCTCGGATATTATTTTCAGAACAGCTTCCGAATTCATGGATATCGGCACAAAAGCAAAAATTTACGATATCCATCTGGCAGCAGCGGAAAATAATTCCGACCTGGTTTTCATCGGCTACAAAAAGAATATTCCGAACGAAAACGGCGAATTTGTCTTCCTCAATCCGCTTAAGAACTCAGACTATACCTGCGAAGACAAAGACCTGTTCATCTTCATCGGCAAAGAAGTTCAGTCACAAAATCAATAAAAAACCGGCTTTGACGGGAATAAATCCTGTCCGAGCCGTTTTCCGCTTAGTATAATCATTCCCGTAAGAAAAAATAAATCTTAACAGGAGAATAATATGAACATTACCAAAATTGTTATCACCGGCGGTCCGTGTGCAGGCAAGTCAACTGCCATGAGCCGCATCCAGAACACCTTCACCGAGATGGGATATACCGTTCTTTTTATTCCCGAAACCGCAACCGAGCTTATCTCGGGCGGCGTTGCTCCCTGGACCTGCGGAACAAATGCGGATCATCAGAAATGTCAGTTCCGTCTTCAGACAGAGAAGGAAAAAATCTTTGAATATGCCGCCAAAACCATGAAAGCGGATAAGATTCTCATCGTCTGCGACCGCGGCACAATTGATAACAAAGCGTATATGAGTCCCGAAGAATTCAGCGAAGTTCTCGACTTTATCGGCTCGAATGAAATTGAACTGCGCGACAGCTATGACGCTGTTTTCCATCTTGTCACCGCCGCAAAGGGTGCGGAAGAATTCTACACGACCGCAAACAATGCCGCCAGAAGAGAATCTCCCGAAGAGGCAAGAATGCTGGACGACAAGCTGATTTCCGCATGGACGGGACATCCCCATTTCAGAGTCATCGATAACTCCTCCGATTTTGACGGCAAGATGAAAAATCTCATTTCCGAAATTTCTTCGTTCCTCGGTGAACCCGAGCCGCTTGAAATCGAGAGAAAATTCCTTATCGAATATCCCGACATCGAGTGGCTTGAATCAAATCCGACCTGCAAGAAGGTTGATATAATCCAGACCTATCTCAACAGCTCCGAAAATGAAGAAGTCCGTGTGCGTCAGAGAGGCGCAAACGGCAACTACATATATTTTCAGACCATCAAGCGCAAAATCACCGATGTCAAGCGCGTTGAAATCGAAAGAAAACTGTCTCAGGCGGAATATCTTGAGCTTCTTATGGACGCCGACACCACAAAGCACCAGATACGCAAAACGAGATATTGCCTGACTTTCAATAATCAGTATTTCGAAATCGATATTTATCCTTTCTGGAATGACAAGGCAATCGCCGAGCTTGAACTCAGCGACGAAAATGCTCAGATTATTTTCCCTGCGCAAATCAAAGTCATCAAGGAAGTAACCGACGATGATTCATTCAAAAATTCTTCGCTCGCAAACTGATATATGACATAAAAAAGGACTGTTTCGGTTAAGAAACAGTCCTTTTGTTTTGTATTATTCGCTGTAAATCGGGTCTTCCATGGGTATTTCTTCTTCGTAGCCGTAATCAGGCTCTTCTTCATAGCCGGGCTCTTCGGGCTCATAGTATTCGGAAGTCTCTTCGTATCCGGGGTCTTCGGTTTCTTCTTCCCACGGGTTTTCCGGATTATATACGGTTACCGTTTCGAACGGATTTATCCAAATTCGGGTTGTTGTTTCGCCGTCGGAATTTTCTTCGCGGTTGAACCAATCGTTATTGAAAATGCTCTTTTTGGTTGTTGATTCTTCCTGCGTATAGTAATGAGGCTCGTATTCCTCAGTGGTTTCCTCATAGCTGTAGTCACCGTTATCGCTGTAATTACCCGATGATGCCGAAGTGCCTTTTGCAAGGTCGATTGCGGAAATATGGGTCATCGGATTGATTTCGATATTCGTCTGACCGTAAAGACCGAGCTGAAGCTCTCTTGCAGCCTTGATATAGTCAACAATCCAGACATCGAGATTTCCCGTATAGGTACGGAATCCCTTGACGCCGTAGCGAAGCTCTTCGGTCGGCATGACCTGACTGACAATATCATATTTGAGCCAGCCTTCGCTGAGTGCCTGCATACCGAGAGAAAGGATTTCGCCCGATGAATAATTCGTCGTGATATATGGCAGGAAGGTTTCGATTGCGTAATTAAGGTCGGAAAGCGACGATGCCTTGACGTTTCTGATAACGGAGCTGATAACTTCTCTCTGTCTTCTCGTTCTTTCAACTTCGCTGTCAAGCTTTCTGATTCTTGCGTAAATCAAGGCTCTTTCGCCGTTGAGCAGAACGTTTTCACCGCTTTCAAAGCCTTTGACACGGGTTGTCCTGTTCATGAATCTTGCTTCTTTTTCGGTGATGGGAACGGTAACTCCGCCGAGCGCATCAACCGCCGACTTGAACGACTGATAATTGATTGAAACATAGTGGTCAATCTTTATTTTGTAGTTATCGGAAAGCACCTGCATGAGAGTTGCAGCGCCGCCCCATGCATAGGAGTGGTTGGTTTTGTCGTATCTCTCATGACCGTTGATGTTCATATAAGTATATGAGTCACGCAGGAAGGAAGTGATTGTTATCTTCTTCGTTTTTGTGTTAACGGAAACAAGCATCGTTGAGTCGGAGCGGTGAGAGCCGTCCTCATCATCCTCGCCGATAAGAAGAACGTTGATGACTTTCTTGTTATAAATCTTCTCGCCGCCGTTGGTTGCCCATGCCTTGAGAAGCTCCTTTATGGAGTCTGCGCTCTGAATATCGGCAATGGTATTGAACGACATCGCTTCATCTTCGTTCTGAATTTCTTCGGCAAACGTTGCGTCGGGATTACCGAAGTCGCCCGAGCTGACATTGATAAGCGAAAGCATCTTTCGGATGTATGCACCGCCTGCTGCGGAAATAACAAGAATAAGACAGATAAAAATGCTGAGTATCGCCTTGAGATTTCTTTTCTGATTTTTGAGGAAGAAGGGCTTGAACTTAAAATCCATAAAATATTTCAGTTTATTTTTAAATCCCTTCGGGGTGCTGTAGCTCGAGATATCCTCAAATTTTCCCGGGCGTTTATTGTTTTCACCCACAAAATCACCTACTGTCACACTGTAATATCAATATTACACCTATTTTACTATTATTTAGGTATTATAGCACATTATACTGCAAAAGTTAACATCTTTTTCAAATTTTGTTTGAAAAATTTTTATGAACAAAAAGGACTGCCTCAACGGACAGTCCCTGAAAATTATTCAAAATCGAACTTGTATTTTCCTTTATGGCGATAGGGTAAAATTCTGATATAGACATATGATACCAGTGCGCCGACGGTGTTGAGAACGATATCTGCCATGGTATCCATGATGGGCCAGCGCTCGGCAACGATGGGGTCGAAGAGAGTCAGAGCCTTGGGAGTGCCCTGTGCGAGAGCAAACGACCAATGCTGAGCATCGCCGGGATATCCTCCCATCATGCCTGCAATCTGGTCAAAACCGAATTCGAAAAGCTCCCAGCCTGTTGCACCGATGAACGAAAATCCTACCGATGCAAGAATTACGAGTGAAAGAGGAGCTGATTTTTTCTCTTTTTTAAGAAGTGCGCAAACGATTTCGTAGCCGAAAAATACGCAAGCACCGCCGCCGACAAAATGGAGAATAACATCCCACCAACGGAAATCATAATAGAGATTGAGGAATTTTCCGCCGAATGAAGCGGCAAAAATCATTATTGTCAGGAACGACTGGAAAGCGGAGGACAAGTGTCTGAAAACACTCTTTTCGGGGAAGAGCATGAAAATTTCCCAGAGGAACATGCAAAGAAAATTCGCTCCGACCTGCAGTGGGTCTGTGATATCGAAGGGCTTTTTGAAGAAGCCGGCGATGAATGCATAAATCATGAGAGCTCTGAATATCCACCAGAATATAAATCTGCGCTTCGGACAGTTATCCGAAAGGCGTTTGAAATAATTTTTCATATTTTTTCTCCGTTCAAAATTTGTAGTTTTTTAGAGTATATCATATATTTTTCGTTCTGTCATTCTTTTTCGGAAAAAATCTTTCTTTATTCAACATATTTCATATTTTGTATGAATAAATCCGATATTGTTTACAAAAATAATATGTTATGGTATACTGAAATATAATCGATATTTCACACAAGGAGAACCGTCATGGCACGCAAGCTTTTCTATGAAAATCAATATATAAAGGAATTCACCGCAAACGTTATTTCGTGCACCGAGGGAAAAAGAGGTTTTGAGGTTATTCTTGACGAAACGGCGTTTTTCCCCGAGGGCGGCGGACAGCCGGGCGACACGGGATTTATCGGCATGGCGGAGGTTATCGACACCGTTGAAAAGGGCGGCGAGATAATCCACATCTGCAAAACGGCGGTCGAAACGGGCAAAACCGAATGCAGACTCGATTTCGAAAAACGCTTCACCAATATGCAGCAGCATACGGGCGAGCATATTTTTTCGGGCATTCAGCATTCCGTGTGCGGTTTTGACAACGTCGGATTTCACATGGGCGAGCATTGCATAACCGTTGATTTCAACGGAGTTATCTCTGCCGATGAGCTTGAGAGAATTGAGCGTCTTTCAAACGAAGCGGTGTTTAAGAATATTCCCGTTGAGTCGATTTATCCGAGCGATGACGAGCTTGAGAATTATGCTTACAGAAGCAAAAAAGAGCTTGAAGGTCAGATTCGTCTGACAAAAATCGGCGATGTTGACCTTTGCGCCTGCTGCGGCACTCATGTTGCATTCACGGGCGAGGTCGGAATCATCAAGGCGGTTTCGATGATGAATTATAAATCGGGCGTGAGAATCACTCTGCAAATCGGCAGAAAAGCGCTCGAGGATTACAAAGAAAAGAACAGGAGCGTGCTTGAAATTTCCAATCTTCTCAAGGCGAAGACCGAGGAAGTTGCACAGGCGGTTGAAAGGACTCTTGAAAAGCTGAAAGAATCCGCATTCGAATATTCCGCACTCAAAAAGGAGCTTTTTGCTCTCAGGGCAAAGGACGCCGAAGGCGAAAAATTCCTTGCTTTTGACGAAGCGGGAAATGCCGACGATGCAAGAATTTTCAGCGATATGCTTGCCGAAAAGGTCGGAATCGCCGCGGTTTTTTCGGGCAACGACGAAATCGGCTATAAATATGCGATAACTGCAAGAAACGGCGATGTGCGCGAAATCGGAAAGGCGCTCAATGCCGCTTGCTCGGGCAGAGGCGGCGGAAAACCCGACATGGTGCAAGGCTCCGTTGCGGCAACGAAAGAGCAGATTGAAGAATTCTGGAATAATATATAAGTGGTTGAAATGAACGAAAAAGCAATAAAACTCAATAAGCACGAAAAAATGCTGCTTGACCTTCTGGCAAACGGTCTGTTTGATGCGCACAGAAAAGTTGACACAGACTGCCCCGAAATGAAAGCGGTATGGTTTGAGGCATATTTTCAGACGGTGACTCTGGTTGCTTTTTCGGGCACGGACAAAACCAAAGGCGGTCAGGCTATAAATAAGGCTCTCGCCGACAATGCAAACATCGACTATGAGCACACCCGAATCCACGAGATTATGAGCAGCGAGGACATTCCCTACGTTATTCTCAAGGGCTTCGCCTCTGCGCTCTATTACCGTGACCCTCTTATGAGGTCGATGGGCGACGTTGATTTTCTCGTTGACTCCGATTATTATGAAGCCGCTTGTTCCGCAATGGAGAAAAACGGCTGCAAAAAGACAGGTAAGCACCGTGACTTCCACGATGTTTATATCAATAAAAATAATTGCCGCTGCGAGCTTCATTCCGAGCCTGCAGGCATTCCCGAGGGAAAAACGGGCGAAAAAATCAGAGGATATCTTGCCGACGCCGTTGCCTGCTCAAAAGAGGTTGAAACCGAGGTCGGAAATGTCAGAGTGCCGTCGGATTTTCACCACGGACTGATAATTCTTCTTCATATGTGCCATCACCTGACGGGTGACGGACTGGGAATGCGCCATCTTTGCGACTGGGCGGTATTCACCGCATCGCTCGGAGAGGAAAAATTCCTTGAAATGTTTGAGGATACCCTGAAAGACATCGGACTTTGGGAAACGGCAAAAATCATGACCTCAATCGCATCGGACTATCTCGGAGCACCTAAAATGAAATGGACAAAAGATACCGACAAATCCGTTGCACGCAGAATACTCAAAGATATTTTCAGCGGCGGAAACTTCGGTCAGAAAAGTCCCGACAGAAGCCACGAAAGTCTGCTCCTGTCAAATAAAAACGAAAAAGACGTGCCGATGATAAAACAGCTTTTCAAATCGGCAAATTCGATTGTATATTCAAACTGGCGTATTGCAAGAAAGCTTAAATTTCTGCTTCCGATAGGCTGGCTTTTCTTCGGCGGAAAATATCTGATTCGTTCTCTTTCAGGAAAAAGACCTGCCGTCAGAGTCAAAAAAGTCGCCGAAGAAGCGGCAGAAAGAAAAAAACTTTATTCAAAACTCAGAATGTTTGAAACAGAATAAAAATTAACGGCTTGTCAGAAGACAAGCCGTTTTTAATTAACCTTTAACTACTCCGCCCTTCATCTTGATAAGCTCTCTGTAGCTGATAAGCTCAACGCCGTGGTCCTTGAGATACTTATGAGTGTAGGGGTCTTTCATGAGCTGATATTCCCAGACTCTGTCCTGCCATCTGCCTGTGATGCCCTTAAGCTCGTCGCATTCAACGGAAGGATGAATAAATGTTTCCGTAACACCGTCTTCGGGAATGTCTGTCCAGATTTTGAGAATGGTTTCTCTGTATGTTTCGTAGTTGACTCTCATGTCGTCATTCCAGTCGGGGAAAAGAAGATAATCGGGAATAACAACGTTATATTTCTTGCCCCATTTCTTTGAAAGAAGGGTGATTGCCGCATAAAGGAAATAGGGTGTACCGTTGGGGCAGATTCTCTTGTCGTGCTTTGTATAAAGACGGTAAGCATAGCCGTATTCGCCGCAAACACGCAGAGTCATCTTTGCAAGACCGAGTCTGCCGGTGTAGTGGCCGTAAAGTGAACCCATGTGGTTATCTGTATGAGAGGGCTTCATTCCCCAGCTGTGAGCAAGGTCAATCTGCGCTCTGATTTCGGCTTCGAGGTCTTCATAGGAAGCGTTTTTCTCAACCTGGTCGCTCTCATGCCACATGAAGCCTTCTTCGTCGATGAGTGATTTGCCGTTTGTGAGGGGTTTCCAGCGATATTTGCCCCATTCGCTTGTCATGGTGAGATGAACACCGATTGCATATTCGGGATGCGCAATCGAAAAATCAACTGCCTCTTTCGCTGTGGGACAAGGCATCATAACAGTTGCGGACTTAAGCCATCCGCCTTCAAAAAGCTCTGCTACAGCTTGATTTGCAGCATGGCACATACCGTAGTCATCAGCGTTAACGATAAGATATTTTGGCATATCAGTTTCTCCTTCGCATTTTGTTTCATTTTAATAATATCACAAAATCTGAAATAATCAATATATACGGCGATATTTATCATTGATTTTTTATACAGATTAACTTATAATTACAATGTATAAATATACTTTGTGAGGTTACTTATGCTGACACCGAATGTAAATTTAAAAGAAAAAACCGTTTTTGTTACGGGTGCGGCAGGATTTATCGGCTCAAACCTTGTGCTTGAGCTTATACGCACCGTCGGCAAAATCAGAATCGTCGGCATCGACAATATGAACGATTACTACGACGTTTCAATCAAGGAATACCGTCTTGAAAAAATAAAGGCGGCGGCTGAAAATTCGGAAACGGAATGGATTTTTGTCAAGGGCAGCATTGCCGACAGACCCCTTATCGATTCACTTTTTGCCGAATATAAATTTGATGTTGCAGTTAATCTTGCGGCGCAGGCAGGAGTGCGTTATTCGATAACGAATCCCGATGTTTATATTGAGAGCAATCTTATCGGATTTTATAATATTCTTGAAGCCTGCCGCAATAATCCCGTTGAGCATCTTGTTTATGCTTCATCGTCATCGGTTTACGGCTCAAACAAAAAGATTCCTTACAGCACCGACGACAAAGTGGATAATCCCGTCAGCCTTTATGCGGCAACGAAAAAAAGCAACGAGCTTATGGCTCATGCTTATTCGAAGCTCTATAATATTCCGTCAACGGGACTTCGTTTCTTCACGGTTTACGGTCCTGCAGGCAGACCCGACATGGCGTATTTCGGATTCACAAACAAGCTTCGCAAGGGCGAAAAAATTCAGATTTTCAACTACGGAAACTGCAAGAGGGATTTCACCTTTGTTGACGACATTGTTGAAGGAATCAAGCGCGTCATGCAGTGCGCACCCGAAAAGGCAAACGGCGAAGACGGACTTCCGCTTCCGCCTTACAGGGTTTATAATATCGGCAACAATACCCCTGAAAATCTGCTTGATTTCGTTGATATTCTTCAGCAGGAGCTTGTCAGAGCAGGCGTTTTACCCGATGACTACGATTTTGAGGCTCATAAGGAGCTTGTCCCCATGCAGGCAGGCGACGTGCCGATAACGTATGCGGATACTTCGGCGCTTGAAAGGGATTTCGGCTTCAAGCCTTCAACTCCGCTTCGTGACGGACTTCGTAAATTTGCAGAATGGTATAAAGAATTTTATATATAAGGAGAGATTTTTTTGATTAAAATTACATTCATGGGTGCGGGAAGCACCGTATTCGCAAGAAATGTTCTCGGTGACTGCATGTGTACACCTGCTCTTCGTGACAGCGTTATCGCTCTTTACGATATCGATGAAGAAAGACTTGAAGACAGCTACATCATCCTCAGCGCAATGAACAAGAATGTTAACGAAGGCAGAGCAAAAATCGAAAAATACTGCGGAGTTGAAAACAGAAAAGATGCTCTGCGTGGCGCAACATTCGTTGTCAACGCAATTCAGGTCGGTCTTTATGACCCCTGCACAATTATTGACTTTGAAGTGCCCAAGAAATACGGTCTTCGCCAGACAATCGCAGATACACTCGGTATTGGCGGTATCATGAGAGGTCTTCGCACAATTCCCGTTCTCAAGGATTTTGCAGACGACATGGAAGAAGTATGCCCCAACGCATGGTTCCTCAATTATACAAATCCCATGGCAATCCTTTCGGGTTATATGCAGAGATACACAAAAATCAAAACAATCGGTCTTTGCCATTCCGTTCAGAGCTGCTCAAGAGATTTGCTCAACAGACTCGGCATGGAAGACAAGCTCGAAGGCAGAAAAGAGCTCATCGCAGGCATCAACCACATGGGCTGGCTGCTTGAAATCGAAGATAAGGACGGCAACGACCTCTATCCCGAAATCCGCAAGAGAGCCATTGAGATGAACGACAGAGAAAAGCACAGCGACATGGTAAGATTCGAGTATATCAGAAACTTCGGATATTACTGCACCGAATCCAGCGAACATAACGCAGAATATAACTGCTTCTACATCAAGGACAAATATCCCGAGCTTATCGAAAGATACAACATTCCTCTTGACGAATATCCCCGCCGCTGCGTAAATCAGATTGCAGGCTGGAAGGCTGAAAAGGAAAGAATCCTTGACAACGGTCAGATTACCCATGAGCGTTCGGGCGAATACGCTTCCTACATCATGGAAGCTATCGTTACGGGCAATCCCTACAAAATCGGCGGTAACGTTCTCAATACGGGACTTATCGACAACCTTCCTGCAGATGCATGCGTAGAAGTACCCTGCCTTATCGACGGAAAGGGCATTCATCCCTGCCATGTCGGCAAGCTTCCCGTTCAGCTCGCTGCAATGAACCAGACAAATATCAACGCACAGCTCCTCACAATCAATGCCGCTGTTACTAAAAAGAGAGAAGATATCTATATGGCGGCAATGCTTGAACCTCACACCGCAGCCGAGCTTTCAATTGACGATATCAAGGCTATGGTTGACGAGCTTATCGAAGCTCACGGCGAATACATGAAGGATTATAAATAATTTGGAAAAGAGGATAAATATGAAAATCAGAAAACTTCTCTGCGTCATTCTTTCTCTCTGCATGGTGCTTTCAATTGCACCCTTTGCATATGCAAGAGACTGGGACAGCGAATGCAAAACCGACTGCAAAGGCAACTGCGGAACAAGTCCGCTGATTATCGTTCCGGGCATCATGCAGTCGCAGGTTTATGTTCAGGATGAAAACGGCAACGATCTGCTCACAAGCGACGGTTTCCCCATTGTTGAGGGTATGGACCTTGCTTTTATGTTTGACACAATTGCGCTTGAGAATTCTCTCAAAGAAAGAATCGGCGATATAGTCGGCGCTGTTGCACTTCATGACAGAGATAAGCTTCTCGACATTCTTCTCGGTGTTCTTGACGAAGGATTTGCAAGCCACTATTTCAATCCCGACGGAACAAGAGTGAATGACGTTTCGGTTGACGAATACTGGTATTCGCTCGAAGAATGCAAAACAAAGCCTGAAAAATCCTATAATTACGCAAAGGGTTATTCAAAAGACGAAAACGGCAACGTTCTTCCGACCACGAAGTATGAGCATGAATACGATTTCATCAAGCGTCAGGTCAATATGGAAGAATTCTGCGAAGAATACGGCTACGACCATACATATTATTTCTCTTACAGCTCATTCGGTGACGTTATTTCCGCCGCTGAAAAGCTTGATGAATATGTTCAGATGGTAAAGGCGCAGACAGGTCACGATAAGGTGAGCATCTGCTTTATCAGTCTCGGCGGCACAATAGGTAATGTTTATCTTGCCGAATACTGCGACCCCGACGATATCGACAGAGTTGTTTTTGCAGCTGCAGCAGTTGACGGCTCGTATCTCCTTGCCGACCTCATGGCAGGCAACACAACCTTCAGCGACGGCAACGCACTTTATAACGACCTTGTTCCCAATATCATCAACCTTGCCGCAGAGGAATATCTTGCTCTCGGTTATCTTCTCAATCCCGTTGTCAGAGCGATTCCGCAGGAATTCTTCAGCGATTTTCTTGAAGAAACTCTCGACAGAGCAATCGACGAAGTTCTCGGCAAGCTTCTCTATAACTGCCCCTCAATGTGGGCGCTTGTTCCCAGCGGTGCATATCCCGAAATGAGCAAAAAACTTATTTCCGATGAATCACACGCAGAGCTTAAAGCAAAGACCGACAGATACTATAATATCCAGAAAAATGCAGGCGCAACTCTCAAAAAGCTCAGCGACGAAGGCATGGATATCTTTGTTATCAGCGGATATAATCTTGAACTTCCCGCAGCAGTCGGCAACTACAAGCTCAGCTCCGACAACATCATACAGTCATCCTCAACTTCAATCGGCGGAACATTTGCAAATGTGGGTTCGGTTCTCGGCGATGATTATAAACCCGCAATTGATAAGAGCTACATCAGCCCCGACGGCATCGTTGACGCAGGCACATGCGCTCTGCCCGATAACACATGGTTTGTTAAAAATCAGAGCCATCTCACTCTTCAGGCAAGCGTTAATGACATCATCGGAATGTGCTGTGAGCTTGTTACAAACGATGAAATCACTGACGCCAGAGTCAACAACGGCGGATATCCTCAGTTTCTTGAATACAGAAACCTCAAAACAATCGAGGATATGATGAGAAGATATGAGGAAGCCGACCTTGATTCACTCAATGCAGAAAAACGCGAAGCCGTTGATACTGCTTACGAAAAAGCGGTTGCACTTCTTGAAGACAAATCGTGGACAGAGGCGGAAACTCTTGAAGTTGAGAGAGAATTCTACACCGCAATGTCAAAGGCAAAGCTCCTTTCTGACGATGCGGACAGTCCGTTTGTTAAATATGAAGTCATGCCTGCACTCGTTGAAATAGCAAAGGCTTACTCCGATATTTATAAATTCCTGCTCAAAGGATACGATATCTGGCTTCTCCCCTGCAGTCTTCTTTAATAATCAAAAAACCTGCTTGTTTTTTCAAGCAGGTCTTTTTTTTATACATTTGTAAGGCTGTCAACATAACCGGTTCTTTTGAGAAGCGTTGTTGACGATATCTGCGAAATATAAACCTTTTCGTTGCCGTTTTTATCGCGGCAGACAATGAACGATTTCGGAATATCGTAGCAGACATTTTCAACAATTCCCGCTTTTTCAGCTCTGGCAAGATAATCTCTTGTACGCTTTGAAACGGTGGAAGTGTCCAGATCGAAAATTCCGATTATTTCGTCAAAGGTTATAACCTTGTCCATTCCGAGGTGCAGATACATTTCTTACTCCATTTCTTTTATTTCGCCGTCGATAACCTCAAACGCTTTGCCTTTTTTGGAGCGCAGAAGCTGTGACGGGTCGCAGCAGGTGATGAAAACCTGCCAGTTATCAAGATAATTGAGGATGAAGGTCTGTCTGCCTTCGTCGAGCTCGCTCATCACATCGTCGAGAAGCACAACGGGACTTTCGCCCGTAATCTCCTCAATTATTGACGCTTCTCCGAGCTTCATTGCAAGCGCGCACGACCTCTGCTGACCTTGCGAGCCGTAAATTCTTGCGTCTCTGCCGTTGAGATTCAGAACGAGGTCATGAGTATGAGGACCTGCGTTAGTATAAAGCTTTTTGAGGTCGGCTTCACGGTATTTTTCTATATCCGCAATTAACTTTTGTTTTATTTCTTCTTCGGAAATATTTTCGGATGAAAAATCATAATGAAAATTAAATTTTTCACGACCCGAACTGATTCCGTTATAAATTTCGCCCGATAATTCCGATAATTTCTCGATATAATCGAGGCGGTATTTAACTATTTTTGTGCCGAGTGAAACAAGCTCATTGTCCCACGGCTCGATATATCCGTTTTTGAAGCACTTCTCGCCCATTTTTTTGAGCAGCGCGTTTCTCTGGTCAAGCACTCGCAGATAGCGTGACATCACAACGGCGTAATTCGGCTTTATCAGGCTCAGAGCGATGTCCAGAAGCTTTCTTCTTTCCGACGGTCCGTCCTGCACGATTCCGAGCGTTGAGGGCGAAAAAACAACGGCAAAATATTTTCCCATCATAACGCGCGGAGATTCTTCCTTTATGCCGTTGAGAACAAGCTCTTTGCGCTTGTTTATTTTCATTTCGGCAAGTTGTTCACGCATGTGTGAATAAAATTTTGTCTGAATTTCCGCTTCTTCATGTCCCTGCGAAATAAGCTGGATATTTTTTCTCGCACGGAAACTGTAAAATCCCGTCAGAAGCCAGATGCTTTCGATTATATTTGTTTTTCCCTGACCGTTTTCGCCGTAAATGACATTCATTTCGGGATGCGGTTCAAAACAAATGCTCTCAATATTACGGAAATTTTTTACGGAATGGTGTTTGATTATCAAATTTTACCACTCCGTTCTTTTTATTCTACAATATAAATAACTCTTTCAAACTCTGCTTTGTCACCGCTGCGGAGTTTTTTTCCTCTCTGGGTGCAGATTTCTCCGTTTACCCTGACCTCGCCTTCCTGAATCACTATCTTTGCGTGACCGCCCGTCTGCACTGCGTCGCACATTTTCAGGAACGCATCAAGTCTTATAAAATCCGTGTCAATCTTTTTTGACACCTGTTTTTTTTCAACAATTCTCGCTTTAATTCTCATTTTTCAGCCTCACGGGAAGGATTAAGAATATGAATTCATCGCCCTCATTGGGTACGATAAGAATGGGAGCAATTGCTCCGTTAAGCATGATTCTCACTTCGTCGCTGTCGCAGGCACGAAGTGCATCAAGCATATACTTATTATTAAAGCCGATTGTGCAGGCTTCACCCTCGATATTCGCCATGAGTCTGTCATTTGCAGTACCGAGAGAAGTGATGCTCGACATCTTTATCATGTTTTCTTCAAAAACGCACTTGATGGGGCTCTTGATTTTTTCGGTGATAATAAGAGAAGTTCTGTCGATGCTTTCAACAAAGCTTCTGGTATTAACGCGGATAACCGTCTTTGTTGAAGAAGGAATTGCCGCTTTATAGTTAAGAAATTCGCCGTCAAGAAGTCTTGAAATAATATTGTATCCGCCAACTTCAAAAATAATGTGACGTTTGCCAACTCCGAGAGTTACCAATGCATCATCGTCATTCATGAGCTTCACAACTTCGGAAAGAGTCTTTGCGGGAACAACAAATGAAAGATTCTCGCCGCTGTAATTAATTGTTTCGTTTCTGATTGCAAGACGCACACCGTCAACAGCAATAAGTCTGATATGATTTTCCTCAATCTCAAACTTGATACCTGTATGAACGATTTTGCTGTCCTTGACTGCAGCGGAGAAAATAGTTTTTCTGACCATATCTTTCAGAACGCCCTGAGGAACAGAGATGGGATAACCGCCGGAAACCGAAGGAAGATCGGGATATTCTTCTGCAGCAATACCGATAAGAGTTGATTCAAAATCGCCGCATGAAATCGCAGCAATATTTCTCTTATCGCTGAAAATGCTGACTGTTTCTTCGGGAAGCTTTCTGAGAGTTTCGCTGAGCATATGTGCATTGAGAACAAGCTCACCTGCCTCCTCGATTTTTGCGGGAATTGAAGTTGTGATTCCCATTTCGAGATCATAGCCGGTAAGAGTGAGAGTTCCGTTTTCCGCAACCATGAGAATGCCTTCGATTGCAGGGATTGCGGTTTTGGTTGAAGCTGCTCTCTGAACGTTCTGACAAGCTTCGCAAAGTTCAACTGTACTGCAAATTATCTTCATAAATATCCTCCTTAAAATCCGTCTGAAAGTTATCCACCCACTTGTTGAAAACTCTGACTGCGATTTTAATTTTTATGTAATTTTTTTCATTGAAATAAATGATATATTATATATATTTATAGTAGTAGTAGTAGGGAGCGTGGAAATATGGTATAACTCCCGAAACCCTTGAAAATCAAGGAAAAAACGTCAAAATTTATCAACATCGGAATGTGGATAAATATGGGTTATTCACATGACAGATTTTACCATTGTGAATATGTGGAAAACCTGTGTGTGAAAAAGTATAAAAAAGTGGAAAACTTTAAAGCTCTTTTCTGCCTTCAAGAGCGCGGATGAGAGTGAATTCATCGGCATATTCGAGGTCTGCACCGACGGGTACGCCGTATGCAAGACGGCTGACGTTAACTCCGAGAGGCTTAATCAGTCTTGAAATATACATTGATGTGGCTTCGCCCTCAACGGTCGGATTTGTTGCCATGATGACCTCTTTCACCGTATCGTCGCCAAGGCGCAGAAGAAGCTCTTTTATGCAGATATCTTCGGGATTTATATCGTTCATGGGAGAAATAACTCCGTGAAGCACATGATATAATCCGTTGAATTCATGAGTGCGCTCGATTGCAATAACATCTCTCGGGTCTTCAACAACGCAAATCGTTGATTTGTCCCTTGTCTGAGATGTGCAGATATGACACACTTCGCCGTCTGTCAGATTGCAGCAGACGGTGCATTTTTTTATTGATGCACGGGCATCGTTTATTGAATCCGTGAATTTTTTTGCATCTTCGTCGGACATATTCAAAATGTGAAAGGCAAGGCGCTGAGCGCTCTTTTTACCCACCGACGGAAGACGGGCAAATTGCTCGATAAGTCTTTCTAAAGACGGTGTGAATCCGCTCATCAGAAAAGTCCGGGGATTGAAAGACCGCCTTTAGCCTTTTCCATGCCCTGCTCCATAGCGTCGTTTGCCTTGCGGATGCTTTCGTTGAATGCGGAAATGATGAGGTCCTGAAGCATTTCGATATCTTCGGGGTCAACAACTTCGGGTTTAAGGTTAACAGCAGTAACTTCGTGAGCACCGTTTACAACAACTTCAACTGCGCCGCCGCCAACTGTTGAAGAAAATTCTGTTGCTTCAACTTCCTGCTGGATTTTGGTCATATTTTCCTGCATTTCCTGAATTTTTTTCATCATATTGCCGCCACCCTGAGGTGCGCCGGGAATTCTTGCTTTCATATTAAAATCTCCAATCAATTATTATTAAACTTATTTATTTTATTTTTTAAATCCTCAAGAGGACTTTTTTCTGCTTTTGCTTTTTCGGGATTTGAAACCGCAATCTTCATTTTTTTGCCGAGAACTTCATAGACGGCTCTTGCAAGCTCTTTTGAATGGGTATCGGTGCAGATGAAATCAAAAAGAGTGGGATTATCAGAGCAGATAACAACTCTGCCGTTTTTAATCACCGCCGAAGTGTTTGCCATGATTCCGAAAAGCGGAATATCATAAATCTTGATTTTATCAAGTACGTCGTGCCAGTTTGTGAAAGGACCGTCAGAAATTTCGGTCTGCTCTGCAGGAGCTGAAACAGGTGCAGGCTCGGGAACATTTTCAGGCTCTCTGACCTCGGGTTTGGGATCTTCCCTGACGGGTTCGGGCTTCGGTTCGGGTTTCTTTTCTTCAGCAGGTTTCGGTGCAGAAACGGGAGCAGGCGCAGAAACCGGTGCAGGTTTCGCACCGTTTGCAAGCATTTCTTCAAGCTTTGAAATGCGTTCTTCAAGTCCTTCGGGAATTGCACCGCCCGATTTTGATGACGGAGCGCACATTTTTATAACTGCCGCTTCAAGCTGAATTTTTTTGTTGGCGGCATTTTTTATATTTTTGGATGTCTGTTCGAGAATTTCAATGCAATCAAGAATTTTTGAAAGTTTAAGGCTTGCGGCTCTTTCTTTGAGATTTGCAAGCTCATCCTTGGAGCAGACAATAAGTCCTTCGCATTCCGAAACGGTTTTTGCAACCATGAGATTTCTGAAATGAAGCGTCAGCTCTGTGCAAAGGCTGTCGATATCGCAGCTTTCACTGTGGAGCTTTGAAACAAGCTTGAGAGAACTTGTGAAATCACCGTTTGCAACATATTCCGAGAAAGAGAAAAGATGAATTGTGCCTGCAATTCCTGCAGCATCGCTGACGGTATTTTCGTCAATATCCGTTCCCATTGCAAAGCAGCGGTCAAGAAGAGAGAGCGCATCACGCATACCGCCGTCTGCGATTCGAGCAATAAGATTAGCGGCGTTTTCGGTGAGATTAACATTTTCTTTTTCCGAAACATAGAGAAGTCTTGAGGTTATATCCTCCGGAACAATTCTCTTGAAATCAAATCGCTGACATCTTGAAAGAATGGTTGACGGCAGCTTGTGGATTTCGGTTGTTGCGAGAATGAATATAACGTGTGAGGGAGGCTCTTCAAGGGTTTTCAGAAGTGCATTGAATGCACCGATTGAAAGCATATGAACTTCGTCGATGATATAAACTCTGTATTTTGCATTGACGGGGGTAAAGTTCGCTTCTTCACGCAAATCGCGGATATTGTCAACGCCGTTGTTACTCGCTGCGTCGATTTCGATAACGTCGAGAATCGAGCCGTTATCAATTCCGCGGCAGATTTCGCATTCGTTGCAAGGGTTGCCGTCAACGGGTGAAAGACAGTTTACAGCTTTTGAAAGAATCTTTGCGCAGGTAGTTTTGCCCGTACCTCTTGAGCCGGTGAAAAGATATGCATGTGAAATTCTTCCGCTGCAAAGCTGATTCTGCAGCGTTCTTGTAACATGAGGCTGACCGTAAACATCATTGAAAGTCTGCGGTCTCCATTTTCTGTATAGCGCCTGATACATCTTTTCACATCCTTTTCTCTTATTAAAAAAGCATTTCCTTAGTCATATGGCGGCAGGCAGACTGTGGCGCACAAGACTGTCCGCTTAATGCTGCTCGGTTCACCCGCCTGACATGGTTCACGGTGTCCTGTCGCACAGGACCCACACGCCACATGACTAAAGAAATGCCATTCATATTCCCTACTATTATATATTATTATTACTATAATATCAAGAGAAATTTTTATTTTTATTGCGATATTTTTATTTTTTTACGCAGACTTACGCACACAATAACATTATATTGAATAAAGTAATATTAAAAACGGTTGGGGGTCTGAACATGAATCAGGGATATTTTTTGGGTTCAAGCGGTAAAAACGGGTTTTTTTCGTGTTTTTCGCAGCTTACACCGAAAATCGAAGGTCAATATACATTTATTATAAAGGGCGGACCGGGTACGGGAAAATCCTCAATGATGAAAAAAATTGCCTCAAAAATTGAAGATATGGATATCGAATGCGAAAGAATTTTTTGTTCATCCGACCCCTCATCGCTTGACGGCATTATTATTCCGTCGCTTCGGGTCAGCATTGCCGACGGCACTTCGCCTCATACAATCGACCCCGATTATCCGGGAGCAACGGGCGAGATAGTCAATCTCGGGGACTGCTGGGATAAAAAGCATCTTTTTGACAATAAAGAAAAAATAATTGAACTGACGGATAAAAACAAAGCCTGCCACATGAGAAGCAGACGTTTTATCGAATCGGCGTTTTCAATTTTCGGCGACGGCGAAAAAATCTGCCGTAAAGCACTCGACAAAGAACGGATTATCCGTTACGCATCAAGGCTTGCAAAGCGTCATTTTAAAAAACCAGAAGGGAAAATCGGTCTTGAAAAAATAAGACTTCTCGACGCTGTAACTCCGAAGGGATATTATTTTCTTTCGGAAACAGTCAACTGCCTTTGCGATGAAATAATTGTTTTTTCCGATGATTTCGGAGTTGCCGCCGCTGTGCTGATTGAGCAGCTTCGAACCTATGCGCTCGCAAGCGGATACTCCGTTATTTCGAGTCCGTCGGTCAGCAGAGAGGGTTCAATCCGTCACATTATTATCAAGGAGCTGTCCCTCGGTTTTTTCACTTCCGACAAGCTATGCGATTTGAACTTAAATCCCACAAGAACAGTTTCGCTCCGCCGATTTTATTCTTCCGACGAATTATTATCTCACCGTGCAAGGCTTTCTTTTTCGGGAAAAGCGGCAAAAGAGCTTCTCAATGAGGCAGTCTGTGCACTGAAATTAGCAAAGAATATCCACGATGAGCTTGAAGCGGTTTATATTGAGGCGATGGATTTTGAAAAGACCGAAAAAATAACAAACGCCCTGACGGAAAGAATCCGTCGGAGCGATTGGTATCCCGAAGAATCGGAAGAAATTTAATATTAAAGTTTTCTGCAAACTTCCGCAACGGGAAGACCGACAATGTTGAAATAATCACCCTCGATTCTTTCAACAAGTCTGCATCCGAGACCTTGAATTCCGTAAGCGCCTGCCTTATCCATCGGCTCTTTTGTGGCAACGTAAGCGGAAATCTCGTCGTCGGTCAGGTCGTAAAACTTAACCTTGCTTATCTGTGCAAAGGATTCGGATTCTCCGTTTCTGATTATGCAAACGCCCGTTATAACCTCATGTTCGATACCTGAAAGCAATCGGAGCATTGATTTTGCATCAGCTTCATCCCTGGGTTTTCCGAGAATTTTTCCGTTTGCAACAACAATCGTATCTGCGCCGATTACAACGCAGTCATCAAAATCTTCTGCAACGGCGGCGGCTTTTTTGGCTGCCGTCATTTTTGCTGCTTCGGCAGGGAGAATACCCTCAGGTACAGTTTCGTCAACCTCTTTGACGTGAATTTCAAATTCAACGCCTGCAGTTGTGAGAAGCTCTTTTCTTCTCGGTGACGATGAAGCAAGAATTATTCTCATGCCTTGCCTCCTTCAATTATTCCTCTGCGAAGCATTTCCGCAACCTTCATTATAAGTGTCTGAGTTTTTCCGTCACGGATTTCGTTATTGATAACCATGTCGACTGCCTTATCAATTGCGATTTTCTCAACCTCAAGGAATTCGTCTTCGTCGGGATTCATTGCTGTTGTCTTAAGCTGCGAAGCGGCATAAAGATGAATGATTTCGCCGCAATATCCCGGAGTGGGATAGAATTTTCCGAGGTCATAGTATTTTTCCGCAACCGTGCCTGTTTCTTCCTCAAGCTCTCTTTTGCCTGCTTCAAACGGGTCTTCGCCAAGTTCAAGCTTGCCTGCCGGAAGTTCAAGCACAGTTTCCATATAGGGATATCTGAACTGACGGACAAAAATCAGCTCGTTATTATCCGTAAGAGCCGCAACGCAGACTCCGCCGTTGTGCTCAACAACCTCACGCTTGCAGGGTTTGCCGTTGTGAAGCTCTGCATCGTCGCAGCGCACGTTGATAATTCTTCCTTTATATACATAATTCTTTTCAACTGTTTTTTCAAATATTTCCATAATAAAATCTCCCTGTGCATATAGTTTATTGAGGTGTTATTAATGAATTATATCACAGATTCTGCAAGAATGACATATGAAAATCAAAGAAAAATGATTTTTTCTTTAAAAAGAGCTTATCCGTTTCTGCGGCTGAATGTAATCGGCAAATCGCTTTGCCAGAGGGATATTTTTTCTCTGACAATCGGAAGAAGTCAGAATCCTCTGATAATTGCGGCAGGATTTCATGCTCAGGAATGGCTGACAACTCTGCTTGCACTTCGTTTTGCGGAAATTATTCTTTATTCAAAAGTTAACCGCGCTCCGATTTGGGGAATCGACCCGATGGGCATAATACGCAGCATTATTATTGTTCCGTGCGTAAATCCCGACGGAGCTGAAATTGCGCTGAACGGATTTGAAAGCGCAGGAATATATGCCGAAAACTGCAAGAAAATTGCTGCCGTTTCCGAGGAAAAATGGAACGCCAACGCAAGGGGAGTTGATATCAATCATAATTTCAACGCAGGCTGGAACGAGCTTCGCAGGATTGAAACCGAAAACGGAATTCTTGCTCCGTCTCCAAGAAGATACGGCGGATTTGCTCCCGAAAGCGAACCCGAAACCAAGGCACTCAGCTATCTTTGCAGACTTTATACTCCGCGCATTGCAATTGCTCTGCACAGTCAGGGAGAAGAAATCTTTTGGGAATACGGCAACAAAAAACCGCCACGGAGCGAAGAAATTGCAAAAATCTTTTCAGCCGTAAGCGGTTATAATCTGATTGAAAATTCTGGTCTTGCATCGCACGGAGGATTCAAGGATTGGTTCATCGGTTATTTCAACCGACCTGCCTTCACCTTCGAAATCGGCAAGGGTGAAAACCCTCTGCCGCTCAGCGATTTTGACGGCATAGTCAAAAAATGCATTCCCATGCTGACCCTTGCGTCGGTTCTTTAATATTCTGTGGAAAATTTTGTAAGATAGGGACCGTCGGGTCCGGTATCGTATCCCTGCCAACCGACAACTCGTTATCACACGGTATAACAAGAAAATTCTGTCCGTTCATGCTGCCTTTGTTAAGTATTTATCCGATTATATTACGGACGGATGAACATTTCAATAATCTGCACTGTCTGCACGCACCGTCTGCACCCCTCAACATATTTCACGCTTTAAAGCGATGAATAACAGGAAGGGTAAAGCAAAAACCGGTGAGATGACCCACCGGTTTAAAAATTATTCAAGTGCCGAAAGGATTGATGCGATGCGTGCAAGGTCATCTTTATCGTAGAAAGCGATTTCGAGAGTGCCCGACTCCTTGCCGCTTTTTGTAATAACCTTTGCTTTTCTGCCGAGAGAATTATTGAGAGAAAGCTCAACCTCGTCAAAGAAAGTGGGACGTGATGCGGGTTTCTTTGATTTATCTTTTTTCTCGGCGGTGAGGGTTTTCACAAGCTTTTCAACAGCTCTGACCGAAAGACCTTTTGCAACGATTAATTCTGCTGTGGAAATAAGAACTTTTTCGTCGTCGATTGCCGCCAATGCTCTTGCGTGACCTGCGGAAAGCTTGTTTTCACGCACCATGTCAAGCACCTTTTCGGGGAGCTTGAGCAGACGGAGTGCATTCGCAACTGCGGGACGTGATTTGCCTACCTTCTGCGCAGCCTCTTCCTGAGTGAGATTGAAATCTTTCATCAGGCTCGCAAAGCCGAGCGCTTCTTCAACCGGATTCAGATCCTCACGCTGTAAATTTTCTATTAAAGAAATAACAGCCGCTTCCGTATCAGAAAGTTCCTTTATAACAACGGGTACCTGAGTAAGACCTGCAATTCGGCTTGCTCTCCAACGTCTTTCGCCGGCAACAAGCTGATATCCTCCTCCGATGAGGGGACGGACAAGCAAGGGCTGCAAAACCCCATGCTGTGCGATTGAATCCGCAAGCTCTGAAAGAGCTGCTTCGTCAAAATGCTTTCTTGCCTGTTCCTTGTTGGGTTCTATGTCCATTAAGTTCAGCTTGACTGATTGAGCCGCGCTTGTTTCTTCTAAAGAATTATCCGCAAGCAGAGAATCAAGACCTCTGCCCAGACCGCCTTTTTTCGGTGCCATATTTTTTCTCCTTATTTATTATTTAATCTGAGGAATTCATCCGCAAGGTCGTTATATGCGTGTGCGCCCTTGGAAGACTTGTCATAATACATAACCGGCTGACCGTAGCTGGGAGCTTCGGAAAGTCTGACATTTCTGGGTATAACGGTTGAATAAACCTTTTTCGGGAAACAGCGTTTTACTTCCTCAACAACCTGCTGAGTGAGATTGAGCTGACCGTTATACATTGTGAGAAGAACGCCCTCAATTTCTATGTAGGGATTATAAAGACGCTTGACCGTTCTTACTGTTGAAATAAGCTGTGAAAGACCCTCGAGCGCATAGAATTCGCACTGAATAGGAACAATCAGAGTGTCAGCGGCGCAAAGACCGTTAAGAGTTATGAGTCCGAGAGAGGGGGGACAGTCGAGAAAAATGAAATCAAAATCGTCAACGATTGCGGCAAGGGCATTCTTGAGCTTTGATTCACGCTTGTCAAATTCAATCAGCTCAAGCTCTGCGCCTGCAAGATCCATACTCGACGGCATAACAAAAACATTGCTGTAAGGCGTTTCAACGATG
>JAZSCO010000187.1:0-3557 GCA_045602965.1 Acutalibacteraceae bacterium | reverse complement strand
CTGCCGCAGTTGATTACAAGAATTTTCAATTTTAACACTCCTAATAGTGAATATTTGCTTGATTTAAGCTCATAACTGTTATATTATATACTTATATTTCCGATTTTTCAAGTGCTTATTACATTTATTATTACGAAAGGATACCTAAAATGAAAGTTGCCGGAATAATTGCGGAGTTCAATCCGTTTCATAACGGTCATGCGTTTCTTGTGCAAAAAGCACGGGAGATGGGGTATACTCATGTCATTGCAGTTATGAGCGGCAATTTTGTGCAGAGGGGAGAACCTGCTGTTTTTCATCATTCGGTAAGAACAAAAGCGGCTCTTGAAAACGGAGTTGACCTTGTGTTGCAGCTTCCGAGTGTTTATGCTATGTCGGGTGCGCAGAGTTTCGCAAGGGCAGGCGCAGAAATTCTTAACGGTATCGGATGCATTGATTCAATCGTTTTCGGCAGCGAATGCGGTGATGCGGTTTTGCTTTCAGAAACGGCAGATGCAGTTTACGGTGAAGAGATAAAACCGTTTCTTTCCGAAGAGCTGAATAAAGGCATATCATTCGCTTCGGCAAGAGAGAATGCTTTGAGAGCGATAAATCCGATGTATGCCGACATCATAAAAAGTCCCAATAATATCCTCGGTGTTGAATATATCGCTGCGTTAAAAAGAATAAAAAGCAACGTAAAACCCGTAACATTTGAACGCATCGGTGCGGCTCATGATTCTGCCGAAACAGACGGAAGTATTGCCGGAGCATCGCTTATCAGGGAAAAAATCAGAGCTGCCGATGAATGGGCAGAGCTTGTTCCCGAAGGAATAAAAGCTGTTTATGAAAGCGCGGATATAGCTGATATTAAAAGGATGGAGAATGCCGTCCTTTATAAAATCCGTACGGTTTCAGCGGCTGAACTTTCAAAAGTTCCGGATGTCAGCGAGGGGATTGAAAACCGGATTCTATCTGCCTCAAAGCAGGCAAAGAGCCTTGATGAACTTTATTCTCTTGCGAAAACCAAGAGATATTCCCACGCAAGAATCAGAAGAATCATCTGGAATTGTGTGCTCGGAGTGACAGCGGATGACCTTGAATTATCTGTTCCTTATATAAGAATTACAGGCTTTAATAAGAAGGGGACTGAGCTTATTAAAGCTGCAAAAGAAGCGGCAAATCTCCCTGTTATTTCCAAATCCGCAGACTTTTCAAAGCTTGATGAGACAGCACAAAGGGTGTTTTTCCTTGAGTGTACGGCAGGGGATATATATGCATTGTGCACGGAAAATCCCGATGTTTGCGGAACGGAAAAAAGCCTTCGGCCTGTAATAACGGAATAGTATATATTTTAGTAATTAATTATATAGTCTATTATCAACCTAACCAGACAGCATTCATTCTGCTGTTTGGTTTTTTGTTTGTCAGATTCAACAAATCTAATAAAATTATGCACAAAAATATTTTCACAAAATTGCAAAATTTCGTATGAATGCACAAACATTATTTTTTATCAAATATTTTTATAATAAAAGCTTGACTTTGACCCGATATTGACATATAATGCTAAACTGCATATTATACTGGAATTTAATACCCTATAAATCGCGCATATTTTGCGTGTTTATAATTAATATATAGGGGAAATTCCGCAGTAAATTTTCGGCTTTCCACCAAATGGAAATTTCAAAGAAACGGAGTGAATTTAGCCTAATGCTGAAAGTTAATCCCGTTAAACGAGGAAGTTGCACACGCATGAGCTTCGGCAAAATCAATGAGGTTATGGATATGCCTAACCTGATTGAGATCCAGAAGTCCTCCTACCAGTGGTTCATCGAAACAGGACTTAAGGAAGTTTTCCGTGATATGGCGGACATCACGGACTACACAGGAAACTGGGTTCTCAGCTTCATTGATTACCGCATGGATGACAAGCCCAAGTATACGGTTCGCGAATGCAAAGAACGCGATGCCACATACGCGGCTCCCATGAGAGTAACGGTGCGTTTGCAGAACAAAGAAACAGGAATTATCAAAGAATCAGAAGTCTTCATGGGTGATTTCCCCATCATGACCGAGAGCGGTACATTTGTTATCAACGGTGCTGAACGTGTTATCGTTTCCCAGCTCGTTCGTTCTCCCGGCGTTTACTACGGAATGACTCATGACAAGACAGGTATCGAGCTTTATACAAGTACCATCAACCCCAACAGAGGTGCATGGCTTGAGTATGAAACCGATATCAACGATATTTTCTATGTCCGTATCGACAAGAACAGAAAAATTTATATTACTGCGTTTATCCGTGCTTTGGGTCTGAGCTCAAACGATGATATCCGCCGTTTCTTCGGTGAGGATGCAAAGCTTGAAGCTACCATGGAAAAGGATGAAACGAGAAACACCGAAGAAGCACTCATGGAAGTTTTCAAGAAGCTTCGTCCCGGTGAACCCGTAACCCTTGAATCAGCACAGCAGCATATTGATAATCTTTTCTTCGATTCGCACAGATATGACATTTCCAGAGTGGGCCGTTATAAATACAACAAAAAGCTTTCTCTGCTCAACCGTCTTCCCGGCTGCAAGGTTGCACAGCCTGTTATTTCCGAATATACCGGCGAGCTTCTTGCTGAACCCGGTGAGATCCTGACAAAGCAGAAGGCTCTTGAAATAGAGCAGGCAGGCGTTATGAAGGTTGTTGTTGCTTGTGAGGACGGCAGCGAGCTGTTCGTTATCTCCAACGGCATGACTGACCCTGCAGCACTTCTTCCCTCAGACATCACAAAAGATGAACTTGATGCAATCGGCATCAATGAAAAGGTTCGTTTCTCCGTTCTTCATGAAATCGTTGAAAAGTGCGGCGAAGATAAGGCAGCTCTTCTTGCTGAAATGGCAGAGCGCTGCGACGACCTTATTCCCAAGCACATCATCGTTGACGATATCTTTGCATCTGTCAACTATGTTAACTGCCTGACCAAGCGTGTCGGCAATATTGACGACATCGACCATCTCGGCAACAGACGTATCCGTTCCGTAGGCGAACTTCTTCAGAATCAGTTCAGAATCGGTCTTGCGAGAATGGAAAGAGTTGTTCGTGAGAGAATGGCAATTCAGGCTCAGGAAGATGAAGATAAGATTACTCCGCAGACTCTTATCAACATCCGTCCCGTAATGGTAGCAATCAAGGAGTTCTTCGGTTCATCACCGCTTTCGCAGTTCATGGACCAGTCAAACCCCCTTGCAGAACTCACCCATAAGCGCCGTCTTTCGGCTCTCGGTCCCGGCGGTCTTTCACGAGACAGAGCAGGTTTCGAGGTTCGTGACGTTCACTATACACACTACGGCAGAATGTGCCCCATCGAGACTCCTGAAGGTCCCAACATCGGTCTTATCTCCTATCTTGCAACTTTCGCAAGAATCAATGAATACGGCTTCATTGAAGCTCCGTTCAGAAAAATTGATAAAGAGACAGGCAAGGTTCTTGATGACGTTATTTATATGACTGCTGACGAAGAAGACGAGTTTGTAGTTGCTCAGGCTAACGCACCGCTTGACAGCGAAAACCGCTTCGCAAAGGA
>JAZSCO010000186.1:0-10143 GCA_045602965.1 Acutalibacteraceae bacterium | reverse complement strand
GCAGATATATTAGCGTTCGGTACTCTTATCCAGAGAGATGATGTTTCACGGAGTGCAGTTAAAAAACTGCTTTCTGAATGTGAATTTCCTCATGTTTTCTGCGATGTGAATCTTCGCCCCGACTGTTATGATATAGAGTCTTGTCTTCTTTGCCTTGAAAACGCTGATATCATTAAAATCAGCGAAGAAGAAGAACCCATTCTTGCTGGTTTTGGATTTTATAACAATGGTGGATCTGAAAGAGAGACCGTTATAAATATATGCGAACGATTTGACAATATAAAACTTGTTCTCTTTACAAAAGGAGAAAACGGTTCTCTTATTTATGATGCAGTTAATGGTGAGTTTTTTGAAATACCTTGCGTTAAAGCAAATGTTGTTTCAACCGTAGGTGCAGGAGACAGCTATTCCGCCGCGTTTCTTTGCGAATACTTTAAGAGCTTAGATGTTTATAAATCGGGTGTTGCAGGTGCGGAGTTAAGTGCGTTTGTTGTCTCGCATCGTGAGGCAGTTCCTGAAATATAAAAGTGAAGCAGCGTGCATTTGGCACGCTGCTTTTTATGTCACTTATTTAACAACAATATCAAGTGCAGGTTCGCCTGCTTTTTTCATATATTCGACAAGTATCGCCCGAAGCTCTGCTTTTGTTTGTGAAAATGCAGGGTTATCGATAAGATTTGTTCTTTCATAGGGATCATTTTTAAGGTCATAAAGGAAGTCTTCGACATAGTATTCCGCAAAGGCACTGTCTTTGTTTTTAGCCGATACGCTGTATTTCCATCTGTCTGTACGGACCGCTCTGCCAATCTGACTTTCCGAAATCTGCATAAATACACTTTCATGACCTTTTTTATCTGTAAGACTCTTGCCCATGAAATGTTCGGGAATTTCAGCTCCTGCGATGTCGAGTACGGTTGCCGGCAAATCAATAAGTGAAACAAGGTCATCAACTTTTCCGCCGCCTGTAAAAGCACCGCCTGTAATTACAAGAGGAACTTTTATGCTGTTTTCATGGCAAGAACGTTTATATTCAAAATTTCTAGTTCTGAAATGACAGCCATGGTCAGACGTATAGATGATTACGGTATTATCATAAATACCTTCATCCTTAAGAGCTTTAATGAGTTTTCCGAAATTTTCGTCAACTCTGTTACAGCAGGCGAGATATGACGGCATCTGCATTCTCCAGTCGCCGAAAGTGCCTTTGAGGTCACCGGGTACTTCATAATCTTTGAATTTACTCTTGAGCCCTTTGGGTGACTCAAAACGCAGACGGTCATTCTGATGATGAGGCTCGAGCTGAGAAACAAACATGAAGAAGGGTTTATCGTGATCTTTCTTTATATATTCAATTGCAAAATCATTAATTATATCTGCTCTGTAACCTTTGAACTCAATTTTATTATTATCTTCGTCGAAAACATAGCCGTTGTAGCCGTGGGAAGTAAATTCAAGAATATCCGATGCTCTCCAGTAATTGTAACCGCCTCTGCGCTCTTTGGGAGTCGGTTTTGTTGCAAGACGGTGTTCTTTGTCGGAGGCGAGATGCCATTTACCGATATAAGCAGTGTCATATCCGGCTTCAGAAAGATAATGAGCAATTCCTTTGGTGTCGGTGGGAAGAGCTATGTTATTTCTGTAGCAGCCGTTTTGAGTTGCATAAACACCGCTTTGCAGACATGCACGCATAGGTCCGCAAACAGGCTGGCACGAAAATGCATTTTCAAAAAGTGTGCCTTCTTCCGCAACAGCATCAAGGTAAGGGGTTACAGGAAGTTTTTGACCGTAGCATCCTGCGGAATCGGCTCTTTGCTGGTCAGAAAAATAAAAAATAATATTAGGTTTGTTCATAATTATTCTCCTATCTTACGGATTGAAGTTTTTCAATTGCATGAAGAATATAATCCATTTGAGGACAATAGCCTGAAAGTTCATTGTAGAGCTTTCTGTATCTTTTACAGCCTCCGTTGCAGAGAATGCTGACTTTACATGAAGAACAAAGGTTGTTTTTTGGCTCATCATATTCAAAGAATTTTCGAATTCCGTCGCTGTTTAAAATATCGTTAATATCCGATGTGTTAATGTTGGCACATTCGAATTCGTCGAGGCAGTAGAAATCGCACGGATAGCAAGTTCCGTCGGATTCGACAACAAGCTGTGCATTGCATCTGCCGCTTGCACCGCATTGTTCGGCAACTCCCTTGGTAAGAAGCGAAAGAAGATTATCAAAATCTCTGACATAGAAATAATTACCTTTTGATATTTCGGCAAACCAGTGATTAAAAAATCTCTTTTTAAACCTTGCAAGCTGTTTTGCACTCAGGCTGTAGTCAGCTTTTTCACCGTTTAACGGGTCTAGACAATAAATAGGCTGAACATTACGGAACCCGTTTTCAATATAAAAATCAAATAATCTTGAAGCATCGGTTTTTGCGGTTATAACCGAAAGAATATTAAAATTGACATTGTGTTTTTTCAGCAGTTCGATTCCCTGCATAGTATCATCAAAGGATTTGCATCTTTGTTTGTCGTGCAAGGCTTTTTCTCCGTCAACGGAAACTCCGAGTAAAAAATTGTTATCTTTGAAGAATTTGCAGAAATCTTCGTTAATAAGAGTGCCGTTTGTTTGCAAAGAATAATAAATTAAGCTCCCTTTGGTTTTGTGTTTTTCTGCTATATCAACAAAAGTCCTGAAGAAATCAATGCCTGCCAAAAGAGGCTCTCCGCCCTGAAACATAAATGTCAATACAGAGTTTTCTCCGCAGAACGCGAACATTTTTTTAATGAGATTTTCCGCAGTGCTTATCTCCATAATGTGTTCGGGATTATTATTTCTTTTTTCTGCTTCATCGCAGTAAAAACAATAACTGCATTTAAGATTACAGAGAGATGAAGCAGGTTTTACCAATGCGGTCATGTTCCGCATAAAACCACCTCTTTTGCCAATAGTAATTCGGGTGATAAAAATTGAAATTTAAAGAATACTTAATTTGTTTCGGTATCGGTGCGTTTGCCTATGGACTAATAGAAATTGCAGTAAGGGGTTATACGCACTGGACAATGGCTCTCACGGGAGGACTTGTCCTGATGATACTTAACGCAGTCAACAAGAATAAAAATCTTGGGATTATCACACGCTGTATTATAGGTGCAACAGTAATTACAAGCCTGGAATTCGCAGTCGGGATGATAGTGAATGTCGGACTCGGATGGAATGTCTGGGATTATTCTGAAAAACCGTTTAATATTTACGGACAGATTTGTCCGTTTTTTACCGTAGGGTGGTTTTTTCTGAGTATTCCTGCGTATTATATCTGTTCACAGATTGAAAAACGGCTCAGCTTGCGCTGATATATTTTTTAATGCCTTCAACAGTTGCTGCAGCAAGAATGTCTCTGTTGCCGGCATCCTGTAATACCTGACATTCGGAAATGTTGGATACGAAGCCGTATTCAACAAGTATTGCCGGACACTCCTCAACTCTTATTACTCTGAATGCATAGAAATCAGAACCTCTGCTTACTTTGTTCAATACGCTTTCTGATTTATCTGCATAAATTTTTGTCTTATATGCATTGACAATGCTCTCGTGGACTGCCTTTGCAAGAGGCTGAGAATATGCTCTGTAGTAATATGCCGAAGTGCCCATTGCCGAAGCTGTTCCGCTTGAATCGCAGTGAACGGAAATGAACATATCGGGTTCAGAGTTACGTACCGCATCATTTCTGTCTGTGTAGCAGACCCATTTATCGGTTGCTCGTGTCATTATAACCTTTGCACCTTCGGCTTCAAGAAGTTCTTTGATTTTTGTGGCAAGTGAAAGATTGATGTTCTTTTCAAGACCAAAGCTAGACGATGAAACTGCGCAAACTGCGCCCGAATCAAGACCGCCATGACCGGGGTCAAGCATGATTGTGTAACCGCTGAGTGATGAAGAAGGCTTGTGATTGATTGAAATAACAAGATAGCCGTCTTTATCATATTCGTAGTGGAAACCGTAAAATTTGCCGTTGCTTGTAAGATCAAGTGTTAAAGTAACAGTTGATTTTGATGTATCGGAAGTCCATTTACCGCCTGAACAAACGCCGTTAGAGACGTTGATATTGCCTTCAGCGGTAATGGTGTCGTTGAAAACAAACTCAATTCCCGTGCAGTTGAGTGAAGAAACTCTGACGGGACGGCTGTTATAGTTTGAGTAGGTCTGACCGAGAAGTTTTGCGTTAAAAGGAACAGATCTGTTCATGTCGAGCTTGATAACTGTTTTTCCGCCCGATGATCCGCTGGAAACAACTCTTATGCTGTTTTTGGGCATAACATATCCGCTTTTAATGCTGACCTGAGTTATTGCGCCTTCCTTACCGGAAGCAAGTCTTTCTTCTCTTTCCTGCTCGATTTTTACGCCGGAAGAAAGTATATAGAATTTTTCGCCGTCAAAAGTAGACGATGTTTTGAGATAATCAACCGTTCCTTTCAGCAGAGGAGAACAATCCGGTACGGAGAAAGTACTGGTTGTATTACCGGGATAAGTCTCAACATAATCGTCAATAATTTCACAGATTGTTGCAGTGCCGAGACCGTAGTTTTCGGTATAATAATATTTTTGGAGTCTGTCAGTATCAGGGACTGCAGGAGTTTGTTCAGTTGTGACGGTTGAGGCGTTTGTCTGAGACTCGCCGGTGGCAGATAATGCAGTTTCGCTTGATGAAGCTGTGTTTGACGGAGTTTCAGATGTAACAATTTCTGTTGAGGGTTGAGTAGTAGTAATAACTGTTGTTGTCGGTGTTTGTGTTGTAGGGGGAGGCGGCGGTACAACAATCTCATTTGCGCTTACGGAAATATTTGCGCCGTTTAAAGATTCAGTGAGATTGCTGTATTTCGCAGTAACTTTGTATTTTCCGAGTTTTTGTACTTTATCGGTGCCTGCAGGAGCAGTCAAAGATGCCGTGAATTTTCCGAAATCGGATTCTCTGTCAATTGAATCCTCTTCATCAGCACTGTCTGAAAGGCTCATTGGATAAGTCTTGCCGTTCCATGTAACGGTAAGAGTTGCGTTTTTGTGTGCAACGGCTGAAATCTCAATCATCATATCACCGGGCACGGAAATGTCCGCTGACGGTGAAACGGATTTTAGAAGTTTTATTTTATATGTTACTTCGTATTTATATGTTTTTCCTTTGTGTTCAAATTTTATTGTGTTTTTTCCGGGGGAGAGTTCACAGTCAACAGAGAAATCGCCTGTTTTTGCAACAGACATTTTTTGACCGTTACAAAGAAGGTCATAGGCAGGACTGCTTGTACCTCTGAATGTTACGGATGACTGTTCAACGGTAAAGCTTGTTTTGGTGTGATTTGTAATTTTAAATTCTTTGTCAAGAAGGTGAGTGTCGCGTTTCCTTATGTAGTTCAGAACTATTTCCGCGCTTGTACCCGAAGCTTTGGATATTTCCGAATGCGGTGAAAATGAAAGAGCTTTGCAAAGGGACATATCAGCGGATTTTGATATCATCTCAATTGATTTTGAAGCCGCATTCGTTGAATATTCAGAAATTCCGCTTAGATCATGGCAAAGCCAGAGAGGACTTGTTTTTTCGTTCCAGACAGTCTGAGCAGAAGCAAATGAAGAATCTTGACCTTTTTTATGAGTCAGGAATATAAAATCAGCCTTTTTTGATGTCGTAAGTGAAATTAATGAATCGGATGCTTTGGAAATATAAACAGGTTCAATACCGATAGTCATTGATGGGTCATTTGTTTTGATTTTTGAACAGAGTTCTTCAATTTGAGGAGTAAAAGTTCCGAGAGTTTCGTCAAGACCGCTCAGAATTATGAAATCCGTGTTGAACTTTTCTGAAAATGAAACCGTATAATCGGATTTTTCTGATATATCGGCTTTTATACCGTAATACAGATTGTATGATTTTGCCGTATCGAGAAGAGCAGAAACCTTGTCTGCATTATCTTCGTTAAGCTCAAAAATAACAGTATTAAAACCAAGTTTTTCGAAGTTTGCAAGTTCAGCAGCGCTGTTTTCGGAGTATTCCGAATAAACAGAAGCAACGATTGATGCCGGAGTCGGCGTCTTTGGTCTTCCCGAAACCGTCAAAAAATTTGTTGTTGTTTCAATTGTAACGGGTAATGTTGTTGTCTGAGTTACTTCTTCTTTTTTGAACACATCGAATCTGCCCGTTGCAAACATCGCAACAATGATTGTGACTATGACCACAGGTATTCCGATTAATGCTCCTACGAGAATTTTATCTTTCTTCATTTGATTTCTCCGTTATAATTATATCCGTTAAATTGCTGATTTCTTCTTTGCAGTTTTTGCTGATTAAATCTCCGAATGAAAAAACAACAAATCCGCAGTAGTTTTTATTTTCTCTTATCAAATTCAGCTGTGTTGAAAGAATGTTTTTATTGTTTTGCCAATCAGCTTTTTCGTTTTCGTTAAGATATGAAAATGTTTCATCGCATTTGTATGCTGCGATTCCGCACGCCAGATTCACCGAAGGACTTCTCTTAAGCATTCCCCAGTCTTGGAGTGTTTCGTAAAAAGGCAGAGTTTCATGATTGAACCCAAAGTAAATCTGAGGAATTATTAAATCAGCATATCCTTCTGAGGATAACCATAACTGACATTCAGCAAACTGTTTGTTTTCATTTGCTTTGATATCTGCTGCGGGACTTATGCTGAAAATTATATTTTCATTACATGATTTTACAGCCGAATAAATTGCAGAAACAAAAGCATTGATATTTGTTTTTCTCCATTCGGAAAGAGAAAGCATTCCGCCTTCTGACAAATAATTATCGAATTGAATTTTATCAATATTCTCGTCGGTTGAAGGATAAAAATAATCGTCTATATGAATACCATCAATGTCGTATTTTTCGATGATTTCTTTAATACCGTCAAGAATAAGCTTATGATTTGATTCGCAGGTGGGATTATAATAAATTCCGTTGTCGAGAATGCATATTTCGCCGTTGAGGTTTCCCGATTCCAGAATGATTTTTGCAGGATTATTATCAGGTAAAACTGATATGTCTGTTTTGGCGGAAATTCTGAAAGGGTTAATCCAACCATGAACAGATATACCGTATTTCTCCGCACTTTTCAGCATGAGTTCAAAGGGATCGAAGGCAAGAGATCCGCCTTGACTGCCTGCAATATATACCGAATACGGAAAAATATCGGATTCATAGAACGCATCGGAAAAAGCCCTTAAATGAACAAAAGCCGTATTAAGACCGCAGTTTTTAATTGTTTCAAACATTTTATCGGTTTCGGCAAGGTATTCATTTTCTGATTTACCGTATGCGCTTATATGGTCGTAGCAAGAAATCCAGACCCCTCTGAGTTCTTTAGAAGTTTCAATGTTTTGCGGTTCTTCATTTTTTTTCAGTTGACATGATGAGAGCAAAAGGCATATAATCATCATGAAAGGCATGAGCTTTTTCATCAAAACCTTCCTTTCATTGTTTGTCAACCGAAATTATATGTAAAAGGACTGTTAAAAATGAATTTTTCTTCAAAGTTTATTATTATTTATCTTGCAGTTATTTCTGTTGTAGCGATTGTTATGACAATGCTTGACAAATCAAAAGCAAAGAGAAAAAAGTGGAGGATACCCGAATCTTCTTTGATGCTTGTCGGTCTTTTTGGCGGTGCAACAGCAATGTATATTACAATGAAAACAATCAGACACAAAACAAAACACAAGAAGTTTATGATAGGTCTTCCGCTTGAAATTGCACTTCATGCGTTAATCGCGTGTATGCTTATTTTTGGTAATTAAATAAATTTTTAAGAAGGCGGGACAGGAAATAGTCCCGCCCTTTTTATTAAAGAGTGCTTAAGTCGTAGGGTGTTTTCTGATAAACAAAATAGTTAAGCCAATTGGTGAAAAGCAGATTTGCCGTTCCTTTCCAGCTCATTTTCGGCATCATTGACGGATCGTCTCCGGGAAAATAGTTGAACGGAACTTTTATATCAAGACCCTTATTTACATCTCTGAAGTATTCTTTTGCAAGAGTTTCTCTGTCGTATTCGGAGTGACCTGTTGCAAAAAATTTTCTGCAGTCCATGTCGGAAACAAGATGAACGCCTGCGTAATCCGAATAAGAAAGAATCTGCAAATCTTTGACAAGTGCAATGTCACTTCTTCTGTTTTCCGTGTGTCGTGAATGCGGAACATAAAAAACATCGTCAACACCTCTCATGAGGGGGTGATAAGTGTCAAGGCACTTGTGGGGGAAAACACCGAAAAGCTTTTCTTCAAGCGGGTATTTCGGAACGCCGTAATGATAATAAAGTGCTGCCTGAGCGCCCCAACAAAAATGAAATGTTGAGTAAACATTCTTTTTGCTCCACTCAAATATTTCGCAAAGCTCATCCCAGTAATCGACCTGCTCAAAGTCGAGAAGCTCAACGGGCGCACCCGTAACAATAAGACCGTCGTATTTTTTGTGACAGATTTCGTCGAAGGTCTTATAGAATTTGAGCATGTGTTCTTCGGAAGTGTTCTTGGATTTATGAGATTTAACCTGAAGAAGCTCTATTTCAACCTGAAGCGGAGAGTTACTGAGGAGTCTTAAAATCTGAGTTTCCGTTTCTATTTTGGTCGGCATAAGATTTAGAATAAGGATATAAAGGGGTCTGATATCCTGTTTCATCGCTCTGTCTTCAGTCATTACAAAAATGTTTTCCGATTCTAAAGCGTGATGAGCAGGGAGTTCATTAGCAATTTTGATTGGCAAATTGATTCACCGACTTTCAACTGGATGTTTATATTCTTGTTTTAACCTTTCTCAGGGCAAGGCTGACAGGGATTGCTATAATGATTGCAACAATAATTTCTACTACGGCATTAATTCCGAATGCTGCAAGAATATAGTTGGTAAGACCGCCGAAATTTACGGAAGCGATACCAAGTTCAGTGCCGTATTTTTCACCGTAAAGGACATAAATGCTGCCCATAACGAAGATTGTGTTGCAAAGACAGCCTGTAAGTGCACCGAGACCGGAAGCGATATGCTTTTTCTTGTCTTTTTTTGCAACAAGTGTGAAAATAAGACCAGCCATTGCGCCGGCAATAATTCTGGGAATAAGTGCAACAATCGGATTTTTGAATATAATACCTTCAAGAGGTGAAGGAGGGGCAAGGACTGCTTTTATGATGCAGGATACTCCCCACACTGTTCCGAGGATTGCTCCGCCCTTGGCACCCATAACACATGCTCCGATAATAACGGGAATGTGAATCAGCGTGATACTCAGCGCACCGTAGCTGATGTATCCGAGATAAGGCACAAAGGTCATTGCGATTATGAGCGCACTCATCATTCCCAGCTGTGCAAGGCTGAGGTTCTTTTTCATTGCGGATGATTTTTTTGACATAATATATTCCTCCTTGCTGTTACTCCGACACAATGTTCGGATGCAACGCAAAATTTGACGAATTAATTATTTCTTGTTCTTTTCATAAAGAACTTTAAGACCATAAAGAGTGAGTTCACGGTTGAAGATAATATCTCTCTTGCAACTCTTGATAAGATCTCTTGCAAGACCGCCTGTTGCAACGGTAGTCATAACTTTTTCACCGAGTTCGTCTTCGAGTTTTTCACAAAGTCCGTCTATCATTGATGCGTAGCCAAAAACGGTTCCCGACTGCATGGAGTCAATTGTGTTTTTTCCGATTGCTTTTGCGGGGGTTTTGAGGCTGATGTTCGGAAGCTGTGATGTTCTTGCGGAAAGAGCATCAAGTGAAATGCCGATACCGGGAGTGATTGTACAGCCACAGAACGCGCCGTTTTTATCGATAACACTTATCTTGCTCGCTGTGCCAAGATCAACAACAAGGCAGGGGAGCGGATAAAGCGCAGCTGCACCAACGCAGCCCGCAAGCAAATCAGCACCGAGCTGAGCCGGATTATCAATCAGGATATTCATGCCTGTTTTGATTCCCGGTCCGAGAATCATAGGCTTTTTATTAGTAATCTTTTCAACAGCTTCACTTATTGTTGAAGATAATTCGGGAACAACGCTGCTGATTGCTGCACCCGAAAAACTTTCACATTTGGTGTTATATAAATCAAAAATTTGACTGAATTCAATTGCATATTGGTCAGGAGTTCTTGAAC
>JAZSCO010000185.1:0-26239 GCA_045602965.1 Acutalibacteraceae bacterium | reverse complement strand
GGTGTTTTTCAGTTCGTCACTGTCATCGAAATTTTCGCGATAAAGCTCGATGATATAATCACCCTTGTAGTCTGCGGAATCCATGATTTCCATTAGTTTTCCGAAGTTAAAATTACCGTTTCCGGGCGGCAGACAGTCTGCGTTTTCCGTATGGTCGCTGATATGAATATGAAGAATATCACGCTTGAATTTTTCAGCAAAATCAAGCGGTGAAAAGCCTGCACGTACAGCCTGTTTCACATCGAAAACAAGCTTGAAATCTTCACCGATGTAATCCTTCATTTTTTCAATGAAATCGGGGCTTTCACACAAGTGCTTGTTGACATTTTCATGGCATACTTTTACGCCTGATTTCTTGCCTTCTTCAATGAGTTTTGCAAATCTTTCAAAGTATTCGGTGTCGCTTATTTTTGCACCTGTATGCGCTCCGTGAACAACAGAAATTTCTGCTCCGAGAGCGGCGGTGACTTCGAAATTGCGCTTGTAAAATTCAAGCATATCACAGAATCTTCTCTCATAAGCACTGAAGAGCATATGGGTTTCCGAAAATGAAGAAAACGGGTGTACCGCAGAAATCTTCATTCCGTATTTGTCACGGATTTCATTGAGAAATTTTGCGAATTCAAGCGTTGTTTCACCCGGGGAATTTATGAAAATTTCGCAGGTGTCAACCCCTGTCTTCCCAATCATATCAAGGGATTTTTCAGTTTCCAAAGGATAAAAGCATGATGATGAAATTCCGATTGACATATTATTCATTCCTTAAATGGTAATATTTTTGATTTGAACTTATTCTTTGTCTGAATTATAATTTTCGTATAAGGAGGACGGATATGAAAGAGATTTTAAAAACAATTCACCGCCCCGCAAAATTTGTGCTTATAATCGGATGGATAATTACTGCGGTTATTATTGCCGCATCAACCGTACTTTACATAGGTGCAGGGGATATTTTTGAATATTTTTTTGCTGTTGATATGAGCGAAAAACTGCTTGCTTCGGCGAGACCGGTTTCGATGATTGTTTTCGCTGCCTCAACAGGAATTGAGTATTGCTCAAGAAGAAAAATGATTCATTGAAATGAATTATATCATAACTGTATGAAAATTTAAACAAAAAGGTTGAGAAAAGATTAAATTTTTCTCGACTTTTTTTATTTATTGTGTTACTATTTAAGTAATACTGTGTATGTAACGGAGGAATAAAAATGCTCAGAGTTGCTATGCTTTCAAAATGGCATGTTCATGCAGACGGATACGCCCGCGATTTTCTCAAAACCGAAAAAGCCGAAATAGTTGCCGTATGGGATGAAAAACCCGAAAGAGGTGCTCCCTGGGCAGAAAAGCTCGGCTGTGATTTTGAATCTGATCTTGACACTCTTCTTGCAAGAGAGGATGTTGATGCGGTTTGCTGCTGCACTCCGACAACAATGCATAAGGAAGTGCTTATCAAAGCCGCAAAAGCGGGAAAACATATTTTTACTGAAAAAACACTTGCCTGCACCGTTGAGGAATGCCGCGAAATTGAAAAGGCAATCGAAGAAAACGGCGTTACATTCACAATCTCATTCCCTAACAAAGCTTGGAGTGCCGTTAAGTTTGCAAAGCAGCATATCGAAAACGGTGATTTCGGCAGAGTTACAAACGTAAGAATCCGCAACGCGCATAACGGCGTAAGCGGCAAATGGTTGCCCGAATACTGGTTTGTTAAAGAGGATTGCGCAGGTGGTGCGATGATGGACCTCGGCTGCCATCCGATGTATCTTCTTGCTTATCTTTGCGGAAAGCCTAAAAAGATAACGGGTATTGCAAATTCGGTTCTCGGAACACCTGTTGACGAAAATGCCGTTTCCGTTATTGAGTTTGAAAACGGTATCATAGGCGTTTCGGAAACATCGTTTCTTGCGTTCTCGTCACCTTACACAATTGAGGTCCACGGCACCGAAGGTATCTTTCTCTGGAGAGGTGCGGACGATGTGAAGTACAAGACAATGCAGACAGCAAAACTTAACAGAGGGTTCATTACTCCCGATGTTCTTCCCGAACAGGGTGAGCATCCGATTCCTGTTTTTGTTGATGCTTGCATTAACGGTACAGGTACTCCCGAAGGCATGGGAACGAAGGAAGCAATTGAGCTTGCAGAGCTTCTTGAGAGTTCCTATATCGCATATGAAACCGGCAAAACCGTAGAAGTATAAGGAGAGATCAGAATGAAAACAGAACTTCATTATTATGATATATTCCCTAAGGTTTTTCCTGCAGGAAAAGAAATTGAAATAACAATCAAGCCTCTCGGATATCATGCTGACTTTAAAAATCCCGAAAATATTTATCTTGCAGTTTACGGTCTTGAAGACGGCAATCCCCGTGATTATCCTTACAGAAAAAACGGTAAGACAGTTGATTTTACATATGACGGCGCTATCAGATTTAAGTATGAATTCCCTTATGAGCAGGAGTATTTTATCCGTATTTTTGAAAAAGATACGAACAAAAGACTTCTTCAGCTGAGTGTTTATGCTCTTGCCGAGGATCTCTGCGGAAGATATCCTCTCATCGGCGATTTGCATATGCATACATGCCGTTCCGACGGCAGACAGGCTCCTGCAATCGTCAGCGCAAACTACAGAAAGCACGGTTATGATTTCTTCGCTATCACAGACCATAACCGTTATTACCCTTCACTTGAGGCTATTGAAACTTACAAAGATGTTCCCATCGAATTCAACATCATTCCCGGTGAAGAAGTTCATCTTCCCGATGTTGCTCCCGACCATATCAACGATGTTCATATCGTAAACTTCGGCGGTAAATATTCCGTAAACGCAATTCTTAAGGATGAGCATACCGAAGAATTCGGCAACGATATAGAAAAACGCCGTTATGAAGGTTTCCCTTGTCCTGATCAGCTTGATGAAGACGGCTACAGAGCAGAGGTTGATGCTCTTATTGAAACTCTCGATATTCCCGAAGGAATCGAACCTTTTACATATGCAAGCTGCGTATGGGTATTCAATCATATCAGGAAAGCTGAAGGTCTCGGAATTTTCTGCCATCCTTATTGGATTTCGAACGTTTATCAGGTGCCTGAAAATCTTACCGATTATATGCTCAGAACTCATCCGTTTGATGCGTTTGAAGTTCTCGGCGGCGAAAGCTATTATGAACAGAATGGTCTTCAGACTCATAAATATTATGAAGTTCTTGCGAAGGGATATGATAAATTCCCCATCGTCGGAAGCACAGACAGTCACAGTTCAGTAAATAACGATAATGCCTATGTTGCTTCAACAATGGTATTCTCTCCTGCAAACGAGAGGGTTGCGATTATTGATTCTATCAAGAATTTTTATTCAATAGCAATTGACGGTATCAGCAAGGAATACCGCCTTGTAGGTGATTTCAGACTTGCGAAATATGCAAACTTCCTGCTTAAGAATTATTTCCCGCTTCATGACGACCTTTGCTATGAAGAGGGAAGAGCGATGAAGGATTATGCCTGTGGTGTTAAGGGTGCAAAGGAAACCCTTGAATTTATCAGCGGCAGAGTTCAGAAGCAGAGAGAAAAATACTTTGCATTTTGATAAAAAGGAGGTAATGTTGTGGCAAAACAGCGTTCACTTGATGCCGAATTTGTCCATCCTAATAAAATAGGATTTAAGGACGGATTGGGATATGCATTCGGCGATGCGGCGAATTTATTTGTTCTTACATATGTCTCATCTTATCTTAAGGTGTTCTTTACCGATATTTTAAAGGTTGCGGAAAGCAAAATCACAACTCTTTTGCTCATCGCAAGACTCTGGGACGCAATTAACGACCCTCTGTGGGGTAATGTTGTTGCAAAGAAAAGACCCAACAAAGACGGAAAATACAGACCCTATATCAAATGGTTTGCAATTCCTCTGGGCATAATGGCAATGCTCTGCTTTGTTAATTTCAGAGCGTTTACAACAAGCGAAACCGTTGTTGTGGCTCTTATGTATGTCACATATATCGGCTTCGGTATGATGTATACAACAATCAATATCCCTTATGGCTCACTTGCTTCCGTTATCACTGACGACCCCGAAGGAAGAACTCTTCTCTCAACCTTCCGTTCAATCGGTGCAGGTCTCGGCGGTGCAGTGCCTCTTCTTATCGGTCCCATGATTATTTATACCGTAACGGGCACAAACAGCGAGGGTGTTGCGGTTAAGGCTGCCGATGCGGGCGGAATGCTCAAATTTGGTATCATCATGGGTGCTCTTTCAATAATTTTCTATTTCCTTTGCTTCAAAACAACCAAGGAAAGAGTTGCTTCCGAAGAAGAACCTAAGGTTGATATCAAGGGAATGTATAAAGGAATGCTTAAGAGCAGACCCTTCATCGTTGCCTGTCTTTCGGGTATTCTTATCAGCGGTCAGCTTCAGTTTGCTTCGCTTAACCAGTATCTTTATAAGAACTATTTTGAAAACACTGACCTTTCAATTATCGGAACAATCGCAAACTATCTTCCGATGGCGGTTATGATTTTCTTCATGCCCAAGCTTGTTAAGAAGTTCGGCAAGCAGGAGCTTTGCAGTGTCGGTACATTCTTCTCGGCAATTGCCGCCGTTCTCATGTATTTCGTTGTTCCTCATTGCCAGAGAACGGGCAGTGCACCTGTTGTTTTCATGCTCTTTACATTCATTGTCGGTTTCGGCTATTCGTTTGTAAGTATCACAAACTGGGCAATCATCACCGATGTTATCGATTATCAGGAATATAAGACAGGCATAAGAAGCGAAAGTGCCGTTTATGCGGTTTATACTTTCTGCCGCAACCTCGGTCAGACAATCGCCGATGTTGGCGGAATGAAGCTCCTCAGCAGCGTTGCGGGTTATGACGGTGCGGTTCATGGCTCGGCAGGTTATGTTGACGGTGTAGGCGAAGGAATTCTTTTTGTCTGCACAATCATTCCTGCAGTTGTTTATACTCTTGTATTTATCCTCTTCAAATTCGGCTATCCTCTTAATAAGTCGAGACTTGAAACAATGTACTCGGCTCTCAGAGAAAGAAGAACCGCAGGCGAAGAAAATCTTGAGAGAAATCCTCAATAACACAGAAAATCAAACACCCGTAAGATACAGACCGTATTTTACGGGTGTTTTTGTTGAATTTATTGTTTAACCTCTTGATTTAAACTTAATGCTGATATATAATATATTAGTTAGTTTTATTAATTCCGCAGCATGAAGGCATTGCGGTGAAGGGGTGTTGAAATTGAAGAAAATCGGTTTTGACAATGCGACTTATATTAGCAAACAATCCGAGCAGATAAGCAAGCGAATCAATGAATTCGGAGGGAAGCTTTATCTCGAATTCGGAGGAAAGCTTTTTGACGATTTTCATGCGTCAAGAGTTTTACCCGGCTTTGCACCCGACAGTAAGCTTCAGATGCTCAAGAGTATTGCAGACGATGTTGAAGTTGTTATCGTAATCAATTCAGGGGATATTGAGAGCAATAAAATGCGCCGTGACCTCGGAATAACTTACGATGCCGATGTTTTGCGCCTTATTGATGAATACAGAAATGCAGGGCTTTTTGTCGGCAGTGTTGTTCTTGCGCAGTTTAAGGAGCAGCCTGCTGCAATTGCTTTCAAATCAAAGCTTGAAACTCTCGGAATCAAAGTTTTCACACATCGCAATATAGACGGCTATCCCTATAATGTTTCTCACATAGTAAGCGACGAAGGCTTCGGTAAGAATGAATTTATCGAAACCGAAAGACCGCTTGTTGTTATTACTGCGCCCGGTCCGGGAAGCGGAAAAATGGCAACCTGTCTTTCACAGCTTTACCATGAAAATCAGAGAGGTAACAAGGCTGGATATGCGAAATTTGAAACCTTCCCTGTCTGGAATCTTCCTCTCAAACACCCTGTAAATCTTGCGTATGAAGCCGCAACGGCAGACCTCAACGATGTCAATATGATTGACCCTTATCATCTTGATGCTTACGGCGTCACAACCGTAAACTATAACAGAGATGTTGAAGTTTTCCCTGTGCTTAATGCTATTTTTGAAAGAATTGAGGGCGTAAGTCCCTATAAATCACCCACGGATATGGGTGTTAACATGGCAGGCTATGCGATTTGTGACGATGAAGTAACGAGAGAAGCTTCAAAGCAGGAAATTATCCGCAGATATTTCAATGCTCTTTGCGATTTGAAAATGGGCAGAGGAAGTCAGGCGGCTGTTGATAAAATAGTCAGCCTCATGAATCAGGCAGGTATCGGTGTTGAAGACAGAAAAGTAATCAAGGCGGCTCTTGACAGAAGCAACGAAACCGAAGGACAGCCTGCGGTTGCAATTGAGCTTCCCGACGGTAAAATCGTAACAGGTAAAACCTCAAATCTTCTCGGAGCATCAAGTGCTGCGCTTCTTAATGCAGCAAAGTATCTTGCAGGACTTCCTGAAGATTTGCTTATGATTTCACCTTCAATTATTGAGCCTATTCAGGAGCTTAAAACGGGTATTCTCAAAGGACAGAATCCGAGACTTCATTCCGACGAAACTCTTATTGCGCTCTCAATGAGTGCAAATACAAACCCTGTTGCCAAGAAAGCTCTTGAAGCCATTGAAGGTCTTAAGGACTGCGATGCGCATTCAACCGTTATTCTTTCTCAGGTCGATATTGATGTTTACAGAAAGCTCGGTATAAATATTACCTGCGAGCCCAGATATCAGACTAAGAAGCTTTATCATAAATAAAATTAAAAGGAAGCACTCGACAAGAGCGCTTCCTTATTTATTTGTCTGTTAAATTCTTAATCCACTTTTTGCTTCTGAACCGGTAAATGCTCATGAGCGATTTCGGTATATCTTCGCAGATATACATTGCAAGAATCAGGTATACGAAATCAACTTTGACTATAAGTCCGAGAATTGCAACGACGGGTACACCTATAAGATACAGTGATATGCAATCATAAAAAATGCCGACTTTTGTGTCGCCGCCCGCTCTGAATGTGCCGACTATAAGTGTATAAGGAATATTTCTTATGGGAAGCCATAAACAGTAAACAAGTACAAGCTTTGATGCAAGGTCAAATGCTGCCTGAGTTTCAATTTCGAGAAGTGAAAGCACAGGATTTCTGATGGCTATAAACAGTGCACCGGTAATGATTCCGACAATCGGTGTCATAATTACAAATTTTTTCGCAAGCTTATATGCACCTTCGCTGTTACCTTCTCCGATGGTTTTGCCTGTCATGATGGAGCATGCGTGACAAACGCCGACAAAGAAAACAAAAGCAATCTGTTCGATTGAGCTGAATATTGTATAGCCTGCATAGGCTTCGCTGCCTTGTCTTGCGAAGACCATAACATATATATTTGTGCCTATTGCCCACGCAACCTCGTTAAATACAACCGGCAGACAAACCACCGAAAATCTGCGGACAAATGCCGCGGATAATTTGAAATACTCTTTGATTTTGCCGTTGAAAATATCCTTTGATGTGCGAAGTACGGTGAACAAGAGCAATGATTGGAATGCGGTTGAAATCAGCGTTGCAAATGCCGCACCTCTTATTCCGAGAGCGGGGAAGCAAAGCTTGCCGTTGATGAGAACATAGTTGAGCACTGTGTTCATAACAACCGAAGCGAATGAAGTGATGAGAGGGGGATTAACTCTTTCCGTTGCACGCAGAGCAGTGCATGAAATTTGATTGAACGCACTGAAAACTCCCATGAAAGCAACAATTTTCATGTATTGAACGGCGGTATCTATAACCTCCTGTTCATCAGTGAAAACTCTTATCAGGTGCTGTGGAAAAAGAAACATTGCAAACGAAAAAACAATTGCAACGCCTGCACCGAAAACGAGAGCAATACCATATGATTTCTGAATGTTTTTCTTTTCTTTTGCACCCCAGAATTGGGAGATAAGTGCTGCCGAGCCTGATGAAATCCCAAAAAAGAAAAGGTTCATCAGGAAAATCCATCTCGATGAAACTCCGACAGATGAAACAGCAACGTTTCCGAGTCTTGTAACCATCGCTGTGTCAACAAGCTGTGCACATGAAACAAGGAGTTGCTGAAATGCAATGGGAAGTGCAAGCTTTAATGCGTTTTTAACAAAATTACGGTTCATTGTTTTTCTCTCTCTTTTTTTAATGCAAAAGATAGTATATTATAAATATCCGAAAAGTCAACCGGATTATTCAAAAAAGTAAAAGTCTTTGGTTATCGCTATTGATTTTTAAAGATAAATAATATATAATTATTAGATGTAGAAAACCCAATTTTAACCAGGAAGGTGCTTATTATGTCAAATTTTAATGAATTTTCAGGTGTATATTCCTTGCTTCTTACTCCCTTTAACTGGGACAGAACTCTTGACTATAAAACATACGAAGAATATGTTGCGTGGCAAGCAGCATTCAAGCCCCAGCATCTTTTTGCTGTATGCGGTTCATCAGAAATGACAGAGCTTACTCCCGAAGAAAGAGTAAAGTGTGCAGGTCTTGCAGTTAAGAATTCAAACGGTGTTCCCGTTTTTGCAACAGGCAACCTTGCAGTTGACTTCAATGACCAGGTTGAAGAAATGAAAAAGCTTGAGCAGCAGGGCGTTTCGGGTCTTGTTTTCGTAACAAAGGGTATGTGTGACAAGCCCGATCATATGTATGAATATATGACAGAACTCGCTTCTCATACAGAGCTCCCCGTTGTTCTCTATGAGTTCCCCGGTCTCAGACCTCATCTCATGGATTCTGTAACATACGGTAAGCTTGCAAAGACAGGCAAATTCATGGGTATCAAGGATACAACCTGCAAGATGCCTGAAATTGAAGCTAAAATTGCCGTTCAGGGCGATTCGAACGTTCTTCAGGCAAATATACCTTTCCTTTTTGATTCATATGTCAAAGGCGCAAGAGGTGTTATAGCAACTCCCACTTCCTGCGGTGCAGATCTTTTTGTTAAGATGTGGGATGAATTCACAAAGGGCGATGTTGAAGCTGCAAGAAAAACCCATCAGAATATTATCGCACTTGATAACGCTATTGATTCCGGATTTTGCGCAAGTGCAAAATATCTTGTTCAGCTTCGCGGTATCAAGGGTATGAAGTGGTTCACAAGAGGCGCTCATGATCTTGGCCCTGCAAGACTCCGCTCCATCGAAGTTTTCTATGATTGGGCAAAAGAAACAGGTGTTTTTGCTGACTGATAATCCAACTTGACAAAATCAGCGTGGATTTTATATAATAGGTGAAAATATATTTCTAATTTGAAACATACGAGGGTAGACATGAAAAAAATCAGAGCGAATGTATGCGCCGTAACGCATGCAGGAAGAATCCGCAGAGAAAACGAGGATAACTACGATTTAAACGGCAGAATGACCTCTACGGGTGACCTGAAAAAAGGTTCGGCATTCGTGCAGACCATGGCAGAGCCGTTTCATCTTTCCGTTTGTGACGGAATGGGTGGCGAAAGCTACGGCGAGCTTGCATCGGGAATAGCAGTTGAAACAATTGCTGCACACGCCGCAAATGTTTATGAAAGCGGCGAGGATTACAGCTTTGCGATTTCTAATTGTCTTGATGATGCCAACAGCCGAATCTGTGCCGAAATCAATGCCAGAGGTAAAAGAATGGGGACAACTCTTGCGGCAATTTATGCCGTTAAGGGCAAGATTCTTTGCACCAATATCGGTGATACAAGAATTTATCACTATTCAAAGGGTGTTCTCGAGCAGATAAGTTTTGACCATACTCATGCCCAGACGATTGTTGATGCGGGTGAAGCTGCTCAGGATGATATCGGAAGAATTCCCGATGCCAAAAGACTCACAAAGCATCTCGGTGTTTTCCCCGAAGAGACGGCACTCACTCCCAACATCAGCGTTATTGATGATGTTGATAACGGTGATATTATTCTTCTTTGCAGTGACGGTCTTACCGATATGCTCAGCGACGATGAAATAACTGCAATTCTTTCAACCGGTGAAAGCTCGCAGGATGTTGCAAGCAAGCTTATCCGCTCCGCACTCGAAAGAGGCGGCAAGGATAACGTAACCGTTATGGCGGCATTCCTTGATGTTGAAGAAACAGCTATTTTTACTCCTATTGCTGCGGCAGTTGTTGGCGATACGGATGCCGATTATGAGGAAGAATACCGTAACAGCTACGGTTCAAATCAGATTCCGGATGAAGAAAATCCGGTTTCACCCTATGCAAATGCAGATGCAAGAGCATATTCGAAACCGGTTGATAAGTCAAAAATAATAAAAATTGTCGGAATTGCAATCGGTGCAGTCGTTGTTGCTCTCGTTGTTGCATTGTTTATCAAGGCGATTGTAAACGGTGGTAACGGCGACGATGAAACCACAACCACTACATATAATTATTATGACCACACAACATTCCCGGTTTATTATTATGAGACAACAACTCAGCCCATAACAACATGGGTGTTTGAGTCCACAAGCGAAAGTGAAACATCGGAAACAACAACCGAAACCACAACTCGCAGATCAACCAGAAGAAGCACTACAAGAAGATCAACTACCAGAAGATCTACAACTGCAAGATCAACCACGAGAAGATCAACCACCACCGCACCGACCAACAGAGTGACAACAACTGTTGAAAGCGGTACAACAGCAGTTACAACCGCACCCTCAACCGGCTCAACAACTTCGGCAACCGGTGCAACAACAACTGTTCCTTCAGGTTCAACAACCGGTGCAAATGTTACCACTGAGAATAATTCTGCAACAGTTCCTTCAACAAACCAGACCGAAGGCACTACAGCTTCAGCAACAAATTCCGCTACCAATGCGACACCGAATGAGAACGAGATGTTTGAACAATTGGCAAGTTCATTGTTCATTCCGACCAATCCGAATTAACCGAAAGTAAAAAATGAGGGACTGCTTTCTTGAATGAAGGCAGTCCCGTTTTTTTATTTGATTTTGGATAATGCCCATGAGGTTATGTATTCGTAAACCTGAGTTCTGTCAACCTCATTGAGAATTTCATGACGCATTCCGGAGAAAAGCTTAACCGTCACATCTTTTTTGCCTGCGGCAATAAGATCGTTATAAATCTGTTTGATTCCTTTTCCGTATGTGCCGACAGGGTCATCCTCACCCGCAATCACAAGCATAGGAAGATTTTCGTAAATTCCGTTATACCAATCTTTGCCCGAAACTTTGTTGAGTATGGTGAAAAGGTCTTTGTATCCGACTGCGGTAAAAAGATAACCGCAGTTTTTATCGGCTATATATTTGTCAACTTCGCTCTTGTCTGTTGATAACCAGTCAAAAGGAGTCCTGCCCTCTGTTTTTTTGTTGTAAGGACCGAACGCCATATTATTGATGAAATTGCTGCGGTGTTTGCTGCCTTTTAATTTTGCTATAGTGTCTGCAAGGATTATCGCTATTGCGGCGGCAGGATTTTTGCCGCTTGAGCCGCAAAAAACAGCGCCCTTAATTCTTTCATCTTTGCCGTAACGAAGAGCATATTCTCTTGCGATGAATGAACCCATACTGTGTCCGAAAAATATAATGGGAATATCGGGGTATTCCGCTTTGATTAATTCGGTAAGAGATCTTTCGTCTTCAACAAAAGCTTCCCAACCGTTGCTTTCGCCGAAATAACCGAGATCATCGTCGTTTTTGACGGATTTTCCGTGACCTACATGGTCATCAACAAGCACTGCGAAACCGTTTTTACAAAGGTGTTTTGCAAAGTCTTCATATCTTTCACCGTGTTCAGCCATTCCATGAACAATCTGAAAAATTGCTTTCGGACCGTCCGAAGGAATCCAGCATCTCGCATAAATATCAGCAACGCCTGATTTTGATGAGACAGAGTATTCTTTTCTGATTATTTCCATACCGATATCTCCTTTTATTTAATAATCTTTTCAATTCGTTTTTTCAGTGTGATTCCGATGCATGAAGCGGCAATGATTTTTATGATGTCGCCAATAATAAACGGTATAATGCAAATAGTGACAGCCTGAGAAAATTCGCATTCAGCTCTGTACATATACCAAAGTGTACCGCACAGATAACATATTGCTGTGCCTGTAACCATGCTTACGGGATAAATAATTTTATTGTTTTCATATTTGTCGGTCAGCATTCCTATGATAAAAGCGCAGGGAATATATCCGATAATGTAACCGCCCGTATAACCTGAAATAATTTGCAAACCTCCGGCAAAAGAAGAAAAAACAGGAAGACCGACAGCGCCTATCAGAATATAAATGGCAATTGCGGGAAGAGAATACTTCTTGTTAACAGAGCAGGAAACAATGTAAATTGCAAAGGTGGAGAGTGAAATCGGAATTGCGCCAACGGGGACAGAAAAAGGTGCAAAAATGCAGATTATTGCTGCAAGAATACCGATTATTGCTGTTTTTTTTATGTTCAATAGGGGTACCTCGTATGTTGTATTTGTAAAGCTGAACAGCTTTACACAAGCGTGCTTATATAAGTATCTTTTATATTATTCTTAATATTATCAACGATTTCAATGCCTGAAGTTTTATAACCTGCAAAGATTGCACCAACTTCAGGTGTAAAGTCTATGAGCTTTACATTGTTGAATTTGTTTTGTTTTATAATTTCAGTGAATTTATTTCTGAAAAACAAATTATTCTGAAAAATTCCTCCCCAAAGACCGATGGGAATTTCTTTGTTCTTGTTTTTGAGAAGCCCAAGAGCAGTTTTTGAGAGCAAATCTGCTTCATCTTCAAGAATTATTTTGGCAACGGGATCACCGTTTTCGCAACATTTACAAAGTGCTTTTGCGAAACCTGCTGTTTTTTTTCGGCTGACCTTTTTTTCATAGTACAAGTCAATCAGGTCATATATATTATCGATAGCAAAATAATCAAGACATTCGGCAAGAAGTTCAGTTGCGGGTCCGCAGTTTTCTGCGGCTCTTATTGCTGCCTTTATTCCGCAAAGACCTATGGAGTAGCCGCTGCCTTCATCTCCGAGAATGTATCCCCAGCCGCCTGTATGACTGATGCTGCCATCGGAATTTCTGCAAACAGCCATTGAACCCGTGCCGCTTATTATCGCTGCGCATTCGCCCTGAATATCCATCGCTTCAAGAGCAACAAATAAATCCGAATCCATAATAATGCATTCGCTGTTAATTATACCTGAGCAGAATTTCTCGGTTTCATTTTCGTCAGCTCTTTCATTAAGTGCCGACATTCCGATAACTGCGCAACGGAATGATTTTATATCAAGATTGTCAATTATGTTTTTCATGGCAAGACGTGCGAAATCAATGCCGACAGAATAGTAATTAATACTTTCTCCGCAAGCGCTGCATATAAATTCGCCTTTTTCGTTGAAAACAACAGCGGTTGTTTTGCTTCCTCCGCCGTCAACACCGAGAAAATATGAGTTACCGCTCATACGGCTACCTCCTTAAAAAAATTAACAGTTTGTACATTCAGATTTATCATATTGTCAATATAAATATAGTATTATATATACGGACAAAAAGTTTAATATCGATATATATTTTGCAGAAAGGAATGAACGGTTTGAAAAAGAACATAAAACATCCGCATGTTATGGTTTGTGTTACACAGCAGGAATCATGCTCAAGACTTATTGAAGCAGGTGCAAGGATTGCCAAAGAAGAAAATCTTCCGCTTTCTGTTATAAGCGTTTTTCGTGAAAGCAGCGGAATGAATGCCAACGATGGGGGAGTGCTTGAAAATCTTTTTGCTTGCGCCCAGAAATATAATGCATCAATGAATGTTTATTTCAATGACAGTCCCGCACTTGTTGTTGCTGTTGCTGCAAAGAAGAATAATGCTTCAACTCTTGTAACAGGTTTCCCTGCAGAAGGAAGCAGCGGTTTTATTGCAAGAATTCATGAGATTCTTCCCGAGCTTCCAATAACAATGGTTGATTCCGAATCAAACGAATATAAGATTATTCCGTACGACAAAGAAGAAATTGAAAAGGCACGCGCAGGTTCAGTTCATTGAAATTCCGCCTGAAAAAAGTCGGTTAACGGCATTGCGCAATAATTTATAATTCTCGCCCTCAAGGGCGGGATTTTTTTTGAGCAGATTTTCTGCTGCGGAATGAGTTTCTCTTATAGCTTCACCGTCTGTCATCATGTTTGCAATTTTGAGTTCCGGCAAACCGTGCTGACGTGAACCGAAAAAGTCGCCGGGTCCTCTCAGTTTCAAATCTTCGTCGGCAATTTTAAAACCATCTGTTGTTGAAGCGAGAATTTTCAGTCTGTGTTCTGTTTCTTCGTTCTGAGCGTCGGAAATCATTATGCAGGTTGATTTTTCTGTTCCTCTGCCTATTCTTCCTCTGAGCTGATGAAGCTGGGAAAGGCCGAATCTTTCTGCGTTTTCAATAACCATAATAACGGCATTCGGAACGTCTATGCCGACTTCAATGACCGTTGTTGAAACAAGAAGCTGCGTTTTTCCCGATACAAAAGAATCCATAACGGCTTTTTTCTCGGCCGGTTTCATTTTTCCGTGAAGAAGACCTACGCTGAAACCTTTGAAAAATCCTTCTGACAGATTTTGGTGAAGCTCTGTTGCTGCGGTAAGCTCTGATTCTTCATTTTCTGCAACGAGTGCACAAACTATGTAACCCTGCTGACCGTTGCAAAGATGTTTTTTGACATATCCGTATGCGCGTTCGCGGATTTCGGAATTGACAAGATATGTTTCAACCTTTTGTCTTCCTTTAGGAAGTTCATCGAGTATGCTTAAATCAAGGTCTCCGTAAATAATCAGAGCAAGTGTTCTCGGGATTGGAGTTGCAGACATAACAAGGGTATGAGGATTAATGCCTTTTGAAGATAAAGAACCTCTTTGATTAACTCCGAAACGGTGCTGTTCATCTGTAACGGCAAGAGCAAGATTTTGAAATTCAACATCTTTTTGAATCAGTGCATGAGTGCCGACCGCAAGGCTGATTTCTCCGTTTCTGAGAGATTCTTTTATTTTTTTCTTTTCTGCTGCAGGGGTTGAGCCTGTGAGCAGAGCGATTGATATATCTGTATTCTCAAACATTTTTGCAAGAGTTTTATAATGCTGCATGGCAAGAACTTCCGTCGGTGCCATCAACGCACTCTGAAAACCGTTTTTGGCGCAATTGTATATCAAAGCGGCACTGACCGCTGTTTTACCTGAACCGACGTCACCCTGAAGAAGTCGGTTCATGGGAATATCTTTCATCATGTCATCAACCGATTGAGATACAGCACGTTTTTGTGCGTTTGTCAGTTCAAACGGGAGAAGCGAAAAGAATTCTTCGCTGTAATCAGCCTGCATTGGTATTGCGTTTGAACGGCGTGATTTTGATTTGAGACGGAGCAAACCTAGTTCCAGCAAGAACAGTTCTTCGAAAATAAGTCTTCTGCGTGCTTCGGAAAGCAAATCCTCACTTTCGGGGAAATGAATGTTTCGGAGTGCGGATTTAATATCCATAAGACAATAGCTTTCTCTGATATCCTGAGGAATAGGGTCGGGAATTTCGCCGCAAACTTCAAACGCAGTTTTAACCAGCTTTTCGATAGCTTTTGAATTCATTCCTGCCGTTTGAGGATATACGGGACGCATTTTTCCGTCGCCCTCAAATTCCGTAAAGTCGGGGGAATTCATCTGTCGGTAATAGCCTTTGCCTGTTATCTTTCCGAAAAAGAGATATTCTTTTCCCTGTTCCAATTTTTCTGCAGCATATTTACTGTTGAAAAAAGTTACGTCAATAAGACTTTCACCGTCAGTGATTTCTGTTTTATAAAGAGTCATTCCTTTGCGGATTTTGTGTTCACGGTATTTCATTCCGACGATTGCTCTTATGCAGACATTTTCATCAAGAGGAGCATCTTTTATGGAAAGAATGTTACTCCAATCCTCATATATACGAGGATAAAAAGTCAGTAAATCCCAAAGAGTGCAGATTCCGAGCTTGCCGAGCAAGGCGGCTCTTTTCTCACCCACGCCTTTGAGGTATTTGATACTTGAATAAAGTTCCATAATTTACTCCGATTGAATTCTCATGTTGTCAATTTTGATGTCGGAAAGTTCACCGTGATGAAGTCCCGTAGCCAGAGCTTTGTCGGGGTTGTTGGTATGAATATGAATTTTGATTATTCCCGAATGTTCTGCAACCGTTGTGCAGTCACCTATATCCGATAACGTGTTACGCAGCGATATGATACTGAGACGATTACGGGGATTTATCAGAAACTCCGTGCAGTAGATATATTTTAATCTGTTTTCAGAATTGTTTATTTTAGCTTTTACAGGGCGTGTTGTAATGCTGTTTTCAACGCCCAGCATACCGCGCATAATATGAATAAGACCCTGTGCACCTGCGTCAACAACGCCATGCTTTTTGAGCGTCGGAAGCAGATTGGTTGTTGCTTTTAAGGAAGCTTCGGCACCTGATAATGCCTGCCTGAATGTTTCTTCAGCTGTGCAACCGTTTGCCGCTGCAACCGATGCTTTCGCAGCCGCAAGACGGATAACGGTAAGCATTGTTCCTTCTGTAGGTTTTTCTATTGATGCATAAGCTTCGTTGCTTCCTGCTTCGAGAGCTTTTGCAAGAGAAAGGGCATCTATCTCATTGAGATTTTTAATGCTTTCCGAAAAGCCTTTAAAAATAAGGGAAAAGATAACGCCCGAATTGCCTCTTGCACTTCTCAGAAGAGCTCCTGCTGCTTTATCTGCAAGCTCACCGACTTTCGTATCTGTGCAATCGGAAATAGCTTTTGCGCATCCGGAAAGAGTTAACGCCAGATTTGTTCCCGTATCACCGTCGGGTACAGGGAAAACATTGATTTCATTAACCTCTTCCGAATGCTTTTTAATGTTTTCAGCAGCGGAAATAATGGCTTTTTTCAGTACTTCGGCAGTAATCATATATTCATCCTCTTTCAGAAATTATGAATATATTATGCCGTTTTATTTCCCTATAATTCCTTTTATCTGAAACTCCATTCTTCGATATTATAAAAAACATCGCTGTCGCACGATTTGAATTCGCCTTGCATTGAATTTGTGTATGAAGCAGCGGCGTTTCTGTAACAAAGAGGTATAAGCGGTAAATCTTCGTTGAATGTATTTACGAAATCCATAAGCTCGCATTTACCGTTGAGATGCTGATTATACCTTTCGGCAGATGAACACATCGGGTTGATGCCGAAACTTACATCTCCTGCAAAAATCGGGAATAAATCCATGTTGGGAGAAAGACGGACTTCGCCGATATACATATCGTAAGAACCGATTTTAACGGCATCAAGATAATAGTCCGATTCATATGCCTTAAGATTAATTCTGAATCCGATGTTTTCAAGATATCCTTTGATGAATTCTGCCGTTTCGAGCTTGAACTGATTATCTTTATTAACAAGCAGAGAAATTTCTCTTGATGAAATATCAGTCTCGGATTGAGCAATATACTCTTCCGCTTTTGTCAGATCCATGGGAATCACAAGGTCCTTGGATGAAAGTGCATACCAATCGGGATTGAAAGGGGAATAAGCAACTCTTGCGTGTCCCTGAAAAGCTGTGATTGCAATTTCATTTTTGTTGATCGCAAGATTTACAGCCTGACGCAGATTAGCATCAGAGAATATTTCGCTTTCACTGTTGAATCCGAGATAAACAAAGTTATTAATTCCCATATCAGCGGTTTTGGCATTGATTCTCAGATAACTTCCGCTTGAAAGGTCATTATAATAGAATCCCGTGTTTCCGATTTCAAGACTGCTTTCAATCGAACTGCTGTCACGCACGGGAACAAGCATTATAGTTTTGATTGCGGGATTGAAATTCGATTTTTTGGAGTTTACAACAAGATAGGTTGATTCACCCGATATCTGAGGGATATATCTTCCCGAGCCGATGGGAAGCTCGCCTTCCGAACCGTTTTTGACGATTGGGAAATTAAGGCACGAAAGTGCATAGGGATCAGGCGTTTCAAGAGTGAAGATAAGCATATTTGCCGAAGAAATATTTGCCTGAAGGAAATTGCGCAGTCTTGTGCTGTAATTCGGAGAATATCTTGCCTGTTCAAATGAATAAATAACGTCAGCCGGGGTTATGGGTGTACCGTCGGAAAAAACGGCAGAGCCAAGGGTAACATTAACTGTTGTGCCGCTGACAATGGAACTTTTTGCTATAACGGGAATAGGCTCATAGTTTTCGTTGAGCTTATAAAGACCGTCATAAATAAGACTCATAATCTGAAGATTTGCAGACATGGAAGAAGTAAACGGGTCAAGCATATCGGCTTTTGAATATGCAAGCTTGAGAGTGCTTTCCTTTTTATCGCTTATGTTGGAAACACCTACAGGCTCATCGTCAATAACGGATTTTATATTATCGCAACCTGAAAGTGCGGTTATGATAAGCGATGCTATCAATATTAAAACAGCGAATTTTTTCATATTGTTCACCTTGTTAGATCAAGAATAATTTTTCCTGCCATAATCATTCCGGCAACGGGAGGCACAAAAGGAAGGCTGCCCGGTGTCTGTCTTTTGCCTGTATCCTCTGTTGTCTGTGACGGTTTTACGGGTATTTCCGCAGACCAGACAACATTCAGCTTTTTTATTCCTCTTTTTTTAAGCTCTGTCCTCATAACTCTGCACAGAGGGCATCCGCTTGTTTTGTATATATCGGAAACGGTAAACTGTGAAGGGTCAAGCTTGTTTCCCGTACCCATACAAGATATCATCGGAATATTCAATGCTTGCGACTTTACAGCCAGATCAATTTTTGCGCTGACGGTATCTATTGCATCGGCTATATAGTCATAGCTCCCGAGGTTGAATTCATCGGCGTTTTCGGGCAGATAGAATTTACACAGAGCAGTAACTTCGCAGTCGGGATTGATATCGAGAATTCGTTCTTTGACAACGTCAACTTTCGGTTTGCCGACAGTTGAATGAAGTGCACAAAGCTGACGGTTGATATTTGTTTGAGAAACCTCATCGTTGTCAACTATTGTCAGCTTTCCGACACCGGCTCTTGCAAGCGCCTCTGCCGTGTATGAGCCGACACCGCCCAACCCGAAAAGAATAACTTTTTTTCGGGAAAGGTTTTCTGTTGAATTTTCGCCGAGAATCATTTCAGACCTGAGAAACTGCGAATGCTCCATACTATACCTCTTGAATATAATTATACATATTAATAATACAACAAAACAGTTGTTATTGTAAACTGTATTTTTAAAATTATATAATATTTTCAAATAAAAACACTCCTCACAGCCATATGGCGGTAAGGAGTGTACGCTGTTTATTGGGCAGTATACATAAGGAAAATAGCTTTTTCGCCGTTGGGGAGGTCTATCGTCATTCCTTCGTTCATGAGTTTGTCGCCTGTCACGGTGTAAATCTTTTCGGGGTTGTCGATGTCATAAACAGTGTATGTTTTTGAAGCAACAAGACCGTTGAATTTAACTGTATAATCTTTGTCGGTTACCTCAGCTCTTTTGTAGATAAGTGCCGTGCCTGCAAGGCCGTCATCGGTTGAATACTGCATTGCGTGCATCTTGTTTTGGTCAAAGCTGCCGAAATCAAGAGGGTAATATCTGCCTGTCATTAATTCTCTTTGCTCTTTGTAGAAACTGAAATCGGGATGGGTGTTGGAATAGAAATCCATGAGCATAAGAGGTATGGCTGCTGACCTTGAGGAGTATTCGCTCTGCATATTGAGAGCTGTTCCCGAAATGGGAAGCCAGAACGAAAGACCGTAAGTTTGAGACTGAGTTGCTTCAAAAAGATTATAATGAACGGCGCAGTTGTAATCGCTTCTCCAGAACGGAATACTGCGATATGTCATTTCAAGGTCAAGCCTTTTGCCGCCGGATGCACAGTTGTCAATAATAAGTCCGTCAATGTTTTCGCAGAGATAATCAAGGAATCTGTAAAGATTGGTGACATAATGGTTTTCGCATATACCGGTTCTTCCGTTATAAAAATCTTTGTCTGCATTCTGCCAGTATTCCAGGGGAGCAAAGTTGAAATCCTGACGGTAGATTGTGACACCGTTTTCCTTCATCGAATTGAGCAGATAATTGCAATAATAGGCAAAAGCTTCTTCATTTGCGAGATTCCACATAATGTTGTCACCGTTGCCGTCTATCAGCCATCCTTCGTGCTGTAAACCGATGTTATGGAACTGTGTTCCGGGATAAACTCTTTCGGGTTCATACCATAAAACGTGACCCAGACCCTTTTGGGCGGCATAGCCGGAAAGCTCTGATATTCCGTTGTCATATCTGGATTTGTCAACTGTCCAGTTTCCGACTCCGTCATACCAACCTTCGTTGTATTCATACCAACCGGCATCCATCCAGAATGCATCTGTCTGTTCATAAACGGAATTGTCTATGCCGTTAAGAATTTCAATTATTTCATCGGATGTTCTTGTTGACGCAGGACCTGCAACTTCCATAACGGTATAAACATTCTGAGTTACATTTTCGGGATATACACTGTCGGTAATCCATTTTCTGAAAATGTTGAAACCTTTGAGCGGATTTGAGTTTTCATAGAAACTGATTGAAACAAGAGGAGAGCGTACTTCTTCTCCCGGAAGAAGATAGGCTTCGAAATGCTCCTGTTTTACAGTTATATCGGTAGTGCCGTCTTTTTCGGAAAGTGAGGAATTCCATTGACCTGTCCATCCGATTCCGAGAATAAATCCGCCGTTTTCACCGCTTATGTTGAAATAAGGCAGATATTTTTCGGTGGGTTTGCCCTCGGTAGCGGAAAAGGTTTTTTTAATGTTGGAAAGATTCTTTTTAATAAGAGAGAAATCGCTTGCGGCCGTATCGCTGCCTATTGAGTAATAAATCTCGGAGTTGCCTGTTTCAAAAGATGAATCAAGGGCATAAAAATCGCTGATGACACCCGAATTACCCGTACTTGTATTTTTGATATAAACAGTCCATTGGCAGGTTGCATTTTCCTCAAAAACCGTTGCTTCAACTGTAACTTCAAGCTTGTTTTCTTTGTTTGTCAATATCAGATATTCAGTCCGACCGTTACGGTAAACAGCTTCAGGGGCTTCCGTTAACTGCATTTCCCATTCATCGGGGTTGAATTCTTTGCCGTCAACCTTGAATGTAAAAGGATATTCATCGTTTTCACCGAAGAAATTATCGTTGAACCACTGCGAAGCGCGGTTCTTTTCTTCTGCGGTGATATTCATTTCTTCAGCACTTACCGTGCCGAAAGAAATATTCTTTTTATAATCAAGAGCCATAATATTGTCCTTGTTAAAAACACAAACTCCGCCGCATGAAACAACAAAATAAATAATTGCAAAGATTATGTTTGCGATTTTATGAAAGCTTTTTGCTCTCAGAACAAACGCTGTGAGAAGAAGGATAGCGGAAAGTCCGAAAACAACGGTGAATGTTTTGATAATAACAATACCGTTGTCTATGCATGCTGCGTTGATTTTGTTGTTAAAGCCCCAGATAAGACCCTGAAAAAGACCGTTACCTGCAAGGAATATAATCGGTTTTATAACCCATCCTGCGTTTTTGAAAACGGACTGAACAAACATTATCATAAACCAGCCTAACGCCGAACCTGAAAGAACAGTGTAAAGATGAACATCAAAACCGCTGTCTTTACCGTAGAATATGTACCAGAGAGAGTATGCCGAATAAACAAGGAGTCCGAGAAAAACGGTTGTTACAGCAAACTCTGCAATGCTTTTTCTTTTGCTTTTTTTCATACTTATTTATCATCTCCGTTTTTTGCTTTGATTTTATCATAAATCAACTGACGAATCAACGGTTTTTGTAAGATAATATAATCAGAATAAGAGAAAAAACTTTTGAAGATAAATTTACATATTGCCTTGTGAAAACAATTATTCTGTGATATAATTACAAAATCAATGAAAAATCAAAGGAGAATGAAGATATATGAAACTTGGTATTGTCGGTCTGCCCAATGTCGGCAAGAGCACGCTTTTTAATGCAATAACGAACGCAGGCGCTCAATCTGCAAACTATGCTTTCTGCACAATCGAACCCAATGTAGGCGTTGTTTCCGTGCCTGATGAAAGGCTTGATAAGCTTGCAGAGCTTTATAATCCCGTAAAAATCACCCCTGCGTTCATTGAATTTGTTGATATTGCAGGCCTTGTAAGAGGTGCATCGAAGGGTGAGGGTCTCGGAAATAAATTCCTCTCACATATCCGTGAGGTTGATGCAATTATTCATGTTGTCCGTTGCTTTGAAGATGACGATATTGTTCATGTTGATGCTACAATTGATCCCGAAAGAGATATTGAAACAATTAATCTTGAGCTTATTCTTTCCGATATTGAAATGGTTGAACGCAGAATTGACCGCGTAACAAAGGCTCTTAAGGGGGATAAGACTCTCGCATCCGAGCTTGAATTCCTTAAAAGACTTCAGCAGGGTCTTGAGGATAATGTTCCCGCAAGAAATCTTGAATGTGACGAAAACGAAAAAGCATGGCTTTCCGAAATCGCACTTCTTACGGCAAAACCCGTTATCTATGCCTGTAATATGAGTGAGGATGATTTCGCAGGCGGTCTTGATTCCAACGCGCATTATAAGAAAGTATGTGAAATTGCCGAGGCAGAGGGCAGCGAAGTTCTTCCCATTTGCGCAGAGCTTGAAGCTCAGATTGCGTCTCTTGAGAAGGAAGAAAAAGAAATGTTCCTTGAAGAACTCGGTGTAGAATCAGGCGGTCTTGACCTTCTTGTTAAAAAGAGCTATGCGCTTCTCGGACTTATTTCTTATCTTACCGCAGGTCAGCCTGAAGTCAGAGCATGGACTATCACAAACGGTACGAAAGCGCCTCAGGCAGCAGGTAAGATTCACAGCGACTTTGAAAGAGGCTTTATCAGAGCGGAAGTTATCACTTATGAAGACCTTATTGAACTCGGTTCGCTTGCAGCTGCAAAAGAAAAGGGTCTTGTTCGAAGCGAAGGCAAAGAATATGTGATGAAAGACGGCGACGTTGTTCTTTTCCGTTTCAACGTTTAATAAATTGCACTCCCTGTGGAAAAATATCTGCAGGGAGTGATTATTTTGCACAAAAGAGCAAATGCTGTGTTTTTGTTGTTTTTTCTTGCGATGATCGGGCTCAGCATAAGAATTTTTGATATATCAACAAAAACAGTTCAGGCGGGCAAGTCGGTTTCGGCGAAATCAATTGAAATAACAACGCTTAAAGGAACAATTTATGATTGCGAACTGCGTCCTATTACAAATGCGGAAAATGAAATATATATCGCTGCCAAGCCTTCAGGCAGAGCTGTTACAATTCTGAAAGAAGTTTTGATTCCCGAGGTTTTTGAGTCGGTGAAAGAAAGAATGTCAAAAGGCAAACCTGTTGTTGTGAAGTCAGAAAAAGCTGTTGAGGACTTTGAAGATGTTAAAACGGTATACGTTCCGAAACGTTACGGAAACAGTGCTTTTGCGTGCCACCTTATCGGCTATCTTGACGGTGCAAATAACGGGGTCTGCGGAATTGAAAAGGCATATGACGATTTTCTTTCAGGTGCAACCAAAAGATATGAAGTGAAGTTTTCTGCAGATGCAAACGGAAGAGTACTTCTGGGTGAAAAAATCGTTGTCGGAAACAATGAAATTCCCAAAACGGGAGTTGTTCTGACAATCGATAAGGATATTCAGGAGATAACGGAGCTTGCGCTTGATAAATCAGGCGATGACTGTGCAGCGGCAGTTGTTATCGAAATTGAAAGCGGTGCTATAAGAGCCTGTGTGTCAAGACCTGCATTTGACAGGAATGATATTGTTTCTGCACTCAATGACGAAAAATCTCCGCTTATTAACAGAGCTTTTCTGACATTCAGCGTCGGTTCCGTTTTCAAACCCGTTGTTGCCGCTTCCGCACTTGAAAACGGTGTGAGAGGGGATTTTAAATATAATTGCAAGGGAAATGTAGTGTTAAACGGAGTGACATTCAATTGTCATAAAAAAAGCGGTCACGGAATTCTTGATATGGAGGGTGCGCTTGCAAATTCATGCAACACATATTTTATTGCTCTTGCAACAGAGACAGGAGCAGAAAATATAATTGAAACAGCAGAAAAATTCGGTTTCGGGGAATCAATTGAACTTGCCGACGGAATAAAAACGTCATCAGGGTATCTTCCGGAAGTGACGGAGATTGACTCAAAGGCGGCGCTTGCGAATTTGTCTTTCGGTCAGGGTGCGCTTCTCGCAACTCCCGTTCAGATTTGCAAAATGATTGCAACGATTGCAAATGACGGTGTTATTGTGAATCCATATCTTGTTGAGGGTGAGGTGAATTCCGAGGGAGAATATATTAAAATCGGGAGATATAATAATAAATCTGCAATTATTTCGGAAAGTACGGCCGCATCGCTGAAGAAATATCTGAGAAGCGTGGTTTTGAGCGGAATCGGCAAAAGGGCAGGAAGTGAATTTGTATCGGTATCGGGTAAAACCGCAACGGCGCAGATGGGTAAAACCGAAAACGGAAAAGAGATCTACAACTCGTGGTTTGCGGGATATTTTCCTTCGGAAAATCCCCGATATGCAGTGGTTATTATGAAAGAAAATGAGGAAGGAGGTTCGGTGAGTTGTGCACCTGTTTTCAGAGCAATTGCCGAATCGGTTTTTCTTACGGAATGAACAAAAAACAAATTAAATATACCGTGAAAAAATCAATAAATAAAATTCTTAAAAAGGAATAAAAAGGCACCTTGAAAATGATGAAAAAATTATTTAAAAATTTTTCAAAAAAAGCTTGACATTATGATTTTACTTTGCTATAATAAGCAACGTTCCGAGCGAACAAGATCGGATATGCGAGAGTGGCGGAATCGGCAGACGCGCACGTTTGAGGGGCGTGTGGTAATCCCGTACGGGTTCAAGTCCCGTCTCTCGCACCAGAGAGGATTCCGCAAGGAGTCCTCTTTTGCTTTATGCGGATATGGCGGAATTGGCAGACGCGTTAGATTCAGGTTCTAATGGGCGCAAGTTCGTGCAGGTTCAAGTCCTGTTATCCGCACCAAACCGAAACACCAGATATTTCAACGGTTTTACCGCTTTTTGAAATATCTGGTTTTTTTATGTTAAAACGGGTTTTGCAGGGCTTAAGGGGATTTAAACGGTACAATTTGTGACGGATTTTGTGACGATTTTTCAGTTTCTTATTTTAAAGGTTATTTACAATCGTTCTTACTGTAATCGAAATAGTTTCAGTTAGTTAATCTTTTGAAATTTATTATTAATAAGAATGTATCCTCCGAATTCCTTTAAGATTCTGCTCTATTATCCCGAAACAGAAACTTTTGTTGTCAGCGGAATTTATGAAAAATATGCTTTTGACACTTATTACACTGTTGATATGAACGGTGTCAATATCGGTTCTGTAAACTATAATGAGGCACTAAGTACGGATGAACGAATTGAAGCTTACCGTTCTTATAATTACTGTGTGGAAATGATTTCACTTATTGCCCGTATTCTTATAACCATAGCAATAGAAATGTTTGTCGCCCTAATCTTCGGATTCGGAAAAAAGAATCAGCTCTTATTGCTCATTGGGATAAATGCCGCAACGCAAATTCTTCTGAATGTTCTTTTGAATATCATTAACTATCATTCGGGTGAATTAGCATTCGTTGTTTTCTATGTTCTCTTAGAAATTGTAGTATTCGTTATCGAAGCAACGATGTATAGCAGAATTCTGAAAAAGAGCAGCGAGAAACCGAAACAAAAATGGTTCTATTGGCTTTATGCTCTTATTGCAAACGCTGTGTCATTTGGCGCAGGAATAATTATTGCACAGGTACTTCCGGGTATATTTTAAATAACAATAAAACTTAACAAGAAGCAAAACCGGCAGGTAACATCGCAAAAGATGTTGCCTACCGGTTATTTTTAAAAAGTGATTGTTATGATAAAACTTTTTTCATTATGTTTCACCTCATCAATTACTATGAAAACATTATGAAATCAAATCCACTATGTAATATGCCAAATTTACTGAATTATCGGTTTCATCGGCATAATAAATACTTTGTTCGTCTGAATTGTAAATATAAAAATACTTATCCATAAATACAATTTCAGCAGAAGAACCGTCTGCATAATTTAATTTCACAATATAATTGCTGCCGTACATTGTCTGATAATCAACAGCTTCGGAATATTGAATGTCGGAGATATATGATAAAATTTTCTCTTTCTGTTCTTCGGTTAC
>JAZSCO010000184.1:0-4001 GCA_045602965.1 Acutalibacteraceae bacterium | reverse complement strand
TTCAGGCTGAAAAATATCAGCAGGAAAGCTAAAAAAACCCTCCGTAAAATGTACGGAGGGTTCGTTTTATTTAATCTTTATTATCTTGTCACCTTTGACAAGATAAGCGTTCTTGGCAAGGTCAATCATCGGCTGGTCATTATATGAATCCGTGTAGAAATTATCAATTACCGCATCGGGAAATTTCTCCTTGAACACTTTGACTTTATTTTCTCGGTAACAGAAATTGAGAAGCTTTCTTTTTTCAAGGTCCACCTCCGAGCCGACATAATTCTTTATGCCGACTCTGCGGCAGATTTCTTCAAGCACAACATCAACACAAGCCGAAATGATAATATCGTCTTCCTGTCTCTGCTCAAAATAAAACGGTTTGATTTTTTTGATATTCTTATCCCAGAATTTGCTGACATTTCCTTCTATATCGTCAATCTTTGCGGCATAGCCTTCAATAACTCCTGCATATTTATCAAGCGCCTCATCAAGAGTCATCTTCGTTGCCTTGTATCTTGTAATGCAGCTGATTGCCCACGGTAATGCTGCAATAAGTTTCGGGTCGCGCTTCAAAAAATAGAGGAACAAATCGACTCCCGATTCGCCTTTATAAATGGTATTGTCAAAATCATAAACGTTCATTTTTTAACTCCTTATCTTTTAATCCCCTTTTGAATTATATCATCCGATTGACGCCGTATATTTCTATACGAGAATTAATTTCTTATGCTTTTATTAAGAAATTCTTAATTTTTCTTGTATTTCGTTTTTTTGAGTGATATACTTTAATATAATTTGAAAACGGAGAAAGAAATGAAAGAGAAAATATCAGACAGGCTTTTTTACAAAACATTTATACTCATGACACTGACCATGGCCGGACAGAATCTCATCGCATTCGGCGTAAACCTTGCAGATTCGGTCATGATGGGTGCTTACAGCGAAACTGCACTCAGCGGTGTTGGAATCTGCAACAACATTCAGTTTTTCCTCAACATGGCGGCATCAGGCATTTCTTCGGGAATGGCAGTTATCGCCTCACAGTATTGGGGCAAAAAAGAAACGAAACCCATCCACAAAGTTTCCGCTGTCGCAATATGGCTTGGAATAATCTTCACGGTTACAATTTTCAGCTTTGCAACCGTTGCACCCGAAACCCTTATCCGCCTTTTCACCGATAAGGAAGCTGTTATCGGACAGGCAGTTGAATATCTCGACATCATCAAACATACCTATCTGATGTTTACGCTTTCAACAATAATTCTTTCGATTTTAAGAAGCGTTGAAACAGTAAAAATCGGATTCTACGTTTCACTTTCATCATTTGCAATCAATATTCTTCTCAACTATGCACTCATTTACGGTGAATTCGGCGCACCCGAAATGGGTATCAGAGGCGCGGCACTTGCAACGCTTATTTCAAGACTGATTGAATTTATTGTTACCGTTGTTTATCTTTTATTAATCGACAAAAAGCTGAAAATGAAAATTACAGATTTATTTGTCACCGATAAACAAATGATAAAAGACTATTTCAAAACAGGCTTACCTCTTATGATGAGCAGCGTTTCATGGGGCATTGCAATGAGCATTCAGGGTGCAATCATCGGCAGACTCATCGAAAGCGCCATTGCCGCCAACAGCATCGCAACAACGATTTTCCAGGTCGCAACAGTTATCTGCTATGCATCGAGCAACGTTGCCTGCGTGCTTATCGGCAAGACTATCGGTGAAAACAAGCCAATGAAAATCATCAAAAAGAGAAGCATTAATCTTCAGCTTATATTTCTTGCGATCGGTGTTATATCAAGCGGAATCCTTCTTCTTACCAAAAATCTTATCATAGACTTTTATGATGCATCACCCGAAACAGTTGATATTACAAATCAGTTTATATGGGTGTTATCAATAACAATAATCGGCACAGCTTATGAAGCTCCTGCGCTATGCGGAATTGTTTCAGGCGGTGGAGAAACCTCGTTTGTACTCAAAAATGACATAATATTCATGTGGCTGATTGTTTTGCCCATGAGCGCATTGAGCGCCTTTGTATTCAAATTCCCCGTTGTTGTTACCTTTGCATGCCTCAAGGCAGACCAAGTACTCAAATGTGCCGTTGCCCTCGTTAAAGTCAATCGGTTCAACTGGGTTAAAACCGTTACAAGAGATTAAAAAAACGGACTGTTCTAAATGAACAGTCCGTTTTTAATTATCCAACTTTTCCTGATTTTGTAATCTTGGGCGGAGTATTGACTTTAACTTTTTTTCTTTCAGGGTTTCGCTCAATAACAGGCGTTGCGCCCTCGTTAACACAAGCGGCAGTTATGCAAACTCTTTCAACCGTGCTGTCGGAAGGTACAGTATACATAACCGGCATAAGAACACCTTCAATAATAGAGCGAAGTCCTCTTGCGCCCGTTTTCTTTTCAAGAGCCTTATCTGCAATTGCTTCAAGAGCAGTTTCGTCAAATTCAAGCTCAACATCATCAAGCTTAAAAAGCTCTTTATACTGCTTTACGATTGCATTCTTGGGAGTTGTAAGTATTCTGATGAGTGCATCTCTGTCAAGCTCACGGAGAGTTGTTACAACAGGCATTCTGCCGACAAGCACGGGAATAAGTCCGTACTTGACAAGATCCTGCTGAATAACCTTATCCATGATATTTTCTTTTGCGGAATCCGCCTTTGTCTTTATCTGTGCACCAAAACCGAGAGTTGATCCCTCAGAACGTTTTTCGATTATCTTTTCGATACCGTCAAATGCACCGCCGCAAATAAAGAGAATATTGGACGTGTCAATTTGAATAAACTCCTGCTGAGGATGTTTTCTGCCACCCTGAGGAGGAACATTCGCAACCGTTCCTTCAATAATCTTAAGAAGCGCCTGCTGAACGCCTTCTCCGCTGACATCTCTTGTTATTGACGGATTTTCACTCTTGCGAGCGATTTTATCAATCTCATCAACATAGATAATGCCTCTTTCAGCTCTTTCTATATCAAAATCAGCTGCCTGAATTATTCTGAGAAGAATATTTTCAACGTCTTCACCTACATAACCGGCTTCAGTAAGAGTAGTTGCGTCTGCAATTGCAAAAGGCACGTCAAGAATCTTGGCAAGTGTCTGTGCAAGCATAGTTTTTCCGACACCTGTAGGACCGAGAAGAAGAATATTGCTCTTCTGAATCTCAACTTCAGAAATACCTTTGCTTTCAATTCTCTTATAGTGATTATAAACTGCAACGCTGAGCGCAATCTTTGCAGCATCCTGACCGATTACGTATTCATCAAGTTTCGCCTTGATTTCAACGGGCTTCGGAAGCGTTTCCAAATCCACCGAACGGTGTTTATGCGAAGGCTCGGATTCAATTATTGAACAGCAAAGGTCAATACATTCGTTGCATATATAAACATTGGGGCCTGCAATAAGCTTTTCAACCTGTCCCTGTGTTTTATAGCAAAACGAACATGAAACCTTCTTATCATCATCTCTGGGCATAGTTTGCCTCCTGTGTGATTTATACTAAATTAAAACTGACTGTCACACTTTATCTGTGTGCAATAACCTTATCAACAAGACCGTATTCCATAGCTTCCTGAGCTGTGAGATAATTGTCTCTTTCGGTATCTCTGGCGATTTCTTCAATGCTTCTGCCTGTATTTTCAGCAAGAATTCTGTTGAGCTTTTCTCTTGTTTTGAGAATGTGGTCTGCAACAATCTTGATTTCGGTTGCCTGACCTCTTGCTCCGCCGAGGGGCTGGTGAATCATAATTTCACTGTTGGGAAGAGCAAATCTCTTGCCCTTTGCACCGGATGAAAGCAGGAATGCGCCCATTGATGCAGCCATACCCATGCAGATTGTTGAAACATCGCACTTGATATACTGCATTGTGTCATAAATTGCCATGCCTGCAGTAACCGAACCGCCGGGGCTGTTGATATAAAGGCTGATATCCTTATCGGGATCCTGACCCTCAAGGAAAAGGAGCTGTGCAACAACGATGCTTGCGGT